>NZ_FMUD01000018.1:0-114057 GCF_900100825.1 Agrobacterium sp. DSM 25558 | reverse complement strand
CTTTGAACGACGACCGGTTGATCATCGAGGCCGCGCTGGGAGGGGCCGGCCTCGCCTATGCGTTCGAAAGGCAGGTGCTCGATAGCATCCAGTCCGGCGCGCTTGTGCGCGTCTTGGAAGACTGGTGCGAGCCGTTTTCCGGGTTCTTCCTTTACTATCCCAGCCGCAAGCTGATGCGGCCCGTGATGCGGGGGTTTATCAACGGCATTCGCTCTTCATGTCTCTGAGAGGGAACGGTAGAGGCTATGTCTTCGACTGCGGTCAGAAGGAGCACATAGCGGTTGTCGCAGATGTCCCGATTAAAGTTTCAGTTTTGCGGCTGATATTTGCAACGTCGCAGAAGTAGAACTTTTGCAACAGCCGCCGCTGCGCCTCACGGCTCGCCAATAAACTCCACGCCGATATCAGCCAGCTTTCGCCAACGAAAGACGCAGTTCTTCCGAGAGCCGTCTTCCAAGAACAGCTCGAAGCTGTCCGGAATTCCGACGTTCACCCATCGCTCGTCCTGTCGCAGCCATCAAGTTTCAGGGACTTCCGCCAACCAGTAATACGTGCATCTTCATCCTTTTCAAGGGCGGGATGAAGACTTGCGCGGACGATCCCCAACCGTCCGGAAGGACCCTCGCATTGCGGCTTGGATGGCTAACGTCCCGCCGCCGGCCGCGGACACGGCTCGTCTGACATTAGTCGAACCCGCCGGGTCGGAAGTCCAAGTCACCGTCGTCGGGATCGACATCCACGATGCGGTTTGATGAGATTGCCCGGTGCCCAGCTTATAGAATTCCCCAAGCCCGAAACCGCCCCCTTCCCGTCATCTCCCTGAGCGGCAGCTGCGCAGCTAGATGCCGTGCGCCCTGCGGCGTGACGCCAAGCTCCTTGGCGATGAGGTTGGCAGACACAACGGGCCGCGCCACGACAAGGTCGACGAGCCGTGACAGGTTCGAATTGGTCCGTTTGGCGGATGCCTGACGCTCCAGCTGCTGGCGGGCCAGCAGAATGCGGTCATGCTCCTTCATCCCAAGTTCCGCCGCCGCCGCGAACGCTTCGAGCAGCGCCAGCAGCCGCGTCATCCGACTTCTGGAATGCCGCAGTTCGCGTCGGACGCTGCGCAGCCCGAAATTGAGCGCCGGCAGGTGGGCGGGAGTCGTGCCCTCGCGGCGCAGGAGTGAGGCGACCAGCTGGCGGCCGAGCTCGGTGCGGTGCTTTAGCACTTCGATCGCGCTCCACGCATCGAGCAGGATTACGCCGCGCAACACCGGTGAGAGGCCCTCGGTTTCGTTAAGCCCCACACGCCACTGTCCCATTCGCTCGTCTTCATCCCAGTCGGCGTCATAGACCAGTGGATCGCCGGCATCAGCCGGTCGGGGGATGGCCGACCCGTTGAGAACCGCGGTGCTGCGCGCCAGCACCGCGTCAATCTCGGCGAAGTCGTCGCCGTGCGGGTCACCGTCCAGCGTCAAACCGCCGTCATCTGCGCCGACTAGGCTCGTCAAACCGGATCGAGCCGGAACGGGCTCGTCACCTGGCACTCCCCTGCCCCGCAAACGAGCAATGCCGGCGGCGCTCAGCGCCCAGTCGGGCGGATGGGCAAAAATCTGCCGGCGGACCCGCAGGATCGAGTGCGCAATGGTCAGTTCGTGGGTCGGCGTGCGGATATCGAGGCGCGCATCGTGCAGGACGATGTCCTCAAGGTGAACGAGTTCGCCGTCGACCCAGAGCGACGCGATGGCGTCGGCAAAGTTCTGCCGCTCGAGAAAGCCGTCGCGGATCGGCGAGCGGGCTACGCGCTCATCCAGACGTGCCAAAGCTTCACCGGCACGGGCGGCGGGGGCATTCAGCTCTCTCATATCGATTTTGGCGAGATCATAAGACATTGAAATAATTATGCGCGATTTCCGCAACGAAAGCAAACTTGCCCGTCGCTAGCGTCATAGATTGCCGCGCCCAGCGATGTACCTAACCATCGATAAGTACTCCTTATCGATTCTTATCCGTACGTCTTGATTGTACACTTAGGCACCCCGTGATATACTCGCTTCCATAATGAATTCGGAGCTCACAATGCCCCAGACCAGCTACAAGATCAGCGAAGCCCGCAAGAATTTTGCGGAAGTCCTCGAGCGCGCCAATCAGGGTGAAGAAATCGTGATTATGCGCGGCAATGAAGTCTACGCCCGGATTGGACCGGCCGTCGATGGCAATAAGCGTCCCTTTGGCCTTTTGCGCCATCGCGGCCTTCCCGACGACCCGTTCGACACTGTTGATGCCGAGCAGGCTGCGATCGACGCAGGCGACTGGAACGACGAGACCGGTGTCTGGCAGGGCAAGCCTGGCGAAACAGCGCAATGAAGATTCTGCTCGATAGTCATGCGATCTACTGGTGGGCAATCGGAAGCGAAAGGCTTTCTGCACGGGCGCGCGCGCTGATCGAGGACAAGACGAATGTCGTTCTGGTCAGCGCCGTTTCGTTCTATGAGCTGGATAACAAGATGCGGCTGAACAAGCTCGACCTGAAGCCACAGGAGTTGCGGGCAGCCGTGACAGCCAGTGGCCTCCAGACTCTTGCCATAACCGATCTGCATGCCGAATTGGCAGCAAGCTTCGACTGGGTCCATCGCGATCCCTGGGATCGCATTCTTGCGGCGCAGACAAGACTAGAACACTGCGTGCTGATCTCAACGGATGTCGTGTTCGACACTGTGCTGCACGAACGGATCTGGTGAGGTAGGGATGAAAGTGTTTGTTGAAATCGAAGAGGCCGCAGAACGGCTTGAGGATTTGATTGAGCTGGCGCTGCTCGGTGATGAGATCGTGATCTGCAGAGACGGGACGCCGGCTGCCACCTTCATACCGATCGAGAAAAAAGAAGAGGCGATGGACAAGATCCTGGCTCTTGCTACAGAAGGTCGCAAGAACGTTCCAGTCGGGGCCACATCCAACCACGACGACGTTTATGATGAGCATGGATTGCCAATATGAGTGGTCTTGATCGCCGCTTACGTGAACTCGACACGATTGCAGCGGTCCTGCCGCTCGAACGTCGGGATGAGCTGGCTGAGCTTTTGACCGATCAAGATATCGAGACGCTTCGCCATCTGGTCAATGAGGGCATGGGTGCCAACACGCTGCGGGCACTGACGTCAGACCTTGCTTATTTGCAAGCCTGGTCGCTAGCGGCAACCGGAACCTCCCTCCCCTGGCCTGCACCTGAAGCTCTCCTGCTCAAATTCGTTGCCCATCATCTGTGGGATCCCGAAAAGCGTATTAGGCCCAGTCGGCCCGAAGCTGCGATTTTGGCCAACTCAAAGAACAGGTGGAGAACTCGTGATCACATAGAGTCTGATGGCGAACCTTGATCTTCCAAGGCGCGGTAGACAGTCATCCTGGAAATGTTCAGCTCACGAGCAACGGCGGCTTTCGTTGCGCCAGCCGCGATCCGCCTGCGGATTTCCGCGTCGTCGACATTCTTCTTCCTGCCCGTGTAGATGCCGTCAGCTTTTGCCGCGTCGATGCCCGCGCGTTGCCTGTCTTTGATGAACTTGAGTTCCATGTCGGCCACCATACCGAGGATGGTGATGACCATTCGCCCCATGCTTCCGGCTGTTGTGACTTCGGGCTCTAGAATGCGGAGTGACGCGCCCTTTTCGTCAAGCTCATGAACGAGATTGAGAACGTCGCGTGTGGAACGGCCGAGCCGATCAAGCCGTAGAACCACCAGTTCGTCGCCCGCGTGCAAAAACTGCATGATGGTTTCCAGCTCGGACCGCCCCTTTCGGGACGCCCCTGATCCGGTTTCCGAGCGGATGATTTCGCAACCTGCGGCCTTCAGACGCTCGTTCTGAATATCGAGATCCTGATCTGTGGTGCTAACGCGAGCGTATCCGATACGGGCCATAGCGATTCTGTAACATTAGGGTGGTTTCGATTGTGTAACGTCACTTTGATCGAAAATCCACCCTTTTGTTACACTCCGTCCACGTCACATTTGAATGTCACTCTAGGGCGTACCCAAAAGTGATGCTGGGCAAAGGGCTTTCGCAAAAGCCACCCACTTCCGGCGGCCTTTTGCGAACGATAATTGCGACACGAATTTGAGCGCGCTTCCAGCTCCCGATATTTCCAGTGAAAAGTCAGGAATTTTGCGAAAAGTCGTCAGACCAAACACCGCTAAAACTAGGCTCGATCGGCCCAGTCAAAAATACGCTCCCCGCGCCATCCCACTTCACCCTAACGATTCCGCCATCACATTCGACTTCGACATCGTTGTCCAGCAAACCGCGCCGGATGCCGTTAACGACTGCACCGCAGGAACATGATCCCGAGCCAAGCGGCATGCCGCCGCCGCGCTCCCATATGCGGAGACGAATCCGCGCGGGACTGATGACTTGAACGAAGTGAACATTAGTCTTTTGTGGAAACAACGGGTGTGATTCAGTTGCGGGTCCAAGCATCTCCACATGCACCGTTTCCACATCTTCGACGAAGAAGGTGCAATGCGGATTTCCCATACTGCAGGCGGCGGGATCACCCGGCAGAGGCAGCTTCAGAGTATCTGTTTCCTCGGCGATTGGAATATCCTGCCACCGTAGAAGCGGCTCGCCCATATCAACTGAAATCAGGCCATTCCCTTCCTTCGAACACGTCAGGAGCCCGCGATTGGTTCTAACGGCTATGGAAGAAAAGCCCGTTTCGAGCAGCAACTTCCATGCAACGCCTCGGGTGGCACTACCACAAGCATCAAGTGTTGAACCATCGGGGTTCCAGAACGTAAGCCGAGCCGCTGCGTCGTCGCAATCCGACAAAATTGCGAGTTGATTGAAACCTATCCCACGGTTTCGATCTCCTAGTCGTTTGGCAGTATCTTTATTGAAGAAGTTTGCCTGCCCGCGTAGGTCAACAATGACAAAATCGTCCCCGTTCGCATGCATCTTCTGGAAATTGAAAGGCATTTCTTGTTCCCAAATCCAACTCATTATGAATGATCACATCGTTGCAAAAGTCTCAACAAAAGTTGGAATTTCGCGCCTGAGTTTTGCAACACTCATTCTGCACCGATGCTTACGCGGCGATTTTGCCGAAATCTATCCGGTTGTCCAGATCGAGATCGAACCGACCGTAGGGATTGACGTGGGCATAGATCAGCGGCGTGAGGCCGCGATAATCTTCCTGTGCCATACGGCCGTGCCAGACTGGCTCGGCAAGCACCGTTTGCAGCATGCGCGTGTTCACATAGACGAGCGAGGCTTGCAGAAGATGCAGGGCCAGCGCCGAAACCTCCTGCTCATCGATGCGGTTGGTCGCCATTTCGCCGCCCTTGCCGAAGAAGACGAAGCCGTTGGCGCTGTTCCAGTTTTCAACGACGTTGAGCCCCTCATGGATTTCCCGGCGGAACGGTTCTTGGCGCAGGTAACGGCATAGAAAGATCGTCTTGACCGCCCGCCCGAGTTCGCTCAACGCCTTGTAGGTCGGATGCATCACTTCCGCCCGCGCGAAGCGGCGCAGGATCGCCTCCGGATCGGCTGTGCGCGTCTGCATGGCAGCAGCATATTTGACCATTTCGTCATATTGCTGCTCGATCTCCTCCCAGTTGATCGGGTTGGAAAGAATAGGAAGTAGGTTCGGCAATCTTGTCCGGGAGCACGCATCCGGTAGCGCCAGCTTCTGCCGGGCAATCGCCTTCAGGCGGGGGGCGAGTTCAAAGCCGAGCAACCGGCAGAAGGCGAAACCAACGGCGCTCTGGCCGTGGCTGTCGACATATTGCCGCTGGATTTCCAGATCGGTACAATGTCGAAGAACCCCTTCGATCATCGATGCAACTTCCGACGACGAGCACCGTTTGAGTTGAGAATAGACGCAGGTGGCACGCTTTTCGACATGCCAGTAGATCATGACGCCGCGCCCGCCATAGCGGGCGTGCCACTCGGTCATCAGGTTACGATCCCAAGCCCCGAACTTCGTGGAATCAGATGCGCAGGCCGTTCCGGCGTCACCCCAGACCGCTGCATTGCGAATTGCAAGCGTGGCATTGGCAACCCGAAAGCAAGCTTCCCGCAAAGCGCCCGCGTGAATGAAGCGGCGATGCACATGAAGAAGTTCCTCATAGCTGGCATCCGTGGTGGCTCCGGCGACCCGCTTCAGCCCGGCATTGGTGCCGAGGCCATAGAGGCAAAGAAGCAGTCGTTGATCCAGAACAGGCTTGGGAAGGGCGACACGGGAGGCCGAGGTCTCGAATGCGTCGAGAAATCCGGTGTCGAGGGCTGCTTCCTTCAGGACGTCGAGGAGGCCCGTCATCGGCCAGCGTTGACCAATCTCCGATTTGATCGCTGCCAGACCCTTCGGTTCCGGCGCTGGCTTGAACGGCGTGATCGAAATCCTGTTTTCGCCGCGCCACAGGATTCTCACCTTCTCGTTTCGCGGGATTGTTTCGTTCAGAAGCAGTAACTCGTGTTCCAACTCCTTGCGAACCATTGCCACAAATTCGCATGCGTCCTGTGTCAGGTTCAGCTTGGAAAAATAAGAGGAGCGTCGAGCCGCAAAATCCTTCGGCAGATCATCATCGGGATTGCGGTAACGGTCAGCGCCGACAACCCAGATTTCCTTGGACCGGATGCATTCCCGCAGTTGGGTCAGGACGCAGAGTTCATAGCTGATCCGGTTGACGCGACCATTTCCATCGATGACCGAATTGCGCCACTTTGCCGGGATCACACCGTCTATCGGCACATCCTTCTGCGGCACGAACCGGCACCCGTCCTCCAGCTTCGCTCTGATCCAGTCGAGGGCAGACAAAACTGGTCGCCAAACCGCATTGTTCGACCGGAACTCCAGCACGGAAAGCAGGCTTGGTAGCATCCGGCGATAATGATTGGCCCATGAATTGCGCATGACTGCATAGATGCGGCGGTCTAGCGCACCCTTGGCACTGCTTTCCTTGATGATCGCCGCCAGCTTTTCCTTGCCGACAACCGGAAAGATAACATCGCAGATGCGACCGTCCGGATCGTCAATCGATGCGGTTGCAATGTCGACGAGCAGCCGTTCCTTGCCATAGACCCGTTCGACATCCTTGGCGATGTCACCCACCACCTTCCGTTTCGACCGGGTTGTGATCTTGTGCACCGTTTCCACAAGCAGTTCGACCATTGCATCGGTCATCGCCGTTTCCCGCGCCATCAAATACACCGCATAAAGCGCAAGCTGGCGTGTCTCCGTGTGACGGCGCATCTCCGACGCCTTTTCGCCGGAAACGCGGCGGGCAACACGCTCGATCCACACCGGGTTGATGTTCGAAAACATATTCCGTGGGAGGTTCAGTTTCCGGATGAACGCCAGCCGAGCGGTCACCTCAAGAATGTTGTCGAGCGTTGCTCGCCCCGCATCGGCCTTTATCGCATTGAAGCCCGTCGGCCCTTCCGCGTCAGCCAGGGAGCTTTCCATCGCCACTACAGTCTCAGGCGGAAGCGCGGCGTTCACCTCATGAAGCCAGCCGTCGAGATATTGTTGCCGTTGCGAACGAACGAGCCGTTCAAGCTCCTTGGCAGACGGACCATAGATATTGCGATCCCGGCACCAGAGGAAGACCGCCTCAAGCATGGCGCTGACGGATTGTCCGGACGGGCAAAGCTCGCCGATAATCCAGCAAGAAAGCGCTTCGCGGTCTCGTCGCGTCATGCGGCCAAAGCCGAGATACTGCAAAATTTCTGCGCAATGCCGACGTGCTGTCCTCCCGCCGAAATCATAGCTGGACAGCTCGTCGGCTCGGACGCCGATCTGCTCAGCCAGGTATTCGACAGCATCGTTTGGGATCAATGTGCCATCGTCAGCGAAAAAACCGCGTGCGCTGAAAAACTTCAACTGCGAGGCCAAGCCGAGCCTCGTCGCGGCCGGTTTGGAATTGATGAAATCAATGTCGGCGAAGCTCAGGCTCCATTGGCCGACAATGTCCGAACTCGAAATACCCTTACTCATTAAAACGCTCCTCAAATTGGAGCGCAATGTCACGACCGGGCACTTCTCGGGTCAATCCTCCACGCCGCGTTCCCACAACGTTCTGCGAGTTGGCCAAAGTCACAGCTTCGGGCCGACTGGGCCAACGAGCTCGATAAGGCACTGCTGAGCACTTTGACACCGTATTGGGATCGGAAAGTCCGCACAGAGAGGGCTGTCATGGCCTGACGGCGGCGATCAGACCCGCAACGCCGACAAGGGTAATGGCTCTTTTGATGTTGTAGGCCAGCGCCGTCAGGCTGAACTCCCCGCGCACGTTTTCCAACCTGCGCATCAGGAATGTGCCTTGGTTCATCCATTGTTTGATCGTGCCGAACGGATGCTCGACGCTTTCGCGCCGCCGGTCCAGAATGTCGGGCCGGACGGCGAGACGCGCCGCCATGCGATCGAGCACCGCCTCCTTCTCAAGGCGCGACACGCGACGGAAGCTTCTGGTGCAGCGTTCGCGCAGGCTGCAAGCCTTGCAGGCATCGCGGTTGACGTAGTCGATCTTCACATTGTCGCGTGACTTGCCAAAGTGACGAGGTGAGAGCACCTGGCCTGCTGGGCAAAGGTAAATGTCCTTGTCCGGATCGTAGCGGAATTGCTCCTTGGAAAAGAAGCCCTGAGCGACGGCCGGACCGCGGATCGGTTTGGGAACATAGGCGGTGATCCCGGCCTTCTCGCAAGCCTCGCTATCCTCGATCTTGAAGTAACCCCGGTCCGCCACCGCCTCGATCCTGTCAACGCCGAGCGTGTCCATCGCCGCCTCAACCGTCAGCGCTAGAAGCCCCATGTCCAGCACTTGGTTGCAGACCTCCTGCTCGGCGATCAGCTTGTGCTTTACGTCAACGGCGAGTTGTAGCCTACGCCGATCTTGGTCATGCGCGCCATGGCGCGGGCATCGGGATCGGTCAACGAGATCTGGTCCTCGCCGGTTTTGTCCAACTCGTCCAGCAGCGCGTTGTGACGGTCACGCTTGTCTTTGATCGCCGCGATCTTTTCCGCGAGTTTGCCATCGCCGCGGCCGCAATCGCCGCCATTGCTGCTGGCTTTCTCCTCTTGCGCATCGCCCTCATCGAGCCGCTTCATGTAGTCAGCCAGTTTCTCATCGGCCTCGTTGATGAACTTGGTCAACGCTCCCCGTGTGAAGTTGCGATCTTTGTTGTTCACCGCCTTGATGCGCGTGCCATCGACCGCCAGCAGTTCCCGTCCGAACAGATCGAGCTGCCGGCACAGGATGACAAACTCCCGGAATACCTGCTTGAAGGCCGATCGGTTCACACGGCGGAAATCGGCGATGGTGCGGAAGTCAGGCTTCAAGTGCCTCAGTAGCCAGATTACCTCGATATTGCGATGGGCCTCCGCCTCCAGCCGCCGGCTGGCTCGCACCCGGTTGACGTAGCCATACACGTAGAGCTTCAGTAAATCGGCTGGATCGTAACCTGGACGGCCGGTCTCTTTCGCAGCCACCCGGACAAAGCCATCGGCAGCAAGATCAAGGCCATCCACGAAGGCCTCAATGAAGCGTACCGGGTTGTCCGGGCCGACGTAATCATCAACCGCTTCCGGCAGAAGCAGCAATTGCGTGCGATCTGTTCCTGAAAGGTGTGCCATGGCAGAATCTAGCGCAAGAGAGTGCTATTTGGAATCAGCCAAGCTGTTTAAAGGAAAATTTATGTGAGCGAAGAAATACATCTGGAATTACAAGCGATCGTCTCCAAGAGCCCCCTCCTTTCTTCGGTCCTTGGCAACTGGGATGAGATTGCCCTGCCTGATTCCTGGCTTGTGGCTGGTGCTATCGCCCAAACGGTTTGGAACCACGTTTTTGGTTTCCCGCACGCTTATGGCATCCAAGACATCGATATTGTTTATTTCGATCCCGATGATCTTTCCGAGGACTCGGAAGCCGAACACTCGGCCCGCATCCGAGCAGCACTCTCTGGATTGCCAGTCTGGATAGATGTGAAAAACCAGGCCAGAGTACACTCTTGGTACGAGGCTAAGTTCGGGTATCCAATTAATCCGTATACCTCGACAGCCGAGGCCATAACCACTTTTCCGACAACTGCGGCAGCCGTGGGGCTACGCCCTGGCCACGCGAACCTGGAGCTGTGCACTCCATATGGACTTTCCGACTTGCTTGGTGCTGTCGTCCGCCCAAACAAAAAGCAGATCACACGCGAAATATACGAAAAGAAGATCGATCGCTGGATCAAATTGTGGCCCGAGCTCACGATCGTCGGCTGGGATCAATAATTGCGGCAAGCAGAGTTTTTGGACGGTCTGTGGGAGTTTTGCGACATAATCCATTCAACCGGTCTCTGGAGGTTTACCTCACAGGCGCGCGAGCGTTCAACCATATCCGCCCTCGTGGTTGCATCAGCGTGATCGCTACCACTAACCGGACTTTCCCATCAACTTCGGAACGGTCCGGGACTGGGCTAGACAACAGCATTATGAACCGCTCTGATATTTGGATAGTTCATGCTAGTTTTATTGCATGACACCAATGCATCCATCCCAAAGCCGCGCCGAATTCTCGCTGACCCATATCGATCTTAATCTACTGCGAGTGTTCGATGTCCTCATGCAAGAGAGAAGCGTCACCAAAGCGGCTTCTCGTCTCGGGAGAACGCAATCGGCAATCAGCCATTCCCTTGCGAAGCTTCGGGAGATATTCAAGGACGAGCTGTTCTCGCGAGATGCGGGCGTCATGGAGCCAACACCGCGCGCACGCGAGCTAGCCGTTGGGTTGTCTCGTGCCTTGGCGGATATACGATCCGTAGTCGACCGGCATCTCAATTTTAAACCCGAAGAGACCCAACGGAACTTTCGCATCGGTCTCTCGGACTACACGGCCGTCGCGATTTTGCCCCGCCTGATCGAGGCCTTTTCCAGCTCTGCGCCGAATGCCACTTTGAATGTGTTGCACGTCCGGGAAACAGATGTATCGGGATTGCTTCGGAACGGCGAAATCGAGTGCGCTATTCTCGGCAATTCGACCTTGCAGAATGGCCTGCTTGCGGTCGAGGAGCTATCAAGGGATGAAATGGTCTGTGCGGGATGGCGTGGCAATCCGATGCTCGACGATATGACAGTGGAGAATTATCTCGCGTTACCACACCTGCAAATCTCTGCTGACGGAACAGCCGTGGGTATCGCAGACGTTACGTTGAAGGCAATGGGACTATCGCGTCGGGTGGTTGCTACTGTGCCCTGTGATCCGGTGCCCAAGGTTCACCCCTTTCGGCGCAGAAGAGTGACCCCAGATGCTAGGAAGTAAGGTGCTGATGTGCATTAATTTTTTGTTATCCCAGCTGGGGTCATCTTTCGGCACCTATGGCGGGGTCAAATGACTCGCCGAAACACATCTATGACCTTTCAAATTTTATGGCTATTAAGCCTTAATGCCGAGGTGGCCACATCTCGTCGAACGAGCCAATACGGTCGCCGACCTGATCCGGCGCGAATGCATGACTGGTTAAGATGGGCATCGAGCTTCCCCGTTCCCGAAATTTTGATTCCACCCGGAAACGAAAACGACAACTATAGGCGTTCTTCAGTTCTGGTGCAGAACACATGAAGTCGGGCTGGATCGAGAGAAACCCGTATGGCGCCCTCGAGGGTAGGCGCATGCGACGCCGGCAGCTTCATCGACCAACGCAGATCCTGTATGTTCAGCCAGACTATGATCTCTGATCCCTGCATCTCCACGGCTTCCACCGCAGCGTCCACCACTATACTGGCCGGAATGTCGGACGAGGCAAGGGCGATGTGCTCGGGACGAATGCCAACGATGACGTCCGTGTCGGACATCGCCTCGTTCTTCAGGTGGTAGTGATTCAGGGGCAGCGACAGTCCCCCATTCGTTGTCGCGGTACGCCTGGATGCGTCGTAGCGACCTTTGACCAGGTTAATCGCCGGATTGCCGAGAAATGTCGCGACGAACAGTGTCGCCGGATTGTGGTAAATCTGCATGGGGCTGTCGAATTGCTCGATCCGTCCCGATTGCAAGACCGCCACGCGATCAGCCATCGTCATGGCTTCGACCTGATCGTGGGTCACGTAGACCGCCGTTCCATGGAGCTTTTGAAACAGTCGGCGGAGTTCGAGCCTCATCGTATTCCGCAGCTTCGCATCCAGATTAGACAGAGGTTCGTCGAACAGGCATATCTTGCTTCCCCGCACGAGCGCACGTCCGATCGCCACGCGCTGACGCTGCCCGCCAGAGAGATTTCCGGGCTTGCGATCCAGCAACACATCGATCTGCAGTAACTCGGCCGCCCAAGCTATGCGCCGCGCGATCTCGTCGTTCGGCAGTCCCGCGACCTTCAAGCCAAACTCCAGGTTCTTGCGCACCGTCTTCGTTGGATAAAGGGCGTAGGACTGAAACACCATCGACATGCTTCGGTCTTTGGGTTCAAGATCCGTTACATCCTTTTGGTCTACGAAAATCCGGCCGGAATCGATGTCATCCAGACCTGCGATGGCGCTGAGCAAGGTGGATTTTCCACATCCAGACGGTCCTAGCAGCACGACGAACTCGCCCTCTTTCACATCAAAATCGACGTGGTCCAGAACGGTGAGACCACCATAGGATTTTGAAAGGCCCTGTATGGAGAGAAAGCTCATGATTTATCCTTTGACCGCGCCTGCCGACAGACCACGTGCGAAATAGCGCCCCGCGAGAATATACAGCGCAAGTGGCGGCAGCGCCGTCAGCACTGTCGCAGCCATGTTAACGTTATATTGGCGGATGCCGGTCGTCGTGTTGACGACATTGTTGAGTTGAACCGTCATCGGGAAATTGTCGCTACCGGCAAATGTCAGCCCTAATAGGAAGTCATTCCAGATTCCCGTCGCCTGCATGATCACAGCGACAATGACAGCATTGAGAGACATCGGGAAAATGATGTCGAAGAAGATTCGGAAAAATCCCGCTCCATCCATTTTGGCAGCCTTTACCAGTTCATTCGGCAGGCCGGCGTAGAAATTGTAGAACAGGATGCTGACGTAAGGGAGGCCGAGCGCTATATGGATGATGACGATACCTGGTAAGGTTGCATAGATGCCGATTGTACTGAGGATTTTAACCAGCGGATAAAGCAAAATCTGATACGGAATGAACGCACCGAGGAGCAGGGAGCCGAGCAGCCAGGCACTCAGTCGCCCCTTGTGTTGGGAAAGCGCAAAACCGGTTATCGCACCGACCAAGATCGATAACACGACAGACGGGATGGTTATCATCACGGAATTGCGGAAACCGACCTGCAGCCCCTTACATTCAAGGCCCGTGCAAGCGCTGAACCACGCCGTCTTCCATGCAGTGAAATCTACCGCATGCGGCAGCGTGAAAATGGTTCCGGCTCGGATTTCGTCCATAGTTTTGAAGGAGGTCATCAAAACGACGACGAGAGGCATCAGGAAGTACAGCGCGGCCAAGCCGAGAAAGAAATAGATGACGCCGATGCCGACAAGTTTTTTCCCAGACGTTTTCCTCAAGCGGAGAAGACTGCTCATTGGGCGGCCCCTTTCCGGATACGGGTAACTAGAAAATACGGAATCAACGCGCAGATGACGGACAACAGCATGATAACGGCACCGGCAGCACCTCGGGCGATGTTCCCGCGTACGAACAGAAGATCGACGACGTACTTCGCCGGCACATCGGTGCTGTTTCCAGGGCCGCCTCCCGTCATCGCCACCACCAGATCATAGCTCTTGACCACGGCGGTCGCGAGGAGAACGACGCAGGTCACCAGCAGCGGTTTCTGCATTGGCAAAACGACGCTAAGATAGGCGCGGGGAAGCGAAGCCCCTTCCATTCTCATCGCACGCCAAATGCCTTGATCGACGGACCTTAGCCCGGCCAGCATAATGATCATCACGAGGCCGGCCATTTGCCAAACGGCGGCGATCGATACCGTGTAGATAGCGTAGTCGCGCTGAACGATCCAATCGAAGGTAAACGTCTCCCAGCCAAGCGATCGTACAAATTGTTGGATGCCTGTCGTGGGGTTTAAGAGCCATTGCCATGCCATGCCAGTGACCACGAACGACATCGACATCGGATAGAGATAGATCAGCCGGAACACAGCTTCGCCGCGCGATCGGCAGTCGAGGAGGACCGCGAGAAATGTCCCCAGGACAAGCGACGCGGTGATGAAGATGCCGCCGAAAACGAACATGTTGGCAAAAGACGTTCGCCATCTGGACGATTGCAGAAGCGTTACATATTCCGCAAAACCCTGCAGCCGATAAACCGGCACGAGGGTCGAGGTCGTCAGCGAAATATAGGTTGTCCACAGAATCGCCCCGTAAAAACAGATCAGCACGATGATGCTCACGGGGAGGAGAACGAGCTTCGCACCTGACATCATGATGATCCGGCCTTCCTATGCGCCATTCGGTACGTATCCATAATATTCATTCAACATCCCCAGCGCCGGTCCGGCGCGGGGGAAGAGTCAGATTACATCCATCGTTGACGTTTATTTGTCGTTTGCAACGATCTCGCCGAAGCGGGTGGCGGCGTCTTCAGGTTTCATGTCCCGATTGTCCCAGAACTCGGTCACAAGATCCCGGATGTCGCCGACGCCGCTCGCGGTGAACGACATGTCCGAACTTGGCAGCAGCGCCTTGGGATTGCCGAGCTGCTCGACGACCTTCTGCGAGCATCCGTCGAAGCCCTTCATATCGACATTCAACACAGGCGGAACGGCGCCTTTGGCCAAATTAAATGCGATCTGGACTTCCGGGGCAATGATGACACCGGCCAGCTTGTCTCGGGCCTTGACGTCCACATTCTCGCCTTTTGGAAAGACGATCGCATCGACGCTGACTTCGAGCGCGCCATTGGCCCCGGGCGAAATGGCGCAACCGTAGTCGACATCGGCCTTCTTTCCAGCGGCCAAGAACTCGCCCTTGGCCCAGTCTCCCATGATCTGCATTCCTGCCTTGTCGGCGATCACGAGCCCGGTCGCGTCATTCCAGTTACGGTTGGCAACGCCTTCATCGACATAGTCCCGCAGCCGCCCGAATGTCTGGAAAGCTTTAATCATGGTCTCGCCGGACGCTGCCTCGGCATTGTGTTCGGAATAGACGATGCGATAGAAATCCGGCCCGCCCTGACCGATCAGGATCGTGCGGAAAACCAATGCCTCCTGCCAAGCCTGGCCGCCGAAAGCGAGCGGCAAGTAGCCCTTCGCCTTGATCGCGTCGGCGACCGTGAAAAATTCGTCCCAGGTTGCGGGAGGCTTCACGCCGACCTCATCGAAGATCTTCTTGGAATACCAGAGCCAGTTGCTCGTTCCAAGGTCGACGGGCAGGGCGTAGAGCTCGTTATCGACGCTGACGCGCTCGCCAAGAAGTGGTGGAAACAGCTTCGGCCACTGGTCTTTCAGCGACGGCAAATCGCCGATGGGCGCCAGCAGACCTTGCGTGGCCAGATCCTTGACCTCGCCCAGCGAAACGACAGCAGCCCCCGGTGCTTCTCCGCCGGCAACCCTGGTGAGAAGCGAGGCTCGCTGTGCCTCCGACCCGGTCACGGCGCTGTCCTTCCATGTCCCTCCACGCTTCTGATAGGCATCAGCAATGGTTTTCAGTGCTGTAGCTTCGCCACCCGATGTCCAGTAGTGCAGAACGTCGATGGTTTGCGCCATGGATGACGTCGTTCCCAGCATCGTGGCAAGGTAAAGGCCTCCGATGCGAAGGCAGGATTTATAAGATTTACGCATGGTCGATTCCCCTTTTATGATTGAGTTCTTCGTCCGTCAGTTGTGCGGTTGCCCACGCATGGACCCCCGCGGCTTCGCCACCCTGGTCCAGCCATTGGTGGTATTGATGTCCTCCAAAACTTCCTGCAGCGCGGTTTCCGAGATTGCATCTCCGGCAAACCATGAAATGGAATTGTAAATCCCGTGGAAGGACGTCTCACAGAAGGTCAGCAGTTTGTCGGCCGTTTCGCGATCGAGAGACAGCCTGTCCAGGAAGAAGGACACCAGCTTCTGGTGAGCGACGGGATCGGCTAGAAACAGGTATGGCTGGGTATCCATAGTGAAATGGAGCGAGCGGTAGGTAGGCTCGATCCTGATTCCATGACTGAGACGGATATCGCGCGACGATGCGCCGACGTCAAAATGAATCATACCGCTGTCGAGAACCCAGGCTCGTTGTGCCGTATCGTAGTACCGCAAGTCGGACGCATCGATCTCGAACTCGACGCGACGGCTTTCTCCAGGCTCCAGCGCAACCTTGCCGAACGCTTTCAGTTCGCGCAATGCACGCGGTGCCCTTCCGGATTCCGGCCGGATATAAACCTGGCAGATTTCCTTTCCGAACCGCGAGCCCGTATTGGTCAGGTCGAACGCGAGCCTGACGCACTCTCCATCAGACACTGTATCCTGGTCGATCGTCAGATCGGAATAGGCAAACTGCGTATAGCTCAGGCCGAAGCCAAAGGGGAAAAGTGGCTCGATGTCACGCTTGTCGTAGTACCGATAGCCGACATAGATGCCCTCGCCATAGTGATGGTGATTGTTGTCCCCCGGATAGTGAAGATAGCCGGGTGTATCGCTCAGGCGCTTAGGGAATGTGACGGTCAGCTTCCCGGACGGATTATGGTCGCCGAAGAGGATGTCCGCCACGGCCTGGCCCACGCCCTGCCCACCGAAAAAGGTGGCGAGAACCGCAGACACTTCACCGATCCACGGCATTTCTACCGCATCCGGAGACGCCAGCACGACGATAGTCCGGGGATTGGCCTTTGCCACAGCGGCAATCAGTGCATCCTGTCCAAGATCGAGATGGAGATCGCGACGATCTGATCCTTCTCCGTCGTAGCCGTAGCTGGTGTTTGCAAACACGATAACCACATCAGCCTGCTCCGCTCCTTGAACCGCAGATTGATGCTGCGCCGCTGCGCTTTCGCCCGAGGCACCGTCGAAAGCATGGAAGGAAACGTCGACGCTGTCGCCAGCGCGTCTCCGGATGGCATCGAGAGGTGCGTCGATGAAGAACGGACGCGTGGTTGCACATCCCGAGCCCTGGATAACCGGCTGGATTGCGGCGTCGCCGATAATAGCGATCCGCTTGACGTCAACCATCGGCAAAAGGCCATCGGCGTTCTTCAAAAGCACCGCCGACTCGGCCGCCATTTGACGGGCCAGTGCGTGGTGATGTTCGAAGTCGGCCGAAACAGTTCTGTTCTCACCGGCTTTCAGTCTACGCACCAGTTCCAGCACCCGCAGGCACGCGCGATCGGTGACATCCAGCGGCAAGCGTCCAGCCTCAATTCCCCTGAGAATCTGTCTTTTGCGCGCCGCCCGCTCGGGCATATCGAGGTCGTTGCCAGCCAAAAGCGCAGCGACCGAATCCTTGATCCCGTTCCAGTCTGACATCACGAGGCCTCGATAGCCCCACTCCTCGCGAAGAACGGTGCTCAGTAGCCATTCGTTTTCCGACGCATGGACGCCGTTGACGCGATTGTAGGAGGTCATGACCGTCCAAGGATCACCCTTGCGAATGGCTCGTTCAAAACCCGAAAGGTAAATCTCGCGCAACGCGCGCTCGTCCACGTCGGAACTCATCGTAGTGCGCTGAACCTCGGAATTGTTGCAGGCGAAATGCTTGAGCGATGCGCCGACCCCATTGTCCTGCAGGCCGCGAATGACGGCAGCGGCGATGTCGCCGGAGATGACCGGGTCCTCGGCATAATATTCGTAGCTGCGTCCGGCCAGGGGCGTCCTGCGGATGTTGATGCCCGGCCCCAGCAGGAGGTTGACACCGAATGTCTGGCACTCCGCCGCAAGCGCCGAACCGAGCGAGTAGGCGAGATCGACATCCCATGAGCAAGCAAAGGCCGAACCGTTGGGAAAGCATGTCGCCGGGCGCGTCGTGCCGAATTCGCCTTCGACATCCCGGTCTGCCTTCTGGTTGACGACAGCGAGAAATTGCTCGAGATTCCTGCGCTCGTCATTCTCGCCTTCGATCTGCTCGATCGAGTAACGCACGCCATAGGTACCGTCCGTCATGAGAACCTGGGGAATGTTCAGGCGATAGTTTGCCGACGTTCTCCAGAGCCCGCTCCCGCTCAGAGTGGCAACCTTTTCCTCTGCAGTCATCTGTCCGACGAGTGCATGAAGTTTGTCGTCAGATTCATTCCACACTGCCAGTATTCCTCCAAATCAATGCCTTCAGTACATCGATTATTGACTTTCGATGCGCGGCACGCTCACATGGCCGTCTGCGGCCTAATCTTCTGAAGAGCATGCCAAGCTCCCATCACAGCACTCTAGCGCCTGTTGGAGCGCGGAAATAGATGCATTCCTTGTCGGAATTCACATCTGTTTTTGATATTTATCCGGATATGTGACCTGATACACTGAGATCGGAAACGGGAGGCCAAAATGGGTATTGAAGCTTGGCGAGGAACAGATAGCGATCCGGTGACGAGCCACGGGTTCCGTCAACCGATCCTCAATCAGATTTCTCGAACGCGCTCGTTCTTGCACAGTGCGATGGATATTCCGTTCCACTGGCACCGGGAGATGGAAATCCTGTTTGTCTTACGGGGGAGTGTACAGATCGTTCTCGAAGGGCAAATTTGCCACCTTGAAACAGATGATGTGATGATCATCAATGCTAACGTACCGCATAATTCCTTGTCCATAGCGCCGGACACTCTCATCTGCGGGCTGCATATCGACACGGCGCACTACCAGTCGATGGGTATCGCTGAATTCGCCAACCGGGCTTATAAATGCAAAAGCTTCCTACACGACAAATCGTTTCAAGAAAAACTGCGTCCGGTGAAGGCCTTTATGGCTCGCATTCTGCTTGATGACAGGAAGAATCCAAACAATTCGGCGATACAATTTTCGATGGTGATTGCGCTCTGTAGCTACATAGCCGCCACCTTTTCCTTCGATGCAAGACCGAGCCACTCGTCGGGAGCCGACAGGTCAGGACCTCTCCGCATTCGACGGATCATGGAAGCGATCGGCATGGGAGAGGATGTTGCGTCGTTGACGGATTTGGCCCGGAAGGAAGGGATCACACTCAGCCATCTGTCCCGCCTCTTCAAGAAACAGACCGGCATGCACTTTCGCGATTATCTACAAAATACGCGACTCGATCATGTCGCTTGGGATATTCTACACAGGAAGGGTCCCATTGCCGACATCATGCGCGAGCGCAATATCGGCAATCCGGCGCAGTTCTATCACAGATTCAAGGATCGCTTCGGCTGCAGCCCAGCAACTTTTCGCCGCACCATCCCGCTTGCACCCACGGGAGGGCTGGCCATATTGGACATCAAGGACGAGGCGATGGGGCTTTTAACTAGGCATCTGCAGGACATCGCGCCGGGCATCAATCAAACAGTGTCACCAAACCCCAGATTCAACCAAACGCATTTGGACGTTGTAACATTTCATCAGTTTTGAGGCTTAATTTTAATGGTGATTACCCGATAGGCGGTTAGCTAGAACTTGGCCGATAGAGGCCGATAAAGAATGAAACTGAACGCCTGCATTGGTCAATTCGTCTCGATCTCGTTGGTTTTCACTCCGCCCAGGTCGGTGAACGAGGCGATGCCCTCTTTGATTTCATTATCGGGGGACCCTGAGCGCTGTTTTCGGGAATACGATTCGAGGTCGGGCTTCAGTCTAGGCGGTGTGGACGGATTGCCGCATGTTTGATTTCTGCGATTCCCTCCAGATTGAACTAAGCCGCTGATCGCGGCGATTGGTGGCGGGCTTTGACGAGAGCGCCCTGACTGAAAGGATGGTTGTGTTGCAACCCACCCTTCAGACAGGAGGCCCCGATGGCTGAGATAAGCCCTCTTCGCCGCCGGATGATTGAGGACATGACGATCCGCAATTTGTCCCCGGCGACCCAAAGATCCTACATCAGTGCAGTCCGGAAGTTCAGCCGCTATTTCTCTCGATCACCTGATCTTCTTAATCTCGACGACATTCGCACATTCTAGGTTCACCTTATCTCGACGGGGATATCGTGGGCATCCTTAAATCAGATCGTGTGTGCTCTCCGATTTTTCTATGGCATTACCTTGGGCCAAGACGATGTCCCTGAGCGGATTCCGTATGCGCGCGAACCCCGCAAGATCCCTGTTATTCTGTCGGCGGACGAGGTGGCTCAATTTCTTGAGGCCGTCTCCAGTCTTGAGGCTCGTGTAGCGCTGACCACAGCTTATGCCGCTGGCCTTAGGGTCGGCGAGGTCTGTGGTCTGAAGATCGAGGATATCGACAGTTCCCGGATGGTGGTCCATGTTCGTCATGGCAAAGGCACCAAAGCCCGATACGTCATGCTGTCAAACGAGCTGCTGGGCATTTTACGCAGTTATTGGCGTCTATCGCGACCCACCGGGTTCCTTTTTCCAGGGCGCGATGCCGACAGGCCGATCGAACCGACCTTTTTGAACGCCGCCTGTCGCTCAGCGGTTGCCGCTACTGGCCTTTCAAAGCGGGTCACCGTCCATACGTTGCGGCATTCCTTTGCCACGCATCTGCTAGAGAATGGCACCGATATCCGGATCATCCAGGTCTTACTAAGTCATGCAAAACGCCAGTCCTTCACCGCATCTTCGATCGCCAGATCCAGCGTGCTGATACGCTCCTTAATCTGGCGAATGGCGCGTTTCAGTTCCTCAAAGGCCAATTGCTGATGTGGACAGCGGAATTTGCGGAATTCGTTGATCCATCGCCAGTGGATCTTTGTCCAATAGGTTGGCCGATCATAGCGAAGACCATGCCGAAGCAGGAAGCTCAGGAGTTGCTGCTTTGCAATCTTTAGCGCCTCCAGAGCCTGCTTGCGGGTGCGGATCAGATCCCGCATAGCTTCCTGTGCCTCATCGGGCGTCCAGATCGGTTTCAGTTCGCCGGCTCGCCATAGCCGCGCCAGCATTTCCGCATCGCGCCGATCGGTCTTGATCCGGTCCCCGGAGCGACGTGGGATTATGGCCGGTGAAACAACGGCGCAATCAAACCCCAGCTTTGTGAGCAAGCGATGCAGGCCGTAGCCACAGGGGCCGGCTTCATAGCAGACAACTGCCCTGGCACCGGGTGCTGCCAGCCGCTTCGTCAGGCGCAGTACAGAATCGGCGGTGTTTTCAATGACGCCTTGGAAGCGAACTTCCCCGTTTCTGCCTTCCTCAGTGGTGGCAACTGCAATAGTATCAGCAATCGGGACGGCATGGTTCCGGCTCCGCTGACATAGGGCCGCTTCTCAATTCCCCATAACAGCGTCAAACAACCCGCGTCAGAACGGCTATCTTATCGACCAGTTTCTAAAGCAGCATACCAACCGCCGTACCGACCGATGGGGCGGAAGCGGTGAGAACCGAGCGCGCTTTCTGCTCGACGTCTTCGACGCCTGCGCTTATGAGATCGGCGCGGACCGGATCGGCGTTCGCCTCTCACCTGCTGACTATATGTCCGAAATGCTTCACACAGAAGGCGATCAGGACACGCTGGTGTTCGCTTTGGGTCAACTCGAAAAACGACGAGCAGCCTATGTTCATGTCGGCATCGAAGAAGATGTCGTCTATGACTATCTCAGGGAAACCGCAAAGCAGTTCCTCCGTCGTCACTACGGCGGCATCCTGATCGGCAACGGAAGCTATACACCCGAGCTTGCGGCGGATGCTATAAGCCGCGGCGAAGCAGAGTTGTTTTCTTTCGGTCGTTGTTATCTTGCCAATGCTGATCTGGTTTCTAGGCTTAAACAGGGTTTACCGTTGGCGCAGTATTCGAGATCAATCTACGATTCTATGGAGTAGTCGCCGTAGCGGATCGAGTCCCTTTAGACGGCCCAGTCGGCCCGAAGCTGATGAGGTGGAACGGCCCTTCTCAAACGGCATCAAGTGCCTAACGTCGTGGTGTTGAAACGCCACAAAGAGGAAGGACGTTCCATGGAGAAGATTACCACAGTCGGGCTCGATCTGGCCAAATCCGTTTTTCAGGTTCATGGCATCGCCGAAGAAGGAGCCGTGATCGTACGTCGCGCACTGCGTCGATCGCAGGTGTTGGACTTCTTTCGCAAGTTGCAGCCTTGCCTCGTAGGGATGGAAGCTTGTGGCAGCGCGCATTATTGGGCTTGGGAAATTCAGGCCTTGAGGCATACGGTTCGGTTGATGCCACCCGCATACGTGAAGGCCTACCTCAAACGCAACAAAACTGACGCCGCAGACGCCGAAGCTATTTGCGAAGCCGTCACCCGCCCGACCATGCGCCACGTGCCGGCAAAAACACAGGACGAGCAGGCGGCCGGAATGGTGCTCAAAGCACGAGATTTGCTCATCCGTCAGCGCACTCAATCAATCAATGCTTTGAGAGCTCATCTTGCCGAACTGGGCATTGTCAGGGCGACTGGTCTGGTCGGAATAATTAGCCTCGCCGCCATTGTGCGCGATGAGAGTGACCTGAGATTGCCGGGTGAAGCCCGAATGGCTTTGGAAGAACTCGTCGAGCAAATCGAGACCGTGACGGCACGCATTGAAAGGCTCGATCGAAAAATCCTCGAAACGGTGAGAAAAGACGACAGCGCTCGACGCCTGACAGCGATTCCCGGTGTGGGGCCGATCATTGCCGCGACCATTCGAGCAGTTGTACAGGATCCCGCTGGCTTCCGAACCGGTCGCGATTTCGCTGCCTGGATTGGGTTCTCCACGCGCGCATTCCAGCGGAGGAAAAGAACGGATAGCGGCTTGCGGGTGTCACGTAACGCGAGCTTCAGATTGTGGCCACAGAGATTGTCCTTCGGCAACACGCTCAGGACGAAAATCTGAAGGTGAAGAGGGAGCATTCATGATGAGTGAAAAACGATAGAGACATCCCATGGACGGATCGCAGTCGTCGACACAACCGGCAGTGAAATCCCCCTCCTCATGATCCACGCCAATTCCGTCTGCAAGGGAACATTCCATTTCCAGATCGAGGCGCTGGCCGGAGAACGCCGGGTCATCGCCGTCGACCTACCGGGCCATGGTCAATCCTCCGACGCCATTGATCCGCTGCGCACGTACAATTTCAACGGATACGCCAGTGCCATCTGCGAAGTGATTGGAGCACTAGGCCTCGATCGTTTCGCCATACTCGGCCACTCTCTCGCCGGCCACGTCGCCCTGGAACTTGTGAGGCTCCTGCCGGAAAATGCCGCGGGGACGATGATCTTTAGCACACCGCCAATCCCTCTGGCCCCGAAGGTGCAGCGCTCGGCTTCCTTCCCAAGCCAGAATTCGCCTACACAGGGAAACAGATCCTGAGTGAAAAAGAAATCGACATGGTCGTCACGCTCGCGCTCGGATTCGATGCCGTCCACGATGCGTTTTGGAAAACCGCTGTCAGACGAACAGACGCGAACGCGTGTAAGCGACCCAATCTGAAACCTTTTGAACACCCCCTTGACGCTCCACCCGGTTCTGCATTCCTATAATGACACTGATTGGGTGCCCATTTCCACGTTCCGAGCGAAAGTTGCCAGCCGGAAACTTTAACGTAGTGGAACAATATTACTATGATATCAGACACTTAGTAGATCTGACCGGTGATAAGAAAGAGACCATGCTGCTACTCGGATTGAGCGGCGCGCCGTTGTCTCAACGTAGGGATCACCGGTTACGTTGGTAAAACCGTATGATCGCGGACGATTGCCGCCGAGACTTAGGCAACGTCGTTGCGGAGGTTCGCAAGGTTGCCAGTGGATCGAGCGCGATGTCTGCCGAGACAAAGCCGCCCGCTGTAGCTGATCATCGGTGGAAGAGCAGGAAGAAATAAATGGCGCTCGGCATCTCGCGTAAGTGTACGACATCTAAATGTCAGAAATTCAGCATGCCTCAAGGGTCTAATTTTTCAACAGACCTTCAGGCCGACCTTTTTCCAGCTTCCCCGTTCAACCGTAGCAGCGCCATCACCATCGGCCCGAGCGAAAACTCCCCACGCGCCGCTCGGTTGGTGAGATCACGCAGATATCCACCGGCGGAGTTGATATGCCCTGCCCTCTCCAGGATACAGGCAATCGCAACCGCTGCATTTTCAGGCCCCATGGTTTCGCAGGCCTCCTGATAGGCCGACGGGCTTACACCCAGCATCGATCTCACTACGACGGCGGCCGACATAAGATCGCGCCAACCACCCACAGAGCCAGCCGGACCATAGTCGATAATCTGTGGGCATGCCTTCAGCACAACACCGAGAGGAAAGGCCTTCAGCGTCTCAGTGTCAGGCCCGCGTCTTTTGCTCGGCTTTTCGCCCTGCTCTTTTTCAGAGCTAGGTTCAAATTCACTAAAGGATTCGGATTTTGAATTCTGTATGTGCTGCTCAATATGAGCATCATTGGTGCTATCAAATTCTGAATTTAACTGCGTATCCAACAGATTAAGGATTTCCTCGCGCAGAAGCTCGAGTTCATCGAGGATACTGGCGACGTCAGCGATGGTCGGAGAGCGTGGAATGCGGGCTACGAGGTCGATGTACATAGCCTCGATCGCCATCCAGTCACCGTCAGCCCCCTCCTCTATCGCCGCAGTGATGAGCTTGCGGACATCCCGGCGGCAGATTGTCAGGTTTTCTTTTGCCTTGCGGAATGCGGAACGAGCAGCGACGACCTTTTGCGCGATGACAGCAAGCTCTTCAGACCGGGCAAGGATTGGCGAAAGGTCGAATCCAAACGCATGCTCGATCTCGCCGGAACCGTTCTTCCTCGCGTAGCGCTTGCCGTTGGCACTATCCTTGCGAACGATGAGACCAGCATCGACCAGAAGCGCGAGATGCCGACGCAGCGTGGCGCCTGCCATGCCGTGGGCTCGAAGGATCAGCTGAGCGTTTGACGGAAACACGACGAGCTGCGCGTCCTGGCGCAATTCGTTTTCCGGATAGAAGCTCAGAAGAGCGTCGAGCACAGCCAGGCTGTTCGACTGCAAGCCGAGCTCTTCTCTCGCTTCCGAGGCATCACGGAAGACTTTCCATTTTTCGACCGTTTTCCCGGCCTTGATATCGTTTGTGGCCACTTGCCGCTTCACCAAGGCGAGCGTCATTGGCCGCCGCCCAAAGGGCGTCGTTACATGTCTAGTCTCCATCTCTCTCACCTTCCAAAAGGCAAAGAAAAGGCTACGCCGGGACGGCGTTGACTCTTGACTAGGATTCCGGGAAATGCGATTCTCTAAGCGACCAAACTGAGAGAGGCCTTCTGGAACATCGTTTCGGAGGGCTTTTTCTTTGCGCTATCGTTCCTTTCCTGGTTATGTTTTGCCTTGCTGCTTCGACTTTTTGAACGAAGCGTAGATTTCTGGAAGCGCCGACATCAGGTAATCCGCAAATTCCGGAGCGGCCTTTTTGTCGATCATCAAAGTCAGGGTACGCTTGTCATGCTTGTAACGAGCGGCCTTCGTGCCATCTTCAGCCTTCCAAACTTCCGGCTCCGTTTTTACTGCCTTTGTCTTTTTGGGGTTGACAGCTTCGAATACTCGAGCGAAACGCTCGTCGGAATTCAAGCCTTTCACCGCATCGTCATTGAGCAACGCACGGGCAGTCTCAGAAGCTCCATCTTGGCTCAGGCGGCCTGACAATTCGTACCAGCGGTCCCGGCCAGTTTTAGGGGCAGCACCTATCAAGCGGATGATATCTGCTGGAAGTTGCTTAGCAGCTTGGATCAGGCGCGAAAGATTGCTTTTATCCACTGCAAGAGCCGCCATTATGATTGGCCGCTGAAACCCGCTGGCTTCAAGCTCCGCGGCGTATAATGCGCGCTCGATGAATGAAAGATCCTGCCGAGCGCTGTTCTCTTGCCCTTGCGCCAGAACCAACTCGTCATCCGACAAAGCGCGAACTGCGGCCTTCACTTGGACGCCGACAGCCTTCACGGCTCTCAGGCGTCGGCGGCCGTAGGCAATCTGGTAGCGACCTTCAACAGATGGGTGAGGGCGCACAAGGATTGGGACCTGCTGACCATGCTCTTTTATGTTATGAGCGAACTCTTCGAACTGCTCAGGAGATTCTTCCAAACGGTCTGCCACGAGCGGTGCGTCAATGAGATCCGGATCGAGTTCCATGAGCGACTGAGACTTCAAAAGCTCAATGGAACGCGAGACAGCGCCGATCGCACCACGTGGTGAATACTGCGGAGTGGCAGCATCTGCTGCGGCAGAGAGTTCGAAGTTTCCGGTTGGCAACTTAGGTCCAGCCAGATCGGATAACAGGTGTTTTCTAGCCATTTGCAGCCCCCCCCGCCATTGTCGAAGTTGCCAACCTAAAATGTGCGGCTTCTCGAAAGTTTCCGGCTGGCAACTCGTGCGTCATTATGTGAAATGCAAACACCCTCATTTACGCCCCCATGCGTCTTCAATGAGCTGCGCAATTTCAGTATTCACGTTGTCGAGCGACTCCATCGCGCGGTCGTAGGTGGCGCGCGTAAATTGGTCGCGGCTGACCTCATAGAGCGTCTGCTTGGTAATCCCAGCGTCGGAAATAGCCGTGCTTTTCAACATTGGATGATTTAGGACGTGGTCACCGAACATCGTCCTCATAAACGACACCATCTGGTTCTGAGGACCATCACCAGGTTCGTAGCGAGTGACTAGGTACCGCATCCAATCGTAATTCATGCTCCCGCCTGCATCGGCGACGACGCTTAGCAATTCCGACGTCATCAAAAGAAACTGACACATCGACATGACATCCAGCATCTGCGGATGCACGGTAACCAAAACCGCCGTCGCTGCACAGAGAGCCGAAATCGTGAGAAAACCCAGTTGGGGAGGGCAGTCAACAACAACAACGTCGTAGTCGTCAGCGACTGAGGCGATTGCATCATCCATCCTAGTAAAGAAAATGTTTTTTCGATCATTTGACCCAAGTACCTTCGCGGTATCGTGCTCGAACTCCATCAGTTCAAGATTACCGGGCACCAGATCCAAATTTGTAAAATACGTCTTCTTGATAACGTCCTTCATAGGTCGACGTTCTTCGTCGTACCGAATAGCCCCGTAGAGCGTCTCGTTGTCCTTAACGTCAAATTCGGGCTGGAACCCGTGAAGGGCTGACATACTCGCCTGCGGATCCAGGTCGATTGCCAATACGCGATAGCCGTTCAAAGCCAAATATTGCGCCAAGTGAGCCGCTGTCGTCGTTTTGCCGCTGCCACCTTTAAAATTGACTGCCGTTATAACCTGAAGATGCTCAGTTCCGGTTCGGCGTGGCGAGTAACGGCGGTCACCCTTACCGTTCTCATCCAAATATTCGCGCAAGGCCTGCACGGTTTCGACGGAGTAAGACCGGCGATTGTTGTTTCCAATCTCGGGCTGGGGGCCCTTGCCTTCGATTGAAAGATGCCGGAGATAACCATCATTCACCCCGATGAGCTTTGCTGCCTCAGTGGAGGAAAAGGACCTGAGCGTCTTGCGTGCTTCCGGCGGGTAGAGTTTAACGCGATGCTCGTGCAACGCCCCGGAGAGATCTCGCGCGTGGGCCGCGATCAGTTTATGAATAGCTTTTTGAAGCTGGGCGGTATTTTCCACATCGTCCTCTCGTACACACGGCAAATTGCGTAAACACGCCTTATCGCCGTCGATAGGACATCCAATCTCGAATTTTTGCAAGATGTTTAAGGTTAACAAAATCTTAATCCGATATGTTTCGTGCCAGCCGCCTTCAACTGTCGTTAGATTCCAGTGAGTTACGATGTAACTGGAAGCGGTTAATCGCCCCTTTTTTCTGTGACTCAACCGCGACCGTAGAAGCAGCGCTGGTGAATTAATTCCACGTCGCACTGCAGTTGCTAGAATCACATCGCCTATTTCGGTCATCAAAGATTCTTCCCGCAAGCCATTGAACACGCCCTCTCCGCATTGCCATGCTCGCAACCGCGGCGTTTCAGTCGTTGCGCCAACTGTGACAACCGCTTTCAAGTAAGGATGAACGATGTGCGTCAACCCGCGTGCCAAGCTGTGCAAAAAAGCCACCTCGGTTCCCCCGGATCGCCTTTCGCGTGTACTCGATCAAAGCGTGGTCCGCATCAATGTGAAACTCCCTCGCTATCGAGTTCCGCGCGCGCGCAAGTGTCATCTTCACAAGACCAAGCGATTCCAGATAACGGACGTGGGGAGCAATCGCATTTTCCGTCAAGCCCGTTTCGCGGGCTAGCACCTGTCGAGTGACAGTTTCGTCGAACGCGCGCAGGCGAAGAATAACCGTGAACAGCCCTATACACTTCAGGGACTTTCCAGGTGTATCAGTTTTTGCGCGGCCGTATAAAATCAGGTCGAATGCTTTCTGCAGTTCGCTCATGGCGCAGGCATCTGTTCTTTTAACAGCTGTATCCATTTAATCGCGTGGCTCCATCATCTCTACAGGACCTGCCCCTCCTACGAGAGGGGAGGGGAAGTTTCAAAGGGTCGGAGCTATACCGCCGAGAATACCGAGACATCGAAAGCGGGAGCCTTCGCCGGAACGAACGGTTCGAGCCTTCCCCGTTCGATCAGGCTGCTGCTGGAAAGATTGGCGCGTCTGCGCACGCCTTCCAAGGCCTCAACAGACACCTCGAAATACGCTGGGACACACAAAACGCCGTCAATTTCGGCAGCGTCTCCAATCACATTAACCCGCCAGCCAAAACGCTTCCACAATGGCAACCAGTAGATCTCCTGGATGCCGCCGATCTGTTCGATGCCCTGATTTAGGCAATATTCCATGACGGCCGCGCAGAACTGCGCCTTGATCAAAAGACCGGCCTTCTCGCGGAATTCCGGGATGATGAAGCCGCGGGTCCACTCGGCGACACGTTCGTGACGAAGAACGCCTGGACGGGTGCAAAGGTGAGGGAACACCTCGCTGAGAAGGTGCGGTTGCGTGGTTGGGACAAACCTGGAGCCCGCAATAATTCGCCCATCTTGAATGCCTATGAGATGAACGGCATGCTCGGTGTCGAACTGGTCGCGTTCCATTCCATCAGGCGACGTTTCACGCCATCCCTTTTCTTCCACGTAGATCTTGTGGCGAATTCGGAACAGCTCGCTCAGTTCGTTTGAATATAATGCGCTATTTGAAGAAGTAATGACATGAACCAACATCGGCGCGTCCTCTTGAGTGAAGACGCAACTTTAGATGCCTGCTGGATTCGCGAAAGATAAGGTTCCTTATCTTGACAAGCTAGATCGGATTGATAAGGCCGAGCCGAATCGCTTGCGAAACAGTTTGCGGTCTGTTCGTGACGTCCAGAATTTCTCGAATTCGGATGAGCCTCTGGGTGACGGAGCCTGCGCTCATACGGAGGATGATCGCGATTTCCGAATCCGTCTTGCCGCGACAAACCCACTGCAGAATTTCTTTCTCGCGGTCTGTCAACCGATGATCCGCCTGTTCGGCGCGTCGAAGAAGATTGTTTGCCGTCATCGCACAATATGAGGAGAGAAGATAAAGGCCGCCAATGCTCTCTTTTGCCAACCCACCCTTGTCGTCTGTTGCGAGTGAGATCACCGACTGCCAAGAATTTGGGTCAAACATTGGGAAAACGATGCCATCGCACAAGCGATACCTGTCCGCTTCCTGTTGGATCTCTTTGGTGCGCGCCGTTGCCTTCGTCTCTTCTCTCGCGGTTTTCCAGGTAAAAGGTTTCGACTGGGAAAGAGACCATCGACTGACGGGATCATCGGCGAAATAATTAAGACCCTCGAATTGGTCGCTCCATCCCGGCGGCCACCCATTTTTGACGACATAATGCTTTACGTCGGTGCCCACCGCTGGCAGCCCCGTGTAAATGTAAGAATGAAAGCCGCGTCTACCGATGACCGTCCCAAAATCCGAAAACAGATATTCGACGCTCTCTTGATTGTCGCAGCGCTCCATGAATTCGTGAATGTCCTGATTTTTCACCGCAAATTTCCTTCCTACATCGCACAACTCCCGGTGCTATTCTTACCGAAAATCTGCGCCGTTGAAAGCTTCTAACGGACATCAACTTTTTGAGATGCCCGCTCCGGTTTACTCAGTGGGTTGGAAAGCTTCCCGCATTTGTACTGGGGGTGTAACCAAGGCGTTGGAGAAGGGAACATAAAATTCCCCGCAATTCGCACATCCTGCGTTGCGCTTCCGAGAGCCGTTGGCAGGCGTCGGGTGGACAATCGCAAGTCGCCTGCCGATCGCATGCAGCCTGCAAGGCCTCAACCCTGTCCAGCTGATCGGCATACTTGTCCATGATCCGTAGCGCCTCATCTTCCATCTGGGTTTGACTCAAGCCCCGTTCTCCTCATCGAAAATCGACATACAACGTCCAACCAATGACATTCGTTCAAGTGTGCGAGATAATGCATGGCCCTCCCGTGATCCCGCCGGTGCACTAAGACCTACCGTAGAGAGCTCAATATGAGAAGATCAGCTTCCCCGATCAAATTTTATGTATCACTGGTTGTGGTTGATTTTCAGCCGCAGCATTCTGAGCCCTTGACCGCAGCAACCGTTGCCCAACGACGCAGATTTCTTATGTTACTGTTTTAAATAGATTTTCATGTATTTTTTCTTGATTGACAGCCGATTTATCGTCGTCTAATCCGGGGAATATTAGTTTTTTCCGGTTGTGCTCGTAACAGATCCCTGTGCTGTTTGGTTTTTTACAAAGGTGCAGGGCGCGAAAGGTGGATCCGTGCATCCAAGTCGTTCTGGTGAATCCGAAAGGCGGTTGATCGCCAATCTACGAGACGCCCTTGGCGATGTCATTGTTGCCGCCCTGAACGACTTGGCCGTGGTCGAGGTCATGCTCAATCCGGACGGAAAATTGTTTGTCGAGCGTATCGGAGAGGGCATCAGACCCGCCGGGGACATGGTTGCCCATGACGCAGAGGCCGTGATCGGCCGTGTGGCCCATGCGCTCAGCACCGAGATCAACCGCGAGCGACCCATCATCTCGGGCGAGCTGCCGCTTGGAGGACATCGGTTCGAAGGAATCTTGCCACCCGCTGCGCCAGCGCCAATGTTCACCATCCGCAAGCGAGCGTCGATGCTGGTAGCGCTCGATCGCTATGTGGAGGATAGGATCCTGACCACGGCGCAGGTCGCCGTCATCCGAGACGCCATTGCCCAGCGGCTGAACATCGTGGTCGCTGGTGGCACGGGGACCGGCAAGACCACGCTGACGAACGCAATTCTTAGCGAACTGGTCGATGTTACGCCCGAACATCGTTTGGTCATCCTCGAAGACACTGCCGAGATCCAGTGCGCGGCGAAGAACTACGTTGTCCTGCACACCACCGATACCGTCGATATGAACCGGCTCTTGAAGTCGACGATGCGCTTGCGGCCGGATCGCATCATCGTGGGTGAGGTTCGTGATGGCGCAGCGCTTACGCTCCTCAAAGCGTGGAACACCGGACATCCGGGCGGTATCGCAACGGTCCATGCGAACAATGCCAAAGCCGCTCTTACTCGTCTCGAGCAGCTTGTCGCGGAAGTGAGCTCCCAGCCTATGCCAGAGGTCATCGGGGAGGCCGTCGATCTGCTCGTCTCCATCGAACGCACCCCCAAAGGCCGCATCGTGCGCGAGATACTCAGGGTCGATGGGTTCCAGAACGGCACTTATCAAATCACTCCGGTTGGTAATTCCAACTCAGACAATCAGGGAAAACTCCATGTCGCGTAGATTGCTTACATTTCTCGCCCTTGTAGCCGTCTCGATGCTGATGATCGAACCGGCCCTTGCTGCCGGGGGAGGGGGCGGTCTGCCATGGGAAGGCCCGCTTCAACAGATCCAGCAATCCATTACCGGCCCCGTCGCCATGGCAATCGCACTGATCGCAGTCGCGGTCGCAGGCGGCATGCTCATCTTCGGTGGCGAGATCAACGACTTCGCCCGTCGTCTCGCTTACGTCGTTCTGGTCTGCGGTATCCTTCTTGGTGCGACGCAGGTAGTCGGCCTGTTCGGCGGGGGAGGGGCCTCGATTGGTGTTCCGCTCGAGGCAAAGCAGGGCATGACGCTGGACAGGGCGCATGGCTGAAGGGATTAGCCGCCTAGACAGGGTGCGAATTCATCGCGCTCTCTCACGTCCGGCCCTGCTGTTTGGGGCTGACCGTGAGCTGGTCCTGATGACCGGGCTGACTGCGGTCATTCTCATTTTCGTCGTCCTGACGATGGTTTCCGCCGCAGTCGGCTTTACGATCTGGGTTGTCGTCGTCGGCCTGCTGCGCATGATGGCGAGGGCAGATCCCTTTATGCGCCAGGTCTATCTCCGGCACATGAGATACCGCGCGCACTACCGGCCAACCTCCAGTCCATGGAGGAAATACTGAGCGATGGTTTCACTCAAGAAATTTCGTCATACCGGCGCGTCTTTCTCCGACCTCATGCCATATGCCGGTCTGGTCGATAACGGCATCATGCTTCTCAAGGACGGCTCGCTGATGGCGGGCTGGTATTTTGCCGGCCCCGACAGCGAAAGCTCCACCGACTTTGAGCGCAACGAAGTTTCGCGTGCTATCAACTCGGTTCTCGCCCGCCTCGGCACGGGCTGGATGATCCAGGTCGAAGCGGTACGCGTTCCCACAACCGAATATCCCGCCACGGATCGTTCGCATTTCCCCGACAGGGTGAGCCAGCTGATCGACGATGAGCGGCGTCAGCGATTCGAAGCTGCTGAAGGTCATTTTGAGAGCCAGCACGCCATCATCCTGACCTACCGTGAACCGGACACACGCAAATCCGGTCTCGTCAAATACATCTATGCGGACCCTGAATCCCGCACCACGAGCAATGCCGATCGCATTCTTGAACATTTCAAAACATCGATCCGCGAATTCGGGCAATACATGCAGAACGTGGTTTCGATCCGCCGCATGGTCACTCAGGAAGTGCCGGATCGCGGCGGCTATCGTGTCGCCAGATACGACGAGCTTTTCCAATTCGTCCGCTTCTGCCTCGTGGGCGAAAACCATCCCGTTCGGCTGCCTGAGATCCCGATGTACCTCGACTATCTGGCAACGGCGGAGTTTCACCACGGCCTGTCGCCCATGGTCGACGGCCGCTTCTGCCAGGTCGTGGCGATCGACGGCTTTCCGGCCGAAAGCTGGCCGGGGATTTTAAACGTTCTCGACCTTATGCCGCTGACCTATCGGTGGTCCTCGCGCTTCATGTTCATGGACGAAATCGAAGCCATTCAGCGGTTGGAGCGTACCCGTAAGAAGTGGATCCAGAAGGTGCGCCCCTTCACCGATCAACTGTTCAAGACGAACAGCGGCTCGGTGAACCAGGACGCACTTGCGATGGTCGGCGAGGCCGAGGATGCCATCGCCGCGGCAAATTCCCGCCTGGTTGCTTACGGCTACTACACGCCTGTTATCGTCATGTTCGGTGACGATGACGCCAAGCTGCGCCGCCAGGCCGAAAGCGTTCGCCGCCTTATCCAGTCCGAAGGCTTCGGCGCCCGCATCGAAAGCCTGAACGCAACCGAGGCGTTTCTGGGCAGTCTGCCGGGCAACTGGTACGCCAATATCCGCGAGCCGCTGATCCACACCCGAAATCTGGCGGACATGATACCGCTGAATTCGGTCTGGTCCGGAGAGCCGGTTAATCCAAACCCCTTCTATCCGGAAAACTCCCCGCCGCTCATGCTGGTGGCGTCCGGCTCGACACCGTTCCGGCTCAACCTGCATGTTGGCGACATCGGCCACACATTGATTTTCGGGCCGACCGGTTCGGGCAAATCGACACTGTTGGCTCTGATCGCAGCACAATTCCGGCGCTATCAGGACAGCCAAGTTTTCGCCTTCGACAAGGGCCGGTCCATGTATCCGCTCACCCGCGCCGTCGGTGGGGATTTCTATGACGTCGGCGCCAGCGAAAACCTCGCATTCTGCCCTTTACAGGATCTCGATACGGACGCCGACAAAGCATGGGCGGCGGAATGGCTCGAAACGCTCATCGTCATGTCTGGCGAGACGGTGACGCCTGACCATCGCAATGCGATCGCGCATCAGCTCGACCTTATGTCGAAGTCGGAACGCCGGTCGATCTCGGATTTCGTATCGGGCGTGCAGATGAAGTCGATCAAGGAGGCACTGCGCCACTACACGGTCGACGGTCCCATGGGCCATCTGCTCGATGCGGAGCGCGACAATCTCAAGCTCTCCAATTTCCAGACCTTCGAAATTGACGAGCTGATGAACATGGGCGAGCGCAACCTTGTCCCGGTTCTGCTTTATCTGTTCCGGCGCATCGAAAAGCGCCTGACCGGTTCACCCAGCCTTATCATTCTTGACGAAGCATGGATCATGCTCGGCCATCCGGCATTCCGCGACAAGATCCGCGAATGGCTGAAAACCCTCCGTCGGGCCAATTGCGCGGTCGTGCTCGCCACGCAGTCGATTTCCGATGCCGACAAGTCCGGCATCATGGACGTTCTCAAGGAGTCCTGCCCGACCAAGATCTGCCTGCCGAACGGCGCAGCGCGCGAAACGGGGACACGTGACTTCTACGAGAAGATCGGTTTCAACGATCGCCAGATTGACATCATCGCCACCGCCACACCCAAGCGTGAATATTACGTCGTCTCCCCCGATGGCCGCCGGCTGTTCGAAATGGGCCTCGGTCCTATCACCCTGTCCTTCGTCGGCGTCTCCGGCAAGCAGGATCTCCAGCGCATCAGCGAACTTTACGACCACTATGGGGATGAGTGGCCGCGCCATTGGCTTCAATCAAGAGGAATCGAAAATGCTGCGTCGCTGTTTGCTTCGTAATGCCTTTGCCGGTCTGATCCTCACCGTCAGCACCAGTGCCGTCTTCGCCGGTGCTGCGACGGGTGGGGCTACCGAGTGGACCCAGCTTCTGAACAACGCCCAACTTCTCGAACAGTCGGGGCAGGGGGTCGAACAGATCGCCAATCAGGCGCAGCAGATTGCCCACCAGGTCACGCAGATCCAGAACCAGCTCGACCAGTACAGGACGATGCTGCAGAACCTTGAGAAGCTGCCTGACAACATCTGGGGTCAGGCTGAGAAGGACCTCAACCGGCTTCGTCAACTGACCCAGCAGGGGCAGGGCATCGGCTTCTCGATGGGCAGTCTCGATGATGTGCTGAAGCAGCGCTTCCCGAGTTTCGAGGCGTTCGCTTCTGGCGTCCAGGGCGGGCAGAACTTCTCGGAGCAATATGGGCAGTGGTCGAAAACCAATCGTGACACGATCGGCGGCACACTCGCACAGGCCGGGATGACGGCGCAGCAGTTCGACACCGAACAGAGCACCATGAAGCAGCTGCAACAGCAGTCGCAATCATCCGTCGGCCAGATGCAGGCGCTACAGGTCGGCCACTCGATCGCCAGCCAGCAGGTCGAACAAATGCAGAAATTGCGCGGCCTGATCGCCCAGCAGTCCACGATGATGGGCACATGGTATCAGTCCGAACAGGCCGCCAAGGATCTCGCCCAGCAAAAGCGGGAGGCATTCTTCTCGAGCACCCCGCCGTCGACATCGGGCGGTCAAAAGATGCAGCCACGGTGGTAGTCGGATGGCACAGGTGAAACTTCCCGTCGTCATCCTTGTCGCCCTTCTCTCCGCCGTGGCCGGCGGCGCGATGTCCTATGTCGCTTTCCCCACTGCCGATCCGGAAATGAAGGCGTTGCTCGCAAGACATGTTGCGCTTGCGGAAGAGGAGGCGGCGGCGCGCGCGATCACGAACGAGCGCACGCGCAAACTGATGAACTCCAACCCGGATGATTATCCGACGACCGGCGGGCAAAAAATGGCCCCCCGTTGGTGACCTGAAAGGTGTTCTCATGAGTCCCGCATTGATTTTGAGATTAGCGCCTTTCGCCATCGTCGCAATCGCTGTGGTGCAACCCGCCATGGCAGCGGATGGATCGATCCTCACAAGCCTTGAAAACAATGTCCGCACGGCCACTGAAGGGTGGCAAGACACCGTCATGAATGCGGCAAGGTCGCTGTTCTGGATCCTGGCCGGTATTGAGTTTGGTATCGCCGCCGTGTGGCTCGCCATCGCATCGCCATCGCTCGATACGTGGGTCGCAGAGCTGATACGCCGTATTATCTTCATTGGCTTTTTCCTGTTTGTCCTACAGCAGGGACCCGACTTCGCGAAGGTTGTCGTCGACAGCCTGTTTCAGCTCGGCGCGCAAGGCGGGACGGCTTCGCCAGCGGATGTCTTCAATGCCGGCATCAAGGTGGCGAGCACGCTCTCGGAAAAGGTCAAGTTCGGCATTTTCGAAGACAACGCGATGGCGATCGGCATTATCATCGCCATGATTGTCGTGGTGATCTCTTTCTCGCTCGTCGCCGCAATTTTCGTTTCGGTGCTGGTGGAAATGTATGTCGGATTGCTCGCCGGCATGATCATGCTCGGCCTTGGCGGCTCAAGCTTCACCAAGGATTTCGCGATCAAATATCTCGTCTATGCCTTCTCGGTGGGCATGAAGCTGATGGCGCTAGTGATGATCGCGCGTATCGGCTCGGAGATCCTGATTGGCCTTTCGAACGATGCAAACACCGGAGAGGAGTTGCTGGCGAGCCTTGTCATCGCGGGCCTGTCGGTCGTCGTCTTCATGATTGCGATCTACGTGCCCAATATCATCCAGGGCGTCGTACAGGGCGTGTCAGTCAGCAGCGGCATGGAAGCCATGAGATCCAGCGCGCAGGTCACGGCCTTCGCGGCATCGACGGCGGCGGGTGTCGGTGCTGGCGTCGCAGCGGCAGGTGCCGCGAAAGCCGCCGGCGCCGGCATTCTCGGTCAGGCCTCCGCGGGCATGAGGGCAGGCGGTTCGGCATTGGCTGGTACGGCGGCGAAGGCCGCCATGGGTTCGCATGGCTCCGGCGCGGGAGGCTCATCGAGATCGATGGGACTGCGCAACCACAAAACATCGAAATAGGCGGCATGGCTCGCAACTTGTCAGGAAACAGGATCAGTCCATGGCCAAAAAGCTGAAGCATCTCGACAACCCGTATCTGGCGGCGCGTCACGAATGGAATGAGCGCATGGGCGGTGCCAACCGCGCAGTCAGAGCATGGATGACCGTCGGATCGGTGTCGCTGGTGATGGCGACGGTGGGTTTCGGGTTCGCGCTCTATCAGGCCAGCCAGGTCAAGCTTGTCCCTTACATCGTGCAGGTCGACACGCTCGGAAATTCTGTTACGGGCGGGTTCCCGGCACAAATCGAGTATGCCGACGAGCGCGTCGTTCGCAATATGATCGGCCAGTTCGTCTATAACTTCCGGTCGATCACGCCGGATAATGTGGTCCAGAAGGGCTATATCGACCGCACCTATGCAATGCTTCGGCGCACTGACCCCGCCACGGAGAAGGTCAACAACTGGTTTCGGAATAACTCGCCTTTCGATCGCGCCCGGACGGTGACGGTGTCTGTCGAGATCAACAACATCGTGGCGCTCTCGAACCAGTCGTACCAGATCGACTGGACCGAAATCGAGCGCGACCGTGCCGGCAAGGAACTGCGGACCCGGCGCTGGCGCGGCGTTGCTACCGTTACCCTGTCGCCGCCCCAGGACGAAGCCATCATTCGCCTCAACCCAATCGGTCTTTACCTTAAGGACTTCGATTGGACGGCCCAACTTTAAGACGCTCGCGGAGAGACTATGTTCAAATTGACGAAATTGCGTGCGAGCTTTGCGACCGCACTGGTCCTACTGACTGCCGCGCCCACCCTGGGCCGTACTGCCGACTACAACGCAAGCAAGGGCACCCGGCTTTCAGGCCAGTGGCAGGACGCCGGCGCGGTCATGACACGCGGACCTGATGGGCAGGTCATCTACCTGTTTGGCGAAACGCAGCCGACTGTCGTCTGCGCCCCCTTGCAGCTTTGCGAGGTGCAGTTGCAGCCGGGCGAGGCGGTGCGCGATGTTCTCGTCGGCGATACCGTTCGCTGGCAGGTCGAACCCGCATCGTCCGGTTCGCCGCAGGGACAGCGTATCAGCCTGATCGTCAAGCCTGCCGAAGCCGGTTTGAAGACGTCGATGGTCATTACCACGTCGCGCCGGACCTATCATGTCAATCTGCAGTCCGACGCAACGCGCTATATGGCGCGCGTCGCCTTCAAATACCCCGAAGACGTTCGCCAGCAGCTCGCGGCGGTGAACCAGAAGATCTCGGACAGCATCATTCCCGGCGCTGGCATTCCAGCCGAGAACCTCCGCTTTGACTTCTCCATGCGAGGCTCCGCGCGCTGGAAGCCGACCCGGATCTATACCGACGGGACAAAGACGTACATCCAGTTTCCGGGCCAAATGGGCAGTGGCGATGCGCCAGTCCTGTATGTCGTGTCCGGAGGACAGAACCAGATCGTCAACTACCGGCTGAACAACAACATGATGGTGGTCGATTATCTGATCGATCGGGCCGTGCTGATTTCGGGCGTCGGCAGACAGCAGCAGAAAATCACCATCAGCAGGAGGGGGTAACCCATGCAGGGAAATTCGACACTCTCACGCGTACTCACGGTCGCTCTGGTCTCGGTCTCACTTGCCGCCTGCACGACATCGGGCGGATATTTCTCGCCGCAAGCCAGCATGGATGCCGCCAATCTCCAGGCGCCGGCCGCCGATGCTGTTGCCGCCGACATGGTTGCACGGCTTGCCGAACAGGTTGGCCCGGGAACCGGCACCATTGTTCTCAAGGCTGATAAAACCGCCTTCGCGTCAGCGTTCGACAAGCATTTGCGAGAATGGGGCTATGCGGTCGATCCGGCCGCAACCGGTCCGAAAGCTATCGCACTTGCCTATACCGTGGATTCGCTGGATGGCGACGTGATCGTGCGGGTTTCGACCCCGGGCGTCGAGCTGGCACGCCAATATCAGGCGACGACGACAGGTGCTGTGGCCTCGAGCCCGCTTTCGATCATGAAGCACGGCGAAACGTAAAGAGGGCAGGGGTATGAGTTCAATCGATCTTGGATCTGCCGAGGATGGTGAAGGGCGGCCAAAAATTCGCCGGCTGAACCGCCTCCCGATTTTCTTCTTTATCGGCCTGATCGTCATTCTCGTGGTTGTCGTGATCTGGGGCATGGCGCAACGCGGCCTGATCGGAAATCGTGGTGCCCAGCCGGAGCAATCGGCTGGCCAACCGGCGTCCGATTTTGCCGACGAGCTAAAGCGAAATATCGGTGACGGCGTCAACGAGCCGCCAAGGCAAGATCCGCTGATCATCACGCCCGGCGAGACACCGATTGAACGCGCGGAAGGCGTCAACCCGTTCCAGCCGGGATCTCGCCAGCGACCGACGACACAGCAATCGGAAACAGCGCTTGAGCCGGAAGCGGACTGGCGTGAACGGCTCAAGCGTGAGCATCAAGAGGCCCTGCTGCGCGAGCAGAACCGCCAAAAACTTGCGGCGATGCAGGCGCAAGTGAATGCCCGCAACAGCCCCATGGCCGTCGACGTCGGGAAAGTCACCCAGCAACAGGGCGTCGGCCAGCAAGGGCAGGGGCAGGGGCAGGCGAACGGCCTGACAAGCCCGAACGGTACGGCCGACCTGCTCTCGGCCGCGATGCGTGCGGCAGGTGCCGCGCCGGGCGGAATGGCCGATCCCAACAACCAGCAGGGCAAGATCACGTTCCTGAACAAGGATATTGCCGATGCGGGCTATCTGCCCAACCAGGTCGTTCCGCAGCTGTCGCCCTTTGAGCTAAAACGGGGCTCAGTGATCCCGGCAACATTGATCACCGGCATCAACTCAGACCTGCCGGGGCGGATCACGGCGCAAGTACGCCAGCACGTCTATGACAGCGCGACCGGCCACAGGCTTCTGATCCCGCAGGGGACGAAACTGTTTGGCCGGTACGATTCCGAAGTCTCCTATGGTCAGTCACGAGCCCTGGTCGTCTGGACCGACATCATCTTCCCGAACGGGTCGACCCTTCAGATCGGCGGCATGGCTGGCGTCGATAGCCAGGGTTACGGCGGGTTCAAGGACAAGGTGAATAACCATTTCTGGCGTGTTTGGGGCTCGGCAATTCTGGTTGCCGCGATCGGAACTGGCGTTGATATGGCTCTGCCAGAGAGCAAAAGCAATGCCTTCGGCGTCACGCAGAACGATCCCACAGATGCGGCCCGCCGCAACTTCGCAGAGACGTTTGGCCGTGTTGCTGACCGGACGATCGACAAGAACACAAATATCCAGCCGACGCTGGAAATTCGTCCGGGATACCAGTTCAACATCCTTGTTGATCAGGACATAGTTTTCCCGGGCGCTTACCAAACTGGCTACATGGAGAGATGAATGACCAAACTGACGCGCGAAGGGCTGCAACTCCCGGTCCTCCTCGGCATGGCCGCTCTTCTGACCGGCTGTATACTGCCTGAAAAGTTGGACGCCAATATCGTCGTGACGGGTTATCATTATGATGTTGCCCTTGAGGGTCGTTTGGCGGAACCACGAACCGTTGGCGCGCTGGCCAAGGGACAGGCACTGCCCTCCAATCACGAAGCCCAGATGAAAGCGCAAGAAGCACTGGCTCTCCAGCTTCCCGGCATGAGTCGCTTCGCCTATGTGGGCGGGGGCCGATATGACTTCGCTATGAGGATTGAAGGCGAGCTTTCGCGAGAGACGCCCATCATTGGTTTTCCGAATACGCGGGCTGGCAACAATAACTTCCTGACGATCCGCCGTAATGAAGACGGGACGGTTGTCATTTCCTCCCCCGACGTCCCGGCCAAAGCACTGGCTGACCTGGAAGAGGTCGGGCTGGCCGCGAGCGGTACAATCAGCATCGATATCGATGGCCAGGTCCTGGAAAGCAACGCCGACGACCAACCTGCCGAGGGGCCGCACATCTGGAATCGTAAAAGCTGGAGCCATCGAATTTCTCTGAAATTCGCCCCAGAGAGCAAATAGTAATGGCAGCGTCTCAAGATGCGAGAAGAATCACGCCCACAATAGAATCGCGCAACCGAGGATACGCCACAGGCGAACGACTTTGCGCAGGATAACCATTCCCATTACCGCCCCGACCATCACGAACATTTTGTGCATCGGTGCCACCACGCTGAGTGGGGCACCCATGTTGAGCGCGGTCAGCACCAGAATGTAGGAAAGCGAAGATACCGCCCCACACCAGCCACCAGCATCCAGCCACCAGCATCCAGTATCGTCGCATCACTGCTTTGGCGCGTGCCTTATCAGCGGTCGGACAGTTTATTTTTCAAATAATATTCTAAGATAGAAAATATGTAATAATTCCATTCTAGGCAATATAAGCGCAGGCTCTCACCCAGTTTACTGAATGAATTTGTCGTGGAGTAGGGTATGCTTAAATCTGGGATCGATTTACTTACGTCGAATATTGACTCGACCCCTCCTCCACCACAGATTTTACTTAATGAACACCAATTTACTCCCTCGTGGAGGGACCTCCGGCGTGACGAGTTCTGGAGACAGATCTCGATATGGCGTGATCTATCTGAGGAAACATTCCTCGACACCCTGTGGCAGGAGAAAAATGCCGTAACCAGTCGTGAAAAGCTGTCGATTCTCGTTGGAGACCTGGTTGGACCCACCTTTCTTGAGGACTTGGCTCAGGGAATGTCGCGGGCACCAATGGCTTTGCGTGTTTCTCCCTATATTTTGTCGTTGATTGACTGGTCCACCCCCCTGACCGACCCATTACGTCGTCAATTTCTCCCGCTGGGATCAGAGCTTGAAGACGATCATCCACTTCTGCAATTCGACTCCCTTGGCGAGCAGAACGACTCTCCAGTTCCCGGGTTGACGCATCGCTATCCGACAAAGGCCCTGTTCCTGCCGATCACCAGTTGCCCAGTTTACTGCCGTTTCTGCACCAGAAGCTATGCAGTTGGAACCGATACCGATCAAGTTGTAAAGGTCCATTTGTCCGTGGATCGCGAACGTTGGAAAGCAGCGTTCGATTATATTGCGAAGCAGCCGGAGCTAGAAGATATCGTCATCTCTGGCGGCGACGCGTTTCGCCTCAAACCGGAGCAACTGAGGATAATCGGACATGCCTTGCTCGACATGCCGCATGTCCGTCGGATTCGTTTTGCGACAAAAGGGCTGGCAGTTCAGCCTATGAAGATACTCCGTGATGTGGCGTGGGTCAGCGCTTTGACGGAGGTAGCGGAAAGGGGCCGACGCCTTCACAAAGAGGTATGTATCCACACACATTTCAATCATCCAAGCGAGGTGACGGGGATCACCGAGGACGCGTCCGCTTTATTGTTCGAACGGGGCATTCCAATTCGGAACCAAGCTGTTCTGTTGAGGGATGTCAACGATGATGTAGGCAGCATGATCGAACTCGGTCGACGTCTGGGAGCTTTAAACATCCATCCCTACTACGTCTATTTGGGGGACCTTGTAAAAGGGACCGAAGATCTGCGAACGACGATAAGTAAAGGTATAACGATGGAGAAAGCGGTTCGCGGATCGACCGCTGGCTTCAATACCCCGACTTTTGTTGTCGATACACCGGGGGGCGGCGGGAAGCGCGACGTTCACAGCTTTGAGTATTACGACCCGGAATACGGCATCGCAGTCTACACCGCTCCTTCGGTGAGGAGGGGAAAGCTATTTATTTCCGTTGATCCCTTGCGGGATCTTCAGCCTGCCGTCCAACAAGTCTGGCGAGACGCCCCCGCCCGGGCAGAGCTCCTAAGCAGCATACTGCAAAAAGTCGGTAGCCCTGGTTGATTTATGCCGTTGGCGGGTCGGCAGTCGCGTCCTTTCTTTTAGTCCACTTCCGAGGGAGATATCTAATATGCCGCAAAGTGCCGATAAAAATTTTACCAGGTTGGGCGTCGAACCCTCTGCTGTAACGCCCCATGCCCCCCGATTGGAAAACGACCGGGCGGACATCATCGCCATCGGTTGTGGGCCAGCGAATCTGGCATTGGCTGCGGCTGTTCAGGATGGTTTGGAGCAACAACCGATCCGGATGATGATTACTGACCGCGCCGCAGCGGTGCACTGGCAACCGGACATGCTGATCCCTTGGGCGAGAAGTCAAACTTCGTTCGTTAAGGATTTGGTGACGTTCCGCGATCCGCGAAGCCATTTTTCCTTCCTTAATTTCTTGAAAATGACCGGGAGGCTTGTCGAGTTTGCAAATCTCGGCACACTCTATCCCTATCGGCTCGAACTCTCAAACTATCTTGCCTGGGTAGCAGAAAACCTGAGCGCTATCGACATTCGCATGAATTGGGATTGTGTTTCGTTGGAGCCAATTGCCGTTGGAGATCGGGTAAGGGAGTTCCGCGCCGTCTATCGAGATGGCCGGACGGTTCAGGCGCCCGATATTGTAGTGGGTATTGGCAGAACGCCCAATATCCCTGATGCTTTCTCGACGCTCCCACCAGATCGTTGTGTTCACAGCAGCGGCTTTCTATCGGCGGCGCGCTCTTGGCGTGATCAAAAGGATGCACGCGTAGCAGTCATTGGTGCAGGCCAGAGCGCTGCCGAGATATTCCTGAGTATACCAGAGGAGATCACCGGCAGTAGTGTCACAGTTATAATGAGAGGCCTTGGCTTCCGAAATTCAGAGACAAGCAAATTTCTTGATGAATTCTACTACCCCGACTTCGTGGACGTTCATTTCGGCTTGTCGGCGGGCGGGCGCAAGATCATTGCCGACGAGGTGAGGCACACGAACTATGCTGGCGTGACACCCGTTATGTTGGAAGCTTTATATATGAAGCTATATCTCGAACGCCTTCAGAAAACAAACAAGCACGAGATGTTGATAGGGTCGGAGGTAATTGAAACATCTCTGGTCGATGGTTCCGTTCGCCTTCGAGTGCGAAACCGCATGACCAACGAAGTTTCAGACCGGGAATGCGATTCCCGTCGTATTAGCAACCGGCTATCAAGCCAGCCAGCCGGCAATCCTTGGGGGCATTTCAGACGTCTTGGTTCACTCTGCCGACGGGCATTTTGAGATGACGCGAAACTATCGCCTTCAAACAGCTCCGGATGTCGACGCAGGGATTTATCTACAAGGTAGTAGCGAAGCGACGCACGGCATCACCGAGGGTGTTCTCAGCATTGTCAGCGTCCGGGCCAACGATGTCCTCCAAGAGATTATTCAGCAACGAGCAAGCCGCAAATTTTTGTCACAGGAAAAAGTGCGCGCAGTTACCTGAGATTTCAAATCACCGGATTGGTAACCACTAAGAGGATTGGGCCATGATTTTGAACGCTATGAATTGGGACACCCTCAAGCACGAATATGGTCTCGATGCCAAGAGGCTCATGCCGTGGGCGACGTTAAAGGCGCCGTTTGAAGGGGCTTGGTGTGTCGTACGACCGAATTCCCAGACGACGCGCCACGCTCATTCAGATCGAGAACTGTTCATTGGCGTCGAGGGTGAGGCTTTGGTGACCGTTGGAGACGAGGTACATCGCATCCGAAAGGGCGACTTTCTCGCTATTCCTCCTGCAGTCGAACATCATGTCGAAAATCCAAACTCGGTTGACTTTCAGATGATGAGCCTGTGGTGGGACAATGATCTCGCCTCCCGCTATCTCGAAGGGGAGAACGTCTCGCATGGCTAGGCTGATTGTTACTTGTGCGCCGCCGACATCAAATGGTGATCTGCACCTTGGCCATCTCGCCGGGCCTTATCTGGCATCGGATGTTTTCACGAGGACGAGGCGGCTATTCGGTGACGACGTTCACTATATTTCCTACTCCGATGACTATCAAAGCTATGTCGTGAGGAAAGCCCTTGCGCAGCAAAGAGAGCCCGAAAGCGTGGCGCGTGAATACGGCCCGCTAATGGGTGAAACGCTGGCAAAAGCTCACATCAAGCTCGATCACTTTATGCACACCCTAGGGCTACGCGATCACTATCTTGAAGCGTTGCGGACCTTTTATTTCGCACTACGAGACAGAGGTGCGTTGCTTAGGCAGAGGGTGACGGTGCCCTTCTCACGGGAGCACCAATTGTGGGGCTATGAAGCATTTGCACGTGGAACGTGCCCGAGTTGTGGCGAGCAAACGGATGCAAGCCAATGCGAGGGCTGCGCCATGCCACCGGATCTGACACGTATGCGTGATGTTCGCTGCGTGATCGACGGTACTGCAATGGAGTGGACGAAGGTCGAGCAGCTTTTCCTCAATGTAGAGGCAAACAGAGAGGTCTTAAGCGAATTGTATGGGCGCGCTCCATTTCGGCCGGCGCTGCGACAATTTGCTTCCGCACTCCTCGGTGCTCCGTTCCTTCCTTGGGCAATTTCACGCCCACACGATTGGGGGCCTCGCGTGCCCGATGATCCTGCAGCAATTCTGCACACATGGTTCGGAGGTATCGCGGGTTACTACGCGGCATCACGGGAATGGGCGAATAGCCAGAACGATGAGGGGCTGTTCACCAAGTACTGGTCAGACAAGGAAACTCAGCTCATACATTTCGTGGGGATCGACTGCGCATATAGCCATATCGTGGCCTATCCAATCCTCCTGGCTCACCTACCTGTCGCGCCGACAGTAACCAACATCGTAACCAACCAATTTTTAAGCCTCCACGGCAACGATTTCTCGACGAGCCGGGGGATTGCCATCTGGGCCAACGAGTTTCTTGATGAGATCGACGTGGATGCAGCTCGATTGTATCTCGCTTTGCGCGCTCCCGAAACGACGGAGCAGGATTTTGACCTTGACGATTTTCGCAAGATTATCAACGAGAAGTTTGCTACCGCCCTGAATCAGGCGATCGAGCGCTTACCCCACGCCGGTACAGGGAACTTTGATGCTGCCCCCGTGTCAACAAGTGTTGGGGATGTTCTCCAAAACCTCCGTCAGCGGTTCATCGACGCGAGTGCACCGGCGACCTTTTCAATGAATGCCCAGGCTACGTTGCTTGTTGACCTCATCGATTTGATGGCCTCAGTCGATCCGGCTCAGATCAGGATGCTGGTATCCATTTACAGTGTTCTCGCTCGGCCGATCCAGCCAGGCTTTAGTGGCCGCTTGGCTCGGTATCTTGGACTGGCCGACGAATGGGGTTCGTCGTGGTTAGTCGATGGCGGTGACCTGCCCCCGGCTGCTAGGAGCCCCCTGGAGGGGCAAGTTCCATCGATCCAACCTGTCGCAAGCGAGGTGATATCGAAATTCCGAAGCCGCTTCGAAGCCGCAGTTCGAGCAGCTTAACCCGATGAAGAATTCCGACACATTCGATCTTGTGGTCATAGGCGGTGGAGTGATTGGCACAGGTGTCGCATGGTTCGCCATCGATTGCGGTGCACGGGTGGCGCTGGTCGAGCGTCTTGAATTTGGAACGGGCGGTGCAACCGCCGTTTCTGGAGGAATTTTGCGCGCTTTTGACCGGGACAAAACCGCAGCGCAGGCCGCCAGACATGGGATGGAGATATTCAGAAATTGGAAGACGTTGGGCCTGCCGGGAGAGACCGGATACTGTGCGGCAGGCTCTGTGTATCTGCTAGACAACGACAGTATTCAAAGCGCGCGCGTCATCAGAGACATGCTCCATTCTGAGCCATATCCTGTCGAGTTCGTTGAGGCACAGCGACTGAATGCCACTTTCAAGTGGCTGAAAGGCGGTGCTTGGGGAGGTGCCATATACGAAATGCGGGGAGGATATGGCTCGCCGCGGCAGACGGCGAAAAGCTTGGCGGAGGCAGCCTTGGCTCGAGGCTTGGAATATTTTCCAGCCCAAGCTGTCGCGCGGGTAGAGCAGAACGGAGATCGGCTGAGCGTTATCACCGATCGGAGCGTCATCCAGGGCGCCAATGTTATCGTCTGCGGCGGAGCTGGCACGGAAGGTATCCTTGCGCGCAGCGGCCTCGCCCTCCACCTTGATCAGCGTATTCGTCCTCGCGCGATTGGAGTCCCGAGCTTTGACGGCTCGCAGGAGTCGGTGCAGCTGGAATGCTCGATCGTCGATGAAGTGAACATAACATACGTCCGCCCGCTTGGCGGAATGAGATATATGGTTGGTGCAAACCTGGACCGATGGGTGGACGATCCCCACTCCGAGCCGTCACTGACCTGCGAGCAGGTCAGTGACGGCCTTGAACGAGGAGGGCACGTTGCAAATTGCCTCGATCAAGCCGTTTCCACGGGAGGCGTCTGTGGCGTAGATGGGTACACGGCGAGCCGAAAGCCGGTGGTTGGAAGAGTTGAGGGCTGCAATGGGCTATTTGTCGCCTCGGGATTTTCAGGCGGTGGGTATAAAGTAGCTCCCTATGTAGCGGCTGTGATCGCAACTGAGATCGTCGGGCCGCTGCGATCGGCATCGCTGAGAATAATTGTCAAGAATGGTTTAGGTGAGTTCGCTCAGCGACCGGCACTCGCGGCCTTCTAACCGCAATAGTCTTTCTCGTTCTCGGTTTAAAGTAGGTTGCCATGAAGCGTATAGATGGAAAAGGTCCCAGGCGGATTGGAATATCCGCAGCCTTTGGAAGGCCGCTGTCCGTGCATTCCCGAACGGTCTTCGAGGCTATCCGCTTTGCGATCAACAGACAGCCAATGGCGAAACGCAAGAATTTTAAATTCTATTGGATCTCGGACGCAATGTCACGGTTCGGCGGCATGAGCGCTGCCCGCTATTTGGTATCGCACGACGTTGAGATCGTTGTTGGGCACTTTTCCTCAAACGCCGCCCATGCAGCTCGATCACTGTATCGTAGTCATGGCATTCCTCTGATCCTCCCAGCCGCCAGTGACGATCGGCTAACCCACCGCGCCATCGGCACGACAAGATGGCCCGACACATTCCGGCTATGTGCGGCAAATAATGTGATTGGAATGGCGGCGGTGGCGGCAGTCAATGCCGTCCGCCCGGGCGCTAAAGTCCGCATTTTAATGGACAATTCCAGATATGGCAAAATACTTGGCAGCGCAATCAAAGCAGCGCTGGCAAGCGATGCCACTCTAACATTTGCTGGAGAGAATCAGCCGGCAGATTGTTGCATCGCCGCAGGCCATTTCGAGGGCGCGCATCAGATACTTACTCAGCAGGGAAAGAATACACCGGGCGAGATTTTACTCCTCGTGGACGACGGTGTTCATCCGTCCGTCGCAGACTTCTTCCCAGCGGTTTATCACTCCCGCCTTTACGGTGTTGCGGCCACTCAAGCGGGCGGAAATGGGCCTAGTCGATCAGCTTGGTCTGGGACAGGTCACGGCGCAAATCGGCCACTGCCTCCTTTTTTCATTGAAACCGCAGCAGCGCTCGAAATCGCCATGGGCCTGACTGGCAAAGGTGCCATCCGGCGAAATCGGAGCGATCTGCATAGGCGGCTGGCTCGTGAGCTTTGGAAAACCTCAATGGGGCTAGTAGGTTTTTCGGACACTGGAGACAACAGAGACATTTCGTTTTCTCTTTGGTCCGTTCAGCATGGTCGTTTTCAACCCGCCGCAATGCTCGAAATAGAGAAGAATGGAGGCGATCGTCATGATCCTCACGGAAGGTCCACAACGAGGGTCAGATATGATGAAAGTATCGCCAATCTCGAAAATCGATGATTGCCAAATTCCGATCAGCGAGCGGATTTGGGAAAACCTTCTGGACGAAGCGAGGTTGATGTGCGTTCGTGAACCGGGCTTGGAGCAGTTTCTAGAAATCGCAATTTTGGGCGCGGGATCCTTCCGGAAGGCGCTGAAAACCCAGATCGGGGTTAGATTTTCTGGCCTCACTCTACCGCGGGAGCAACTAGACGAGTTAGTGGAGGAAACATATGAATGTGAGCCGAATTTGATCCAGGCCGCTGCGTCCGATCTTGCGGCCTATAAAAGCCGCAACGCTGCCTTCAGCAGCTATCTCGCACCGTTCCTGTACTTTCGGGGCTATCAGGCGCTTCAAGCACAACGCGTTAGCAACTATTTGTGGCGATCGGGCCGGCACGGTATGGCAATCCATGTTTATGACAGGATTTGCCAAATGTCGGGGACGGACATTCATCCAGCGGTCACCTTCGGAACAGGAATATTCATCGACCATGCCATAGGGTTGGTGATCGGGGAGACGGCAGTAGTCGAGGACAACGTCTCGCTCCTCCATAACGTAACATTGGGTGCAACGGGAAATGACAGAGGTGATAGACATCCCAAAGTCCGTCGGGGTGCAATCATTGGCGCCGGGGCAACAATTCTCGGTAACATCGAAGTCGGAAATGATGCGCGGGTCGGGGCCGGCAGTGTGGTGCTGCAAACGGTACTACCGCATGCGACTGTAGTAGGCATCCCTGCAAGAACGGTAAGTCGGCTCAAGGTGTCGAATATTGCCCCGCGCGGAGGGAACGCCGATGATTTTGATTGGGCAATTTGATGTGCATCTCAATGACCTCGAATCTCTTCGTGTAGCCACGAGCGGAATGCCCTGATCTTCTGGCTGCGTAATCCTTCTTCCGGAAATACACAATAGTAGGCGAACTTGCTTGGCCACTTGAGGTCTACGGGGCTAACGAGCCGTCCTTTAGCAATATGATCGACGACAAGGACATCTCTTACGAGAGCAACCCCTTGCCCCGATATCGCCGCGTGGACAAGCGATGTATCATCGTCGAAACTAGGGCCACGCGAGCAATCAACCTCGTTGAATCCGTTGGCTCGAAACCAAAGAGCCCAATCTGACCTTTCCGCTTCGTGAAGAAGCGGAAGCATTGTAAGATCAGTAATGTTGTTGGCCTTGGTGCCGAAGTCCGGGCTACAGACAACGACCATTTCCACCGTAAAGAGACGCTCGCTATATAAGCCTCTATATTGTCCCAAGCCATGCCTGATGGCAAGATCAACGTGGTCGCTTTCAAAGCGAACAAGATCTGTGGCGGTATTGACGTGGACATCGAATTGAGGGTGCCGTTCGCGAAAACGACCCAAACGGGGGACCAGCCATTGTGACGCAAAGGATGGCATTGTACTGACGACGATCTTGCCGCCTCCAATGTCTTCCGTCACTGCTTTCGTCGCGACCTTAATGAGGTCGAAGGCGGACTGAACACCTTTAAGATATTCTGACCCCTTAGGGGTCAACCGAATGATGCGATTTGACCGATCGAACAGCGCTATGCCCAAGGTTTTTTCCAGGTTTTTGACGTGCTGGCTAACAGCGCCTGGGCTGACATTCAAATTTTCAGCCGCGACTTTGAAGCTCTCGTATCGACCTGCCATTGCGAACGCACGCAACGCGGAAAGTGGGGGAAGATTCTTTGGCATATTCAGGATAGTTTTTCTACGTTTCCGGTAAGGATATTTGAGTTGTGCGTTGCGGGCATTTCGGGTGATAATTGTATGAGAGATCGAATAATCTACCTATACGCGCTTTGAACATCTACCGCTCTCCGCCATTTCCGTTATGAACGCAACTACCTTGTCCAGATTAATCTCTTTATAAATCAGTATTATGTGGCTTTTGGTCAGCGCCGATAGGTGAAAGCGGAGGAATTTTCCATGTCGCTTCAACGTGACGACGCAGTGGCAACTGAGAATTCCCGAGTTAGGCCGGACGAGGCCTTGCCACTCAGATTGTATGGGAACCGCAATTCTGGGCACTCTTACAAGGTCGCTCTCTTCCTGCAGCTGTCCGCCATCGACTACGAGTATGTTCATATCAATCTCGACACCAATCGAGCACATCGCCCTGCTGCGTTTCGACGTCTCGCCAAGTTTGATGAGGTGCCAATCGTGGTTTACGGCGATATCGTTCTTAGCCAGTCCAATGCTATCCTCCTTTACCTATCGCGCAAGCTGCGCCGCTATGAGGCAATGTCAGAGTATGATCAGGAGCTGATCCATCAGTGGTTGTTTTGGGAAGCCAATAGGATCGGCTTCAGTCTGTCGAACCTTCGTCACATTAGACGCCTGGGCCTCACCGAGCCGGAACTTGAAATTTACTACAGCAACCGAACAAAGGACGATCTGGATCGATTGAATCAGGAGTTTTCTCAGGGCGAGAAATCATTTTTGATCGGGGAGCGACCTACCATCGCTGACATATCCTGTTGCGGTTATCTTTTCTGGGCCAGGGAAGCCGAAATAAATGTCGATCAATGGCCAGCTGTTTCTGCTTGGCTATCACGGATACGTGCACTTCCGGGTTGGATTGAGCCATCAGCTCTCATGGCTGCGAGAAATCCATAGGGCTTCGACCGAAGGTAGTTCACCGGCCATGTTACGCAACCTCGGAGGAGAAACTAAAATGATCGAACGCCACGTCTTGGATGGAAATTTAGGGACCGCAACTTGTGGGCCGAGCAATGTTAAAAGTTTGAACAGTGTCTACTGTCGGCTGAAAAAGATGCTGATCCACTACGAGTTTCGCCCCGGTCAGCAACTTCACATCGCCGAACTTGTTGAAACACTCTCGACAAGCACAACGCCCCTGCGTGAGGCACTCATGCGTCTGCAAGCAGAGAGATTCGTCACAGCGACCCCAAACAAAGGGTTCTTTGCGAAAACGTTGTCTAGTATGGAAATGAGAGCGTGGTACGAGGCGGCGTTTCTTGTGTTAAAGTACTCGATACAGTGCGCGTCACGTGCAGATCGTCCTTGGGGAATCGCGGGGTCGATCTCCGCTTGGTTGCCCTTGAGACCTTTTGCAAGAGACGCCGATCTTATTGAAATTTGCGCCGCTAAGGAATCACTTTACGAAGATATTTCGCGTTGGTCTAACAATCAGATCATGCTCGATCATATCCGAGATTTCAATGCGCACAGTCGCTTTGTTCGAATGCTCGATCTCGAAATACCAGAAAATATCGAGGCTATTACGGACGATATGACAGAGCTAAGTATGGCGTTGCGTGATCTTGACGCAGAAAGCGCTATTGCAAATTTGGAAGGGCAATTGGAGAAGAAATTGGGGCGCTTGGATCTCCTAGCGAAGGAAGGTACCGTTCGTTCTCTAGGCTTTGCCAGCATTCCACATCAATCTTTCAATCGCCACCCGCTAATCTAGCTTTGTAGCGGAATGCATTGATCTCGGCTCGTTTCTGAGTGCGAAAACCATCAGGCCAGCCCCGACAGAAAGCGCAATCGAGATCAGCCAAACCCACTCATATCTCATGGTGAGGTCGAAGATGTATCCGCCAGAATATGCGCCAGCGGCAGCGCCGAGCGAGTGGCCCGCCGAAATCAGCCCCATCGCAAGACCCATAACGCGCAAACCAATATGGCTAGCGACGAGGCTGGCGGTGACCGGAACAGTCGCGTAGTCCACAGCGCCAAACAGCGCTGCGAAGACGACCAGCATTTCATAGCTGGCTCCGACGTTCATCAAAACCAGAAATGTCAGCCCACGCAGGAGATAGATTGAGCCAAGCAGAACGACCCGGTTCATACGGTCGGTTAGCCAGCCGGCTCCGATCATGCCAAGCAGGTTAACCGCCGACAGCACGCCGTAAGCCGCAGCGCTTGGAACCGGCCCGAAACCGCAGAAAGAAGCGTAGGGCAGAAAATGCGTCTCGATTACGCCCGCCGTTGTGTAGCCGCAAAGGAAGAAGCTCCAGAACAGGATATGGAAAGCCGGCTTCCGGACGATTGCTGATAGATCATCATTTAGAGAGGCGGCAGGGATAGGAGATGAAACTTCAAGCTTGGGGCCACCCTTGGTCGACAGGGTCCGCCACAGGAGCGGGATGAGGACGAGGCATGCAATTCCGATGGCGAAGAAACTCCAACGCCAACTGAACATTGTCAGTACCGCCGCCACCAAGGGAACGATCAGGAATTGCCCGCCCGTTGAACCGGAGGTGGCAATGCCCGTCGCAAGCCCCCGGTTTTTGTCAAAATGTTTTGCGATAGCCGTCGATACCACATGGGTTGCCACAATCCCGAAGCCAAGCGCCGACAATCCGCTGAAAGCCAATACGAAAACGATGGCATTGCTGGTTGCCGAGACGATCAGGCAGCCGACCCCGACAAGCGCGAGACCGAGCGTCAGTGTTGACCTAACGCCATGCCGATCGACCAGACGGCCAGCGAATGGAGCAACTCCCGCCATGACCAGCAGCGCCGCTGCCGCTGCCCCCGAAACAAAACTGCGCGACCAGCCAAGCTCCTGCGACCAAATCGGCATCACTAGTCCGAGAGTTGCCCGGGCCGAAAAGGCGAGCGACAGTGCCAAGAAGCCAAAGAACACAATAAACCAACGCGCATATTTTTCTCTACCGACCGAAGGAGTTATCATGGTATTTCCTCGTTTTCTGATGCATGCAGAAACACATGGTAGTTGTGCCGTGGCAAACGATGTTTTTCGTTTTGAGTTTAGTTGTGCTAAAGAGAAGACATGGTTAGTTCGCTTTCGCTTTTGCATACATTCGTTCTTGTAGGTCGCGTTGGTCGAATGCGCGATGTTTCGACTGCGATGTCTGTAACGCCAGGAGCGATCAGTCAGCGCATTCGCCAATTGGAAGATAGGCTCGGTTACCGGCTGTTCACGAGATCGAAGGCCGGTGTGATGCTCAATCCGGCAGGGCAGGCCCTTTTTACCTCACTTGATGAAGCCTTTCGCAAGATTGAAACAGTGGATCAGCGTCTCGATCGGCGACTTGGCAAACGTGTGACTGTGACAACCATGGGCTCGTTTGCTTCAAGCTGGCTCGTGCCCCGTCTGAAAGACTTTGCACGTCGCTACCCAGAGACCGATGTGATTGTCGAAGCAGAAAGTAGGGTGGTAGATCTTGCAAATGAACCAGTTGACCTAGCGATCCGCCATGGCCTAGGCGACTATCCGGGGTTGCTATCAACATGGCTGATGGCACCAGAATTGATGGTCGTCGCGAGTCCTAGTTTGCCTAAAGTTGATACGGTTTTGTCACCTGCCGACTGCCTTCGCTTCCCCCTACTACATGATGCAGATCGCAGCGACTGGCGGCTCTGGTTCGAAGCTCATGGCATTGCGACCGAGAGAGACTTAAAGGGACCATCTTTCAATGATGACTATCTACTGGTTCGAGCGGCAATGTCTAACCAAGGACTCGCGCTCATACGGGACGTATATGTTGATGAGGAACTACGCAGCGGTCAGTTAGTAAACGTACTGAATATTCGATGGCCTAGCAAATTTGCCTACTATGCCGTCACAACGGCGAAAGTGCTTCAGAGGCCTGCGGTACGCAACTTCGTTGATTGGCTTTCCGAGCAAGCCGATTTGGCTCGGCGCGATGACTGGCGACAAAAACACGAAGAGCGATGACGTCGACGTTATATTGAAATGGACACATGACCCAGATGGGAAAGCGGCCATTGGCGCCAGACCTCATCAAGCGCATCTTTTTCTTCCGTAAGATCGCAGAGTTTCTTGGCGTATTCGGGCAGATTTGCGAGCCTACCAAGCTTTTGCTGCTGCTCGAGAGGATGCTCGAACTTGTGGTTTACTGGGAACGCCTGCCCATTGTCAGAAGCGAATTCGTCCGGCGCGATTGACATCGGAATGGTCGAAGCGAATGCCGGATCAAAGAACAACGGCAGAACCCGAAAAAACAGGCGCTGGAGAGGAGTATCATATGTCGCAATACTATCTCATCGACACGCTAGATCGTTTTCATAGCGGCATCGTACTTCGATCTCGGGCGCGTCGATGTTGAAACTTCTAACTGACCCTCCGCGTGAACTACCCACTCGCAAGGTGTCGCCATCCCAGATGCGCAGGTTGGCATTGCAAAGCGCAAAGAATGACAGAAACGACGATATGACCGCTCATTTTGCAGGCGAGCCCGGTTCAACGTTATGAACCTTGATGCCGGTCAGATTGATCCGCATCGGCGCCCGGTTGGGATCCTGATTGCTCAACGGCTGTTCTGATGCTCCTTGCCCTTCGATGGAGCCCTTTTGGCCTGAATCCTGACCTACAGCCATGACCTCGCTGACCGGATCGGAAGATTGCGCCGGCACGTCTTCGCCTGTGATGCGGCCTTGAGCCGCCGCAAGCTGTTCGGCCGGTGCAGGTTTCCACACAGTGACGTCGCCGGGACCTTCGGCTTTGAACACGTTCTGTCCCTCGAAATATCCGCTGGCGTAGGACAGCATGGCGTCCTCGAATGCCTCGGGCCGTGGATTTCCGTACCATTTCGACACGATGCGGTAGACCTTGCTGAACAATGCGGTTCCCATGCGGAGATTTTCGCAAGGTTCGAACAGATTCATGCTCAGCTCATCCGCGCTCTGGATGCCAAAACCGGCAGGATATTGCGTGAGGCCGACGCGAACGACGGCCTGGCCGAGATACTGTTTCGTGAGGTCCATGGCTTCCTCGGCAGTTTTCGGCGTCGGTACGGCGAAGGTGCGGTTGCCGCTCTTTACGGTAACCTGATGGGGATCCGTCACACCGATCTCTTGGACGAACTGCTGAACGATTTCGACGCTCAGCGTCGGATCGGCACACTGTTTGATGAATGCGGCATCGATCATGGCAGATCCTTTCTTACTCGTTGAATGCCATTACCAGGGGGATATCGAACAGCGAGGCCCAGGCCTCCCCGCTCGCTTTCAGGATGGAAACGATGTTGGAGCCGCCGGTCCACCAGCCATTGCCGACAGCCACGATCATATCAGGCTCGTACATCATGGATTGCAGCACAGGCCAGACCAAAAGCAGCTCATAGCAGATGAGTGACGCCGCACGTTTACCCTCGACCATCACATAGGGATTGCCAAAGACTTGCGCGTGCGCGCCGCCTGTTGTCCATGGCTGCCACATCGAAACCGGGACCGGCATTCGCTGCCTGTAGAGAACCTGCGATGTGTTCGGGGTCAGTTCCATTATCGTATTGTCGTAGCCGGTGGGATCGACCACCGCCGCACCGCCTATGATACGGACATCGAGACCGGCTAGCTCGCTTTGCCACAGGTTCTCGGTCGTTTGGCTCCACAGTCCAAAGGTGCTCTCGGGAAGGACAACGACCGACGCCCCCTGCGCCGCGGCCTGCCTCATCATTCGGATTGTCTCGAGATGTTGGGCGTAGTCGGCATATTGTCCCGCAGCGGTAAATTTGAACTGCGTGTTGATCCCGACCCATCCCTCCGGTAGTGCTGGCGGCGTCCACATTGCGGCGGACCATGCGTAAAATCCTCCCAGGACGAGCGCAGCGACCGGCCAGGCTCTTGTCGTCATGGCGAGAAGGCCGGTCGCCATCGCCGCCAAACCAAACCACTTCCAGCCGGGGAAAAGGATGCCGGCGGCCGTAATCGGGCTGGCCCAGCCGGTAATCCCGAATGGTGGCACACTCATCAAAATGACCGCGACCGCATAGCGCAATGGGCGACGCCACCCGCCCTTTGAGGTCCACAGGGAGGCATGAACGGCGACAAACAGGATCGACGCCGCAAGCCAGAACGAAATCCCGATGGCGAGCTGCTCGCCAAAGAAGATCGACGTCCCAACCGGCAGGCCGCGCGAGGCTCCCAGAAAATGGGCGGCAGCCACAAGCGCCGCTACACGGCGCGAGGGCGCGAATGCCCAGAGCGCCGGGAAGGCAACGCCGATGGGAAGCATAAGCGCATGCCCGCTCCAGCCAATCGCACCAGTAAAAGCCCCGCCGGCGACGAACGCTGCGCTGATTGCCAGATTACGGGGAGAAGGTGAGAATTTCTCGCGCGAGGCCAAGGATGCCGTTGGACGGGAGTGGGCCAAAATATCTCGAGTCATATGAACCAACAAATTCGGAATGCAGGAAAACCTCGCCCTCAGGAATGGTGCCGCCCGCGTAGACCGGCATGGGCCGTCCTTCTGAGTCGGCCTTGAGGACGCGTGATGAATGAAGAGGATGCCCGTCAATGATGACCTCTCCACCTATTTCGACCGACTGACCGGCAGTCGCTTCCACAGTCTTGATGAGCGGACCGCTCCCGGAGGCGCACAGACCTCGCGGCAGATAGTGACGTTCAAGCGCCAGCGACACGGCTTCGCCATCGGGCGGGCAGATAAATATGCGATCCCCTGCCCTGACATCTCGATCCAGAGCGACGATCTGCCAGAGACCAAGATTGTACGACGGCGTAAAATTGATGCGGAAGCCGCCAATCGTAAATGTGCCAGCTATGCCGCCGATCAATACGATCCCGACAACAAGGATGACGAGGGCGTTGCGGCGGGCGTTCAACGGTTCATCCCCGGCTTCTGCACTTGCGCTCTCGCCTGCGCCTGTGCCTGCTCCTTTTGATGAGCAGCAACCTTCTGCGCGGCGTGAAACAGCGGCCAAGACTGAGCGAGCTTGCCGTGATCGTCAGGGGTGACTTTCGCGGCGGCCGCATCAAACTTCCTGCCCTTCGGCTCGGCGCTGCTGAAGGTGTTCGCGCCGAACTTTTCATCGAGCGCCTTATTCAATCCCTCGATTTCAGCCCGAACGATCCTATCGGAAAGCGCAAAGCCTAAATGCGAATGCAGGTCATTGCGGTCGATCGCATCGCGGATGCGCTCGAGCGTGTGTTTGGCGTTGTTCGAGATCGATGGCACATCGACCCGCTGGCGATCACGCTCCTGCCGGAGTGTGCCGGTGTGAAGCTCCTGCACTTCGGCGCGAATGCGGATATAGTCCCTGATCGATTTTGCCAGCGGATCGACATGGCCTAAAGCGTTCTGACGCTGAGCCCTGGAGGGGCCGGAAGCCAGCAGGCCGGTCTTGCCCTTGATCGCACCATAGGTTTCGGGATTGCTGGCGAGCTGGTTGATGATGCGGTCCTGAGCAGCCTTGGCGGTCGCATCGTCGCCGTTCAGAGCCGGGGCAAGATTCATTGCCTTCATCGCCTCATCCGGCTTCTCGTAGATGAATTTCATGCGCTCGTTGATTTTGATCCAATGAACGGTGAGGGTCGCGTCGCCTTGCACTTTTGTCTCCACAGCTTGCTTGATGGAACTCGCCCAGGTCGCGATACCGCGTAGCCAGGGCTGGCTAGGTGCCGCCGCTATGGCAGCCCGCTTCGAGACGGTCTGCCCCATCGGCTGATGATGGCCGAACCGTTCGATGAATTGCGAAAGTTTCGCGCCTGCTGCCGCGATCCTGTCGCGCTGAATCCTGATCCAGCGAGCCTGATCCCTCGCGAGCGCCCTGGCAACCCGAAGCCCATACAAGCCTCTGTTGTTGGCATAATCAAGCGCCTGGCCGTAGTGGCGTGATCCCGTAAAGTCGAGCGTCGTCGTCTTGGCCGCGGAACGCGACATACGGGTGGCAAGCTGTGTCAGGAGCTTCGATTGTTCAGGCTGCGGCGCGGCAGTCTCGATCCGTGAGGCCCGAGCTGTAGCCGTCTCTATGACCTCGGCCGTCCAGACGTTGCGCTGCGCGCTCTCCCATGTGGTCGTGGTCTTGCCCGTCACTGGGTCGACCTTGCGCACCGGCACATTGACATCCTCGACACCATCGCGTCGCAAGCGAACGGTGGCACCGGTGGCAGCGCCCGAATGCTCGATGGCCTTAGGCAAGGAAATGCCCCACACGCGATGGACAGCGCCATCGGGGGTGCGAATATCGGCATATGGCGTTTCGCGGCCCTTCTCATCCTCGCGGTAATGAGCCTTTCCGCTTTCCACCAATTCACCAGCAATGCCGGCGCTGTGATCGACGCGTCCGCCTTTCGTGTAAAGATGCGTGGCCGCGATGTTTCGTGCTGAAGGATCGCGATCGCCGACAAGGATGACGGTCCAGACGTTGCGTTCGCCAACGCGTTCCTCGAACGTTTTTGCCCCAGTCATCTCGTCTATGACCGGCACGGTGATCACGACTTCCTCGGTGCCATCCTTGCGCAACGTCACCACGTCGCCAACGGTCGCGCCACCCTTCTCCATCGCGTCGGGCAGACTGACGCCCCATAGGCGGTGCGTCATCCCGGCCGCGTCGAGCAGGTCGGCATAGGGCGTCGGCTTTACATCATCGCCTTCGCGGAAATTCGCCATCCCGGCATCAATGAGCTTGCCGGTAATACCGGCCGCATGATCGACACGACTGTAGCGGGCGAATTCTTGTGTCGCAGCGTAAAGCTCCACGCTGTCTCGGTGGCGGGTGAGCGCGACATAGGAAAGATGCCGATCGAACATGGACGAGGCTAGAACCTTGACGCGATCGACGGTCGCGCCTTGGCTCTTGTGGATAGTAGTGGCATAGCCATGATCGACGTTGCGATAGATAGCCTGATCGATCTCGACACGGCGTGATCTGCCGGGGCCATGCCCCTCACTGCCGACTTCTGCGACGATCTTGCCTTTCTCGGCTTCTACGACGCGGGCAATCATGCCGTTCATGACGCCAAGAGATTTCTCGTTTTTGAGGAAAACGATCTGATCCCCGGCGCTAAAATTCCGCATCCCGTCCTCGGTGCGAAACTCCGCCCCCTGCCCAACGATGCCACGCTCCTGCAACGCAGCTCTTGCGTGCTCGTTGAGCGCCCGCACGTCCTTGCGCATATAGGCGAGTATCAGGCTGGACCGGGCCGGGTTATAGTCGGCAATCCAGTCCTTGATCAAGGCGGCGATCGCATCCGCCTTGGTGGTGGTTTCGATGACGTGGCCTCTCTCGTGATAAGCGGCCAGCGCCTCACGGACATTGCCGCGCGCAAGATCCATCGACGCATCGCGCATCCACTGCTCACGCTGGCGCCAGATCGTACCCAACTCGGCATAGCCGATAGTGTCGGCAAGCTTGCGGAAGGCGCCGCCAGCTTCGATCGGCTGCAACTGGTCGGCGTCACCAACGAGGACAAGTTTGGCTCCTGCCCGATCGACGGCAGACACAAACTCTGCCATTTGCCGCGACGCGACCATGCCCGCTTCGTCGATGACGAACACGGTCTTGTTGTCGAGTGCAGCGCGGCCCTCCTTCCACTGCAATTGCCATGAAGCCAGGGTGCGGCTTTTGATGCCGGCCTCTTTTTCGAGCCCTTCCGCCGCCTTACCCGCAAGCGCCGCGCCGACCACCTTGTAGCCATTCGCCTCCCAAATCTCGCGGGCGGCTTTCATCATAGTGGTCTTGCCTGCGCCGGCACGGCCGACGACCACGGCCAAACGCTCGTCACCAGTAATGCGCTCGATGGCTACTTTCTGCTCATCGGACAGTTTGCCATTGGCGGCAAATATTTCCTTGCGTATCGACCGCGACACGTCGAAACCCGAAACGACCGAAAGACGCTGTGCCTGATCCGCCATATCCGCCTCGATGCGGATCATGTCGCGCGTGGCATAGCGGTTCGGCAGAATTTCGCCTGTTGCGAAATCAACTTCTTCCGCCTCAAGAAGCGCAAGCTCCGGGCTCTGCAGGACCCGCGCCATCAGGTTCGCAAACTGGCCTGAGTCATCAATATACCGATGGAGATATTTGGCGATATCACGCTCGTCGAACACCGATTTTTCCCATGAAATCGCGTCAAGCACGATCTCCGGCCGCTGTTCTATCCGGCGCGCGTTTTCGCGCCGTGCAGCCTGATGCAGCGCCAGTCGTTCAAGATCGACAGTGCGGCTTTCCGCTTGCGCCTCACGATGAATATTTTTCGTCGAAACGCCGATATGCGGCGTTGGCACAAGCCCGATCCCGCGCTCGGCATAAGAACGGCCGTCGACGCGAATGTCATGTCCGTTCAGGCGCAGATGCTTGTTCTGAATGGAGTACCAGGCATCCCGCAATTCGAGAAAGTCTGTCTTGTCGCCAGCCCACAGTTTGTACTGGATCTGACCGGACTTTGATCGTTGCGGCTGTCCGTTCTCATCGAGGATGGCGACCTTCTTTCCCCCGAACCCGTCATGGGTCAAGGGTCGCAGGCTCGTCATCAAATGCAGATGCGGATTGCCCGTTGCATCGTGATAGACCCAATCGGCCACAAGGCCGCGAGCCGTCACGACGGAGGATACGAAGTCCCGCATCATTGCGATATTCTGCTCGGTCGAAAGTTCGATGGGGACCGCCAGGATGAACTCCTTGGCGAGCTGCGCGTCCTTCCTCGTCTCGAACGCTTCGACCTTGTTCCAGAACGCCTCGGACGACTGCGCCGGTGTCCTGCCCTCTTTCAGCGCTCGTGCCCAGTCCGGCGCATCGTCCGGTAACGCAAACTCGCTATGGACAAGACCCGACTTGTTGGAGAAGTCGGCAACCCGCCCCTCCCGCTCGTTCTCCATGCGCGCCGTGTGACGATACGCGGCCGCGGCAACAGCCGATCGGCCTTCACCGCGGCTGATGATCTGGGGGGTGAAATGCGTAATCGCCAAGAGAGCGAACTCCGGACAGCCAAGCGCCCATTCAAAGGGCGCGTAGAGCAGACGTTGCGCAGCAACGTATCACTGCGCTGTTAGAAACAGACCAAAAAGTACCGGCAAGGCCGGTGCCTTGTAAAGTTGATTTCAGCTAACGCAGAAATCTGTGGTTGAAGGAAGCTGACGCTTCCTCCAAAACTGCCGGGAATGGAAAGGAGCAAGCACAATGGCAAAGAGAACCAAATCGCCCGCAGAGATCAAAGCGGCCATGGAAGCGCTCAAGGCTGAGCTGAAAGAGGCCGAAGCGCGAGAGGCAGAACGCCTCGGATCTCTCGCCGTCAAAGCCGGATTGCACGAGATCGACATTGATGATGCCGTTCTCATGACGGCCCTGAAAGAACTGGCCGCTCGATTTCAATCCTCGTCGCAACTGTCTCACGCGACGGCTTAGAGGCCGCATCGCTCAGAAGGAGAGACAGGTGCAGGCAGTCCGTGCCGAAGATCGCAAGAAAGACACGCGCGAGAAAATCCAACTCGGCGGCCTGGTGGTCAAAGCAGAGCTTCGGGACATCGACAAAGCCGTCCTGTTGGGCTGGCTGATGGAACTCCCCGATCGCCTGAAAAAGCATGAAGAGGAATGGGCAAGGCTGCAAGCCATCGGCAAAAGAGGGTTCGAGGATGCTGGCGAGAAAGATGATGCTCGTGATGATGCCGGCCGCCCTGATGCTGGCACTTACAATTGGAATGAAAGGGATTGAATTCTGGCTGGCCGGTTTCGGCACCAGTCCGCAGGCCTACCAGACATTGGGACGCATCGGTCTCGCCATTCCCTATGCAACGGCTGCATTCGTTGGTCTCATCTTTCTGTTCGCCACGAAAGGATCGCTTCTCATCCAGTGGGCAGGATGGAGTGTGCTGATCGGCGGGTTTTCGTCGATGGCACTGGGTGTTGGCCGTGAGGCATTGCGGCTGATCGAAATTCGAGCCAGCCAGCCGAATGTTCTTCTTTTGCCTCTGGTCGACTGGTTCACAATCGCCGGAGCCATAGCCTGCTTCTTTGTCGCGATCTTCGGTTTAAAGGTCGGGCAGCGTGGCAACATGGCGTTCGGCCGGACAGGTCCGAAGCGCCTGAAAGGCACAAGGGCCGTCCATGGTGCAAACGACTGGATAAGCCTGTCTCACGCCGCAAAACTTTTCCCGCCGACCGGCGGGATTGTCGTTGGAGAAAACTACCGGCCTGATCAGGATAGTATCGGTCAGGTTGGTTTCGATCCCCGGCGAAAGGAGACCTGGGGCAAAGGCGGCAAAGCGCCCTTGCTTAGTTTCGATGCCGGGTTTGGATCCACACATGGCCTCGTGTTCGCCGGCTCTGGCGGCTTCAAAACCACGTCCGTTGTCATCCCGACGGCCCTGAAGTTCAAAGGGTCCATGATTGTCCTTGATCCATCGACCGAGATCGCGCCGATGGTCAGCGAGCATCGGACACGAAACCATCAGGAGGTCGTGTCGTTGGATCCGCGCTCGCCTCATCTTGGGTTCAACGTCCTCGATTGGATCGGCAAACACGGCAATACGCCGGAAGAGGATATCGCATCGGTCGCCGCATGGCTGATGAGCGAAAGGCCGCGCGTCAGTTCCGGATCGGACGACTTTTTCCGAACTACGGCCGAGCAGCTCATCGCGGCGGTTATCGCCGACGTGATGCTCACCGATCTCGATGAGATCGAAGACGACCCGGACGAAGATCCCGAATTCAAGACGGGCGAGAAGTCGCTGCGCATGGTGCGCAAGCGGCTCGCCCAGCCCGAGAAAACACTGCAGAAGAAGCTGGAAAAGATCCACAAGAACACGTCATCGCGGTTCGTACGGGAGAATGTGGCGCCCTTCATCAACATGACCGAGCAGACGTTTTCGGGCGTCTATGCGACCGCGACGAAGGAGACGCACTGGCTGTCCTACGAGAATTATGCGGCACTCGTATCGGGAAACTCTTTCCAGACCGAAGACATCGCCTCAGGCAATATGACGGTGTTCATCAACATCGATCTTTCGACGCTTGAAAATCACCCGGGCATGGCGCGCGTGATTATTGGGGCGTTCCTGAAGGCGCTCTATAACCGAAATGGCGACGTATCCGAACGCGCGCTCTTCCTTCTCGATGAGGCGGCGCGTCTTGGGTATATGCGGATCATCGAAACCGCCCGCGATGCTGGCCGAAAATACGGGATAACCCTGCTGATGCTGTTCCAGTCGCTCGGCCAGATGCGGGAAGCATTTGGCGGGCGCGACGCGACGAGCAAGTGGTTTGAATCCGCGTCCTGGGTTTCGTTCTCCGCGGTCAACGACACAGACACTGCGGATTACATTTCGAGGCGTTGCGGCACGACGACCATTGAGGTGGATCAGGTGACGCGCAACTCCAACGGTGGGCGAAGCGGCCGCACACGCTCGAAACAGCTCACGCAGCGTCCGTTGATCCTGCCTCACGAGGTCACGCAGATGCGAACCGACGAGCAGATCATTTTCACCAGCGGCAACCCGCCGCTGCGCTGCGGCCGTGCTATCTATTTCCGCCGCGAGGAAATGGCATCACGGGTAAAAACCTCGCACTTTGCACCGAAAGCGGCCGGCTAACGCCGGCTCATTATACGGCGGCCTTCGGCCAGGTTTACCACAAGCTGCGGCATTCTCTTCGGCGCTATGGGGAGCGCGTTCATGCCTTCGCTCGCTTCGCGGACTTCCTATCAGGAAGTCCGCTCCGGCCCTGCGGGCTGGAAAACCAAATTCACCCGGAAAAGGAAATGGCTTGGGGAAAAGACGACGGGCAGCGATCGCCGGATAAGACCGGAGCGCATCAATTCAGGAAGAAAGGCAGATTGGGTGTAAAGAGGGCGTCTATGCTGGCGCGCTCGACCGTCAGCCAGTCCGGCACGGCGGGGGCTCACCGTAAGCTTTCGCCTTCCGCCTTGCCGCGGGAGGATCGTTACCGCATGGACGAAACCGTGCAGCGGGTTCGGTGAGCGAAGCGAATAGAGCCGTCTGATCGAAGAGCGGCCCGCCCTCCAATCTCTTGGTTCAACGGACCTGCCAACGTCATCCGCATATCAAAAACGTGAATCGAAAGTCGGTAACCGATTCAAATCTGTCATTGGACCACGTCCCCGAAATCGCAGATTCTCGGCTATGCTTGCTCAACCCTACCAGATCTACGTCGAACGGACCGACCCGGCCAGAAACATGGCCCGCTATTATGTCATGGAGATTTCCGAGACATTGTTTGGCGAGGCGTGCCTGACGAGAACATGGGGCCGCATCGGAGCAAGGGGCCAGGCGAAGACACATCTGTTCGAACGGGAAGAAGAGGCCGTTCGGCTGTTTCTTGATCTCACGAAGCAGAAACGCGCACGCGGTTACCGGCCGAGGCAGGCCGCCCTGACAGCCAGAAGCTGACGATCAATTCGAGGAGCAGGAAAAAAAGAGCCGCGCGATGCGGCCCCCCAAGGCTTTGTCATTGTCGCCGATCCCAGTCGGTTTCGAAGGACGCCTCAATCTCGACGAAGAACGGGATCTTGATTGCGAGCTTCAGGCCGAGCTTTCCCTTGCGGAAGAAGTGAACAATCACCTTACCAAGGGTGCAGAGACGTCGGCCGGTGCGGTTCAGGAACTGAGCGAGTTGTTGCATGGTGTTTCTCCTTGTCGATTGCGGTCATCGCGGGGACCAGTGGCAGACCGGATAAGGAGTGCTGCACCTGCCAAGGCCGCAGTGAAGCGGAGGACCTGCCGGCACCAGAATTTTGTCGGGCAAGGAGGCGCAAAGCGCCGGGGAAAATTCTGGTGCCACAAGGTTGCGGCATGACGAACGGGATGCATCGTCCCCGATGCAGATGAAGCAGGCCGACATGGAGAATGCAGCGGATCTTCGCTTCACCGTCATGAGGCGCCGACGTCTGTCGGCAAAGGAGTGGTACCGCCCTCAGAAGGGCGGCTCGGCGTCAATGATGCCATCCTGTTCGGCCTCGATGACAGCGAGTTCGGCCAGAGCCATTTCAAGCTCGCCTTCGATTTCGCGGCGCTCGATGACGTCCCAGGCGTTTCTCAGCTCGGCGCGCAGTTCCTCGATGTGTTGTTCGATCATCATCGTCTCATCTCCTTAAGTTTGTGAAAGACGATGACCGGCGGCGGGACGGCATGGCGGGGTCAGGGATCGCGTCAGCGACCGCCAGCGGCGGCGAGTGGGGGAGCCGATTTTGTCGCTGGCGGCAAAATTGGGGGAACCGCTCGTCCTTGACGCTGTCATGGCGGCCCGGCACCATAGGTCGATCTGATCAGACCATTCCCTCTCCGTATGGCACCGGAAAAGCTGAAGGCGGGCTCGATGCCCGCCCTTCAGCTTAGTGTTCAGACGAGGAAGAGGCCCCGCCAGGTTGGCGGGGCCGGTGGGACCGTCAGTCGCGGTTGGGGCGGGACCAGATCAGCTGGTAGCCGTCCTCACCTTCGACTTCGGACAGCGTCGCGTAGATCGGAGCCGGGAAGCTTGGGTCATCGAGCTTGACCGAGAGGTAGTCGCGGTCGCTCTCGGCGGAGCGCTTTTGCCAAGCGGCGCCTAGCTCAACATTACCGGCGTAGATGCGGAAGTGAGGGCCCTTTTCAGAGGGGGTCTCGACCCGGGCGATGCGGGCCTTGACGTTGAGGGCGAGAGTGCGGATCGAGCCGGTGAAGCCGGTCTCAGATGAGGTGAAGGTGCCGATGGTAGCCATTGTCATATCCTTTCGCTGGTTCAGGGCCGCGCTCTTCGCAGCCTCGATGGCAGTCGCAAAGACCGGGGACGATCGGACCGCACCCCAAAGGGGCTGAAACGAAGAGGAAGGCGGCCGGCAGGGGCTTTCTTGGTACCGCGAGGAATGCGAACGCAGTTCGCAGGGGAAGAAAGTCACGGACAGCCGTTGCGGGACAACGATCGAGGCGAAGCCGCTCTTCGGTCAGACATGCCCCATCGAGCCCGCAAAAGAGCCGGATGTATGAGTGTAAGGACATGACAATGGCAGACTGCCGGCAAAGTCGGGTGATTGGCATCATCTACGCAACGGACTGGTGACCCTTTGTCTTGGGGGGCCGGTACTGCCTATCGCGTGGGGCCGCCCCTTACCTGGCCCTGAGACTGCTTGATAGCCTGTGCCTGCTCGCGTGCCAGGGATTGCCCCTTGTCGAGCGCTTTCAGGACCTCGCGCGCCGCGGTGATCTGCTGTGTGTCGAGCCCATGCTTGCTGGCTAAAGGCTCGAGGTTACGTTCAGTCCGTAGTTTGCCGAGATCCTCGCCAAAACGATGCTCGAACGACCGAATGGCCTTGTCTATTTCGGCCGCCTGCGTGTCAGAGAGGGGACGTTTTTTTTCAATGGCATCCATTAGCACGGGGTCCGGCAAGCGGATCTCCACCTTACTCCGCTCTACCAGCTGCCGCTTTTCGTCAGAGATGGCCTGGCGCACGCCGTGAGCAATTGAGATCAGCTGCTCCGCTGCGCCTTTCAGACCGAATCGAGCCGTGATCGCATTGCGATGATCCTTTCTCTCCTGCTGGCTGGAGAAGATGCCGCTTGCACCCTTGTATGATCCGTAGAACTCCGGGTGCAGCTCGATGCGTTTCAGCACCGACCGATCGCCGATGGCACCTGACAGCGCCACCTCTTGAATTGCCTTGATGACTGGCGCCGGCTCCTTGTAGACACTGAAGGCCATCTTTTCTAGCTTGCTATTACTGTCGGCGAAGGCAGCGTTTGTCGCCAATGCATTCTCGACGTCGGCTTTTGTCACGATCGGGTCGATCGCGCGCTTCGGCACGATGACCGGCCTCTGTTGTGCAACCTGCGAAGGACCAAGCCCTGGCAAATTGCGAAGCATGTTTGCGGCCTGAGACGTTACGAGAGTTTCGATCCGGAGGAATGGCTTCAGGTAAACATCGAGGTGACCTTTGCCGGGAGCGTCCAGTTCTTTCGTCAATGCGTTGAGATAGTCGGTCTTGTTGGTCTGCGACCAATCGATGTAGATCCCTGCGCGACGACAAAGCTCGGCATGCACGGTCATGATCGTGCGTCCGTTTCCGTCAAGAAAAGGGTGTGCATAGGCAAGATAGCCCATGATCTCGCCGGGCCTGGACCGCATTGTGTTCGTGTCGGCGGCCATATCCAGGGCTGTCTCTACAGCCCTGCGCGAATCCCCTGGATGCGAGAAAAGATCGAAATTGCCATTCTTCCCGATGGCACTGTCAGGAGCAGTGACCGTCCGATCCTGGCCAGCCCAGGGATACAAACCGGAAAAAAGCTTGGCATGGGTTTGCAAAACGTCTTCGTAAGCCAGTTCGGTTCTGGACTTGAGATATTCGAGCGCGAAATCAAGTTCGCCGCGGAAAGCGGCATGTTCCAGCCGCTTTACCGCAACCTCATCGGCACCCCGGACATTCCTTAGATAACCTCGCGTCGCGTAATCACCGAAGGGATCGAATGTCATGCGGACTCGAGATAATCGCCGTACAGGGCTGTCGCCTGCTCAGACGTGATAATGCCCTTGCGGCGCATCGTCACCACAAGGTCCTCTATCTCATCATAGATCACTTCATCGCCCGACAGATGCGTGATGGTATCGGCCATGGCGTCAGTCGCGGTACGCTCGGCGACAATGCCATGCTGACGCGCCAATGCACGAATAGCCTGCTCGGGAGTGGTGTCGGAATGACGGATTGCATGTGCCATGACGATCCTCGTTTTGTTGGAACAACAGTAGCATAGACGGTCAGTTGAATCGAGAGCCGTGGTACGTCTGCGGTCTTTCTAGACCTTGTCGAAACCATTGAACGACGGTGAATCCCCGCTCCGCGTTCAGACGAGGAAGAGGCGCCGCCAGGTTGGCGGGGCCGGTGGTAATCCTCAGTCACGGCTGGGGCGGGACCAGATCAGCTGGTAGCCGTCTTCGCCTTCGACTTCGGAGAGTGTTGCGTAGATCGGAGCCGGGAAGCTCGGGTCGTCCAGCTTGACCGAGAGGTAGTCGCGGTCGCTTTCGCTGGAGCGCTTCTGCCAGGCGGCGCCCAGTTCGACATTGCCCGCGTAGATGCGGAAGTGCGGACCTTTGTCGGAGGGATTGTCAACGCGAGCGATGCGGGCCTTGACGTTGAGAGCCAGAGTGCGGATCGAGCCGGTGAAGCCGTTCTCGGTGGTGGTGAAGGTGCCGATGGTAGCCATTGTGATTTTCCTTTCGCTGTTTCGGGCCGCGCCCTTCGCGGCCTCGATGGCAGTCGCAAAGACCGGGGACGATCGGACCGCACCCCAAAGGGGCTGAAACGAAGTGGAAGGCGGCCGGGAGAAGCTTTCTTGGCTTGCGCGAGGAATGGTGGCGCAGCCGCCAGGGGAAGAAAGTTTCGGACGGCCGTTGCGGTAAGACGATCCGAGGCGAAGCCGCTCCCCGGTCAGACATGCCACATCGAAGCCCGCAGATGAGCCGGCAACAGACGTGAAAGGAATGCGCGGTGGTGACCGCACTCGCCGTCTATAGGCTTAACAGCGAGCCACCAGTCCCTTAGTCGTTCAACCTAGCCATAACAGAAGTCGCGACCAGCTCCATATTGAACGAGGCTGCCTTCTCGGTCAAAACGCGCAGATAGTCGTCGACCGCGTTGTGGCTTGCGCCCGTAGCACTGGCTGCCTCCGTCACGGTCAAAGCGATCGACCGCCGCCATGGAGCGTCGCAACCTCCCCGTTCGATCAGTGACGATGTGGGTTCTTCCGGACTCGACGCGTACGTCAACGGCAGTGCCAATCGCCGCCGTCCCCGTAGCCAAACGGGGTCGGTCTCTGAAGGTGTTATCGAAAGCGACTGATTTCTGTCAGGGACTTCCGGCGCGCGATGAACTCGCGAAGCAGGGGCAGGAAAAACGCCTTGCTGAACCGGCCGATCGGCGGCTCAGGCTCGAGATAAAACGAGCGGCCGATCACATCGCTGTTGAACTCGTCGAAAATGATCCAAAGCCGGAGATCGGCATCCAGCCCCGCTCGCCGCTTTTCGATCGAGGGAATTTCGGCGGCAAAGCGTGCCTGCTCCGGCTGCTTGGTGGTGATCGGAAAGAACAACACCAGATCGCCATCGGGCCGGAGAATTCTGACACCGACCGCGACCGGTCGATTTTTCCGGCCTTCGGTTTCACCTTTGCCGTCTTCCCGCGCCCAGAGATACGGATAGCGAACGATCGCTGCGGTCTGAATGTCGTCATAGCCGCTCACCGGCCAGCCTCGTCGCTTTCGGCATACAGATCAACCGCTGCCTCGAACTCACCGAGCAAGCCGTCCGGCATGGTTTCAATCGTGCCGGTCGATCGGGAATCGGACTGGCGCATCAGTCGATCGTAATCCTCGATGTTAAGCAGGACCAGGCGCGGCTTGTTGCGCTGCGTGATCGTCACAGGATGACGAAGCGCCTCTGCAATAATATCGCCTGATTTTCGCGACAGATCACTTGTCGTGTAAGAACCTCGCGGGTGGGACATGCTGACCTCCTGATGCATCGTATCGATGCCGATATTACTCGGGACGAACGCAATTACAGCATATACAGCATTTCTGTATTTGTTGAAATTGATTTCTGCGGCGGGCTTTTAGCGTTGACGTTATGCCGTGCCAGCTCAAGCCGACCGACCCCTAGTAGGGGTCGTACTCATACATCACCTCAACCTCATCGCCGTCGATTTCGTCTGCGGGCAGGACGCCGAACTCGTCGCCGGATCTGAACAGGACGACCGGGACCATCAGGGTGCGTGAGAGATTGAAGGCGTGGTTTTGTGCGAGGCTGAGATCGTGTGACATGGCAGGTTGGCTCCATCCGGGAGCGGGACCATTCCCGCTCGATGGCTCCCCCTGAAGTCGGGCCTCCGGCCGCGATCACCGCAGGCACTGCCTGCGGCGGCACGCTTGCGTAGTCCGACCCTTTACGGGTTGATCGTAGAAGGCCGGGGCTCGACGGAGCCCATCGACAAAGAGCGGGCATGGGTCTGCTCTCGGGCGGTGACTGCGGATATTGCACCCTCGTCACCTCGCTGCAGCACATCCGCCTGATCACACAATGCGTCATGCCGCCGTTCAGTTATCCGGGCGGATCAAAGTCCACACATGCCCTCCCACTCGTTCGGCCAAAGGTCGAGTTGGCAGTGATCAGCCGCCGTCGATAGGTCTACATCGTTCGGATCGTTTGGTTGACTTCCACAAAGTCAGCCCAGGCTTGTGAGGGTGATGCGCGTTCATCAGGCCGCCTCCTTTTCTTCAAAAACCTGAGGCTGAAGGCCATGCAGGTAGGCCGCTGCGCGTTGCGCGTGGGCTGCGGCCTGGAAGATCGCCCGTTTGTCGTTGGCGAGCACGGAGAGCCATGATTGCAAATAGGAAGCGTGATCGGGTCTCGGCTCCAGTTCCGGGACGATACCGAGATCGGCGCAAAGAAAGCAGCTCCCAAGCTCGGCGATCAATTCCTCCCGGGCACGCTCGCTCTTGTCGCGAGCATAGCGGCTGAGATCGCGACCAACCCGGTCTGGATGCGCTGTCCAGTGGATAGTTTCATGGCTCAGCGTCCCGACATACGCCTCTGCATCCCTGAAACTCTCGAACGGCGGCATCTGGATGACGTCGCTACCGGGAGAATAGAAAGCTTGATTGCCGCCATGGCGGATGATCGCGCCGGTATTGTGGAAGAACCGATCGGCCTGAGCGATGCGCTGGACAGGTTGTGATACCGGTTCGCCGACACCACGGTATCGGTCCGGCAGCCCGTCGATCTGCTCGACATTGAAGACGGTGTACGCTTTCAGGAACGGGATATCGCGCTCGACCTCGCCCCCGTTTCCATTGGCTTCTGTCTTGGTGAAGCGGCTGGCATAGATGACGGTGGTGCCGGTTTCGCCCTTGCGGACTGCGGCACCCAGCTCGAGCGCCTGCTTGAACGTCATCCACATCGGCGAGGAATAGCCGTGCGCCGTGCCCTCAGACCACAAAAGGAGCACGTTGAGGCCGCTATAGGGCTCGCCATTGTGACGAAGGGGCCGGCTGATCCTGCCCGTCGTATTGGCAACCGACCATGGTTTCATCCACGGGCGGACACCCTGTTCGAGATCCGCCACGATCCTGTCCGTGATCCTCGTGTAAAGATCGACGCGTTCCTTTTCATTCTTGCTTGTCATCTTTCAAAACCTCCGATTCAGGGCCGCTCCATGCGGCCCGTTACGGCGGTCTCAAAGCGGCGGGCAAAGGAGGCGTGCACCCGCAGTTCGCCGGTTGCGCCGGCGACCAGGGCCGCAACGAAGAGGAGGACAGCAAAGCTGTTGCGCGGTGACGGACCGGCGCAAGACCGATCAACCGGAACGGGCCGCATGGAGCGGCATGACAGGTTACCTCCGTCCTCTCTTGCTGTTGATCTCCAGATCAATCGGCTCAGCCGGGCAATGTGGCTCCGCGCCTCGTTGTCAGACCGAGGGACAGCTTGAAGACCTGGGCCGGAGGGTCTTTTGATTGGACTGGCGCAGGAGCTCGCCTGATGAGGGTCATATCCACTCCCGTATTGACGCGATTGGCTTCCGACCGCGCAGGGAAAAGGCGGGACCGAAGTCCCGCCATACGGCCTCACTCGAAGGCCGACATCTGGGTGGCGGCCGCCTTGCGGTCAACGGTCTGGCCGGGATTTTCGACGGGGCGGTCGAAGGGCTTCCAAGTTTCACCAACCATCTGCTCGTAGGCTGATACAGCACCCTCGGCGGCCATCCGCAGCGCATGTGCCTGAATGCCCATATCAGCTGCAAACTCGCGTTTGCGCTGGGCGGCGCTGTCGTACCCGACCGGACCGTCGAGATCCTCGTCGCGATGATCGCCTGCACCCTTCGCGGTGGCGTCACGTGCTTCGGTGACAGCCCGGCTGTAGAACTGGCCTGCGCCATGAGCGGATCCGACATAGGCACCGACGATCCGCTGGAGATGGATCTGCATCGCCCGCTCGCCAAGCCCATCGGAAAGAGCCGTGGCGGTCTCGACGAGCAGTCGCTCGTGCAGGTCGCGGACACCATCGCTGTCGAGGATGGCCGTTCCGAAACTCTCGGCAATCTTCAGCGCCTGCGTTTCATTAGGGCATGTGAGCCGGACCATCTCGATCGTGGCACCCTTGCGCAGCGGGACAACACGGGCAGATGGGCGGGAGGTTTGACGGGACTGGGTTGCGGGCTTTGCCATGATGATTTCCTTTTCTCGTTCCCGAAGCGGTTCCGGCCCTCGGCCGGTCTGTCCTTCGGTGCGGTCGAAAGGAACCGGCGCAAGCCGGGCGGTTCAGGGTCCGGGCAGGCCAGACCGAGCGAAGCCGGTGCGCGGGAAAGCAGGGCATCTGCCCTTGCGAAGCCCGCGTGCCTGCTTTGTCGAGAGCGGCATGCCCGGCCGCCCCGCGGCGCGATAGCGGCCTTGAACCGAACGGGCGCTGGTTCAGACCGTCACAAACCCGAAGGACAGGCCGGCCGGGGATCGGGCCCGGGCATAAGGCTGCGAAAGGATACCATGCAAAGCCTCACCAGGTGTCCATCAATGCATCAAGTCCCGCTGCACCGTTCGCCCGCCGCTCCGGCTTGGATCGCGATCGTCGTTAGTTCCCTGCCCTGCGCCAGCGCAATCATGCATGAGAGAGATACGAGCATGAAACGATGCGATTGCCGCTTCCTGCCGTGCGAGCCTGCTGGAGAGCGCATCGATTTCCGGCTGGCGCTCGGCTGTGATGGCAGCAAGACTGGAGCGGTATCGGCAGAGGAAGGCTTCGGGCTCCAGGCGCTTGCCTCGGTGGTGTCCGGGTCTGCGTTGCCCAAGTGACGGAACCAGCGCTGTCATCTTGCGGATGATCTGACGCTCGATGAGACCGATCTGGTGGCGTGTCTGACGACATGCCTCTTCCAGCCGCCGCAATTCCACCCGGGCGTCAATGGAGTGCATCATGTCGCGCACCTCCCCGACCAGGTGACGAAGCTTGACGGGCCATCATAGGCTGCATGCCGCGTCTCATCGATGACGAAGCCGAAACGGCCCACCTCGTATTCACAGGCTGGGACCAGAAAGCGGCGCTCCTCGAGGTGGGCATCTCGCTGGCCTCCCCGGGTTGTGATAACTTCCGTATTGCCAGGATGATGGTTCGACCGGAGAGCGGAGATGACAATCCAGTCTTCGGCATGTTGCGTTTCGAACGCATGACGATCCTTTGCGTGGGACTGGCCAGGCGCTAGAACACGTCCGAGGATCGCCTCCCAGGCGTCGGGCCGCCAGTCCCTGATCGTCATCTCTGCGCAACGCCGCTCAAGCCCGGTAAACAGATCCGGAAACGTAATTGCCACGGCTGCCCAAGCGCAGTCTTCTTCGTAAAATCCGTCTTCAACTCGCAGTGACGGGTGAACCTTGCAGTTCCGCATGGATGAGAGCTTGAAGCCACCATGGCTGGCCGTGGAGTGGCGCTCGACACCATCGGCATAGACTGTCGTGTGCTGCGACAATCCCCATGGCGTGTGCGCACGGGGGGAAATCTCGTGTCGGCCCAATACCCGGCTCTCGCGCTGATGCTCGGCATGTTCGAAGACGCGGGCGCGAAACGCCGCCTCATCGGCAAGGTCACCGGAATGCCCGTGGAAATCCGCTCGCCGCCATTTGGAAAGCGGCCCGGCAATCTTCCAGCCGGTCGCCAGATAATGCCGCTGGCCTCGACCAGGCAACATGGCAAAGGCGGTGTCGCCGACGCGGGCGACAGGATCACCTTCGATGGATCGTCCAAAGGAAACCCCTAAAGATCCGGGGGTGTTGTCGACGTCGGTTTTGGCGGGAATGGTGTTCATGCCACGGCCCTCCCTTCCACCATGTTGGCGGCGACCTCGTCGGCCGTGACCTCTTCCACAACGGCGTTGGGATAGCCGTGCCGCGACAACCAATCCTCTGCCGCCGGTCGGGACGCGGCGAGATGTACAAGCTCCGCGTGGTCGCCCGCACGGTCGAACACACGGAAACTGCCCATCGCCGGAGGCCCGATGATCGCGAATGTCAGGCTGGTATCCAATGAGAACGTCCGGTGGACCCGGATAGCGATAACGCCGCCCGCGCCATAGTCGGCCTCGTGAAGGGTGAAGCACGGCGGCATGGTATGGTTGCCGACGGTACGCTCGTCCTGATTACGGATCAGGCGACCACTGCTGTTGTTGGTCCGCCAGGCTGACAGCTTTTTGCGGTGGCGTTCAGGCGGACGTGGCCTGCCGTCCGACCAGCCAATGATCGAGCCGATCGGAGCACCCAGTGCGATATGAGCAGACATGCAAATTCTCCCTGATTTTTGAGGGTGCTGAAAACAAAACCGCCGCCAGAAGCTGGCGGCGGTCATAGGAATCTGGATGTGAGACAAAACCGCTATTCGGCGGCGATGCCGTAATGGTCGTCGGTGGAATGTTCGTCTTCCACGACATCATCCGCATCCTCGCCGGTAGCCGGATCGGATGGAACCGGCTCGATTTCGTCGTCGGCTGGAGCGGCTTCCGAGCCGTCATTATCGGCGCCATCATCGTCCGTGCCGATAGAGGCGTCGTCATTGTCATCGTAAGGTGTCGCACCCGCTTTGAGCAATTCTGCAAGCTCTTCGGTCGCCGGGGCAAACAAAGCTGACCCGTGAACGAACCTTTCCTCCTTGAAGTGATCGACAAGCGCTGCGCGGGTTTCCTTGACCTTCTGACGAGGAAGAACGGCGGTTTCCTTGGCCGAGGCTTCCAGCGCGTGGCGCGATAGGCATGACAGGAAGTCTTCCGTGCCCATGTTGGGCAGGAACGCGTCAGCTCCGATCGCGTCACCCGCGATCCGTGCTGCCACGCCACTGTTGGAGGCATTGCGCCTGCACGACAGCACATCGATCAGCACGGAACGGGCAGCGATACGCAGTCTGTCCATGTCGATATCGACCTTGCCATTCTCGTCGAGCAGCGGAACCACGTGGCGCTTGAACCGAGCCGTACCGTAGACATTGCCACCGGCTCCTGTGTCGACGCGAACGTTGAGACCGGCAAACGCGATTACCAGGAGCGCCATCAGCATATCGTCCTCGATCGGCGCCCGGCCAAGCGCTTCGTGCAAAGCGTCGGTGCGGAAATCCCCGATCATGTCCTGGCCTTTCTGGGTAACGTCCGGACGTGGCTTTGACACGACCTCCACGGCGTCATCATCGTGACCACCATCGGGCGAGCCCGCACCATCACTGCCCTTTGCCTTCTTGACCTCCGGCATCCGGAAATGAACCGACTGTACCTTGCCGTCCCGGTCGAGATACATCGCCGTCAGATCGCCCTTGCCCGGCTTGCCATAGACCCGGTCGGCCTTTGCCGGTAATTGCGGCTGGCCCCAGCTGTTGAGTTCGACGATCGCGCCCTTCTTGGGCAGATTGCTCGTCATCCATTCTTGCTGAGCACCGAGAAAGGCCTCGACATCCGTGGTGTAGCGGCTGTCTTCGTCAGCCGGTGCGAACAGGTCCTCGATCCAGGCAATGCCATAGGCCTGCGAGAGATCATCTCCAAAGCTCGCGTCCTTGGCATACATGCGGGTCTTGCTGAGACCGTTGGCAATCGCCCACCAGGATGCCGTGTCGCCCTTCTTCGGCTTCTGTGCCTTCCAGACTTCTTTCTGATCTTCCAGTGAGGCCGCGGCGATCGTGCGAAGCTGTTGCTCGGACGGCATGTCGCCTTTCGCCATCTGCTCGAGCATGGCTGGCAGCACATTGGCCAGAAGCCGAAGTTTGCGGATCTGACGGACGGGAAGAGCGAGAGCGACAGCAATCGCCTCCTCGGTCCAACCGAGCGCGACCAGACGCTCGATGCCACGCCACTGATCAACGGGGTTGAGCGCCTCGCGAACCGAGTTTTCGACCATCGAGCGCATGGCACCGTTGTCGTTGGCGGCGTCCACAACAAGGATTTCGATTTCTTCCAGTCCGGCGGCGATGGCAAGGCGCACGCGGCGATGACCGGCATCGATGATATAGCCATTTCCGCCATCGGGTTCCGGTGCGACTACGGGCGGCTGGACGATGCCGACGGCCTTGATCGTGGCCAGCATCAGGGCGTCGGCCTGCGGCGACGACATCGATTGGCGCATACGGTTGGGATTTTCCTTCAGCGCGCGCGGGTCAACCTTCATGATCTGCATGATGTCTTTCCTTTCGGGAGAGTTCCGGACCGGCGCCTTGCCAGCCCTTCCTGTCTTCATCTTTTCTCGAAGACACCTCCCGGACCGCCGAGCGGCCGGACCGCCGCAACTGCGGCCGAGCATCCCTGCTGTGCGGGACGAGCGGGGCTAAAAGCCCTGCGCAGGACAAGCGGCCGGGATCGCGCAGGCGGCGGTTGAGCGACAGCGTCGGTGGGAGGACCGGTCTGCGACCGGTTCATCCTTCCTGCTTTTCTTTTCAACCCCCTCTTCTCAGTTCGAGCCCACGCCCGAAGACGATAGATCTTGGCGGTAGCGCTACCTGGAGGGGGACTAGGTTCGGCGCCCTAGGAGGGCCAGCGCGTCAGCCATCATACGCTTCAAGATGAGAGCTCTGTTTTCCGGTGCGACAAAGACAGCTTCCGGGATAGCAACAGCAGCAGGCGACGGCATGGCGGTTTCGGAGGGCGGGACCGACAGGGGCTCTTCGACCATTGCGGGGACAACGATGGGTGTGATCGTTGTTTCATCGGACTTTACCGAAACGGTGACCTGTGCTCCGGAGCGGAGACGGTCGACCCCAGTTTGAGCGGCCTCTCGCTCGTCCTGAGCTTCTACCAGCGATGACTGCGTCACAAGAAAAAAAGGCATGTTTTTCCACGGAGTGTTGTGATTGAGGTCTCGTCTGCAAATCGGTCTCGGTCAAGGTGCAGGACCACGTTTGCGGTCGCCTCCGACGCAAAAAAGGCGCTCGACCCCTAAGGGGAGCGCCTTCTTTTGGATCCCGGGACAACATCAAACACCGCTGCGATTGCAGTGATATAATCGCTCTTCAAGCTGCCGAGTGGAGGGGTCTGCGCAAAAGCCCATGAGTACAAACCTCTCGAAATGGTCGGACGAGGCGAACGAAGAATAAAAAAATGGGCCGACGGAAAACCGTGGCCCATGAAGTGTGGAGGTCAAAACCTCCAGAGGGGAACAGCTGATACGGCGGGAACTGGGAGGAAACCCGCCAAATGCATCGACTGAAGGCAGTATGGCGACATTCTGAGCATATGAAAAGTCATTTATTGTGCAGTGCGGCTATGCGTTTGCCGCGGCATCAGGCTTCCCGTCATCATTGATGCGCTCCTTGATTTCCTTGCCAGCGCGAAAGAACGGCACCCATTTCTCCTCGATGAAGACCGCTGTGCCGTTCTTGGGGTTTCGTCCTGACCGTGACGGCCGGTGTCGCACGACAAAGGTCCCGAAACCTCTGAGTTCAACCCGTTCTCCGCGTTCCATGGCGTTTGCTATGTCGTCAAGGATAGTATCGACGATCCGCCCCGCGTCCTGGTGATAGAGGTGCGGATTGCGTGCGGCGAGAATATCGATGAGTTCGGATCTGATCATGGAGCTTTTGTAACGCATCTGTCGGGTTTTGGAAGATCCGCCCTGACTTCGATCAAAGCGATCGTGGAAGCGAGCGCAAGGCGGGTTCACGCGGCGATATCTTCCGCGTCGGAGCTGGCGCGCGCGGAACTGGCGAGCGCTTCTTCAACCTCGCGTACCTGGCGACGTTTGTCCGCCAGTTCCTCAGCGAACGCGAACGTGCCGCCCTCGCGCGAGCGATAGGATGCAAGCCGCCGGTGGGCGTCGTCCAGACGATGGCGATAACGCTGCTGCTCTCCCTCGAAATCACCCAGGGCGTGTTCGAGACGCGAGATGGCGCCAAGCGGCGTGACCGTGACCTCAAGGTCGACTTCGTAGTCGGCGCCGGTGCGCTGGAGTGCGGTCTGGAAACGGTAGCCGTCACCTTTGCCAAACCTCTCGCCATCATAAATGAGGTCGAACCCGCCAATCGTTCCAAGAACGGCTTCTCCCTCGGTCCGCAGCTGCAACAGCGTGAGGATTTCCTTCATCAGCGCCCGGCCAGCCGCCTTGCGATCATCGTAGGCCTTACCGGTCACGGTCATTGCGAAGGCATCGCCCGACGTCGGAACCAGTCGCTCGATATCATGACCGATCTCGTCGATGCGCCGGGCCGAGACCTCGATGTCGCGCTCGGCGTCACGGATCTGGCGCCGCACAGCATATTGGTCATCTTCGTGCGCAGCGCGCAGCCGCTCGAGACGAGCGATATCGGCCTCCAGTCCGGCCTTTTGCATCAACCGCTCATCGCCGGACGCGATCGCCTTGGCCATGGCGAACTGATTGGCCTGACCTTCACCCATATCTTCCAGTCGGCGGATCGACGTGTCGCCCGACAATGCCGCAGCGATAAACCGGGCCTTTCGCTCGTTGTTCTGCCACATCGAGGCGTCGAGCGAGCCTTGCGTGGCATAGGCGAAGATGTCGACCTCGTCGTGCTGGTTGCCCTGACGGACAATGCGGCCTTCACGCTGTTCGATCTGGGACGGAAGCCATGGTACGTCGAGATGATGGAGCGCCTTCAAGCGAAGCTGGGCATTGACGCCAGTGCCCATGGTCTCGGACGAACCGATCAGGAAGCGGACCTTGCCAGCCCGAACATCGCCGAACAGCCGCTGCTTGGCCTCGGTCTTCTTGTAATCCTGCATGAAAGCAATTTCGCTCGCCAGCACGCCCATGCGGACCAATTCATCCCGGATCCAGCGATAGGCCGAAAACCCCCGGCTCTTTTCGACATTGATGGTGCCGAGATCGGAAAAGATCATCTGTGCCGCGCCGGGCAACTCGAAAGGCTTGCCGTCGGGCCGGACATACTCTCGCTCTGCGGTCTCCGCCCAGATACGGTGAGCGTTCTCAACGAGCAGATTGAGCTTGTTGTCGGGCTCGTTGTCATTGTCGGGGTCGACGAGACGCAGGTCAATCGCTGCATGCCGACCATCGGTGATGACCGAGAGCAGGATATCGTCGCCGGGTTTGGCAGGTCCCTCGCGCCGCTCGATAGCTTTGATGCGGGCATCGAGAATGGCTTGGTAGTTCCTGAACGACTGCGTTGGCTTTGCGGTCAGGATTTGCCGCCGGCCCGTCGAGATCGCCGGCACCTTCACATATTGGCGGAGATCGTCCGGTAACACGACATCCGCAAAGCTGCGGAACATCGCAATTAGCTCGGGGACGTTGACGAAGCTGGCAAAGCGGCTGACAGGCTTGTATTTGCCGGACGGCTGGATTTCGAGCGCAGTTGTTGTGTCCCCGAACGTGCTCGCCCAGGCGTCGAATTCGTGTAGACCGCGCTCTGCAAGCGCTTCGTGTCCCAGCAGGCGCTGTATCGAGAACATCTCGCCGAGCGTATTGGTGATCGGCGTACCCGAAGCCAGAACAAGGGCACGGCCAGGGTTTTTCGTCTCGATGAAGCGGGATTTGACGTAAAGATCCCAGGCGCGCTGCGACCCGTTCGGGTCGATGCCCTTCAGTGTCGCCATGTTGGTGGCGAAGGACAGCTTGCGGAATTCCTGCGCCTCGTCGACGATGATCTGGTCGACGCCGATTTCCGAGATCGTCAGGAGATCATCCTTGCGGGTTGCAAGTGCCTCTAGGCGCTCCTGCAAACCTTCCTTCAGACGCTCGAGACGTTTCCTCGATACGCGGTCATCGCTTTCGACCCGCGTCAACAGGTCCTCAAAGAGCTCCAGCTCATCATGGATCATCTGTTGCTCGAACGCGGATGGCACGGCGATAAATCGAAAAGCGGAGTGCGTGATGATGATCGCATCCCAGGTCGACGTCGCAGCGCGGCTGAGGAAGCGTGCGCGCTTGTCCTTTGTGAAGTTGGTCTCGTCAGCCACCAGGATATTGGCGTTCGGATAAAGCGCTAGAAACTCGCGCGCCGCCTGTGCCAGGCAATGGCCGGGAACGACAAGCATGGCCTTGGCGATCAGGCCCAGCCGGCGTTGCTCCATGATGGCTGCGGCCATCGTCATGGTCTTGCCGGCGCCAACCGCATGGGCAAGATAGGTCGAGCCCGACGAAATGATCCGCCAGATCCCGCGCTTCTGATGCCCATACAAAGCAAAGGCGCCCGAGGCGCCAGGGAGTTTCAGGTGGGAGCCGTCGAATATGCGCGGCGCGATATTGTTGAACCGGTCATTATAGACCCGCGCCAATCGGTCTGTTCGATCCGGATCGGCCCATACCCAGGTCTCGAATGCCTGTTTGATCTTCTGCAGCTTGTCACGGGCGGCTTCGGTATCGACGACGTTCAGCACCCGGCGCTCCCCATCGGCATCCTTGAACACATCGAAGATCTGCGGGACCCGGCTATTGAGCGCGTCGGCCAGAAGCTCGCCGGCGTGTCGACGGCTCGTTCCCCATTCCGAGGTGCCGACGGCGCTGTAGCCAAGCTGGCGCGCCTCGACAGTCCAGGAGCCCAACTCCGGCATGTGATGGATGCGGATCTCGGTTCCCATCGTTACATGCACGAAGCCAACGACATCCGAAGCCGGGATCCATGGGGCACCGAGACGGGCGGTGATATCCGATGGCCGAAGGTCGGCTGGCTGAACTGCCTCCAACGCAATGACGTTGCGCTTGAAGCCTGGATCAAGGTCTGCCGCTGCCTGCGCTGCGACCAGCTTGCTACGAACCGCACCGGACAGATAGGCATCCGACGTCTGCCAGGAGCCGTCGGTAGGATCACAAAAGATGCCATCGCCCAGCTCGTCGATGACGGCGGACGGATCGCGATGCAGCAGTTCGGCAATATGGTCGATATCGACATGCCCGCGCTCATTGAGCACGACAGCGAGCGCGTCGGCCGCTGATGTGATCACCGGTGCGGCGGGCGGCGAGATCACCCGATCGGTAAAGATCGGACCGGGACGCGCCGTGTCGGTCTCCAGATCGTAGTCTTCGATCGAGGCGACCAGCCAGCAGTCGGGGTCATCCCGAAATGGCTGAAGGTTTGGCTGGCGGTGCGTTTCCCGCACTTCGCCCGTTTCAGGATCCTCACTGACCGAAACAGCGGTGTGATTGACCGGGCCGAAATCTCGCACGAAGCTTGACCAAGCGATGCGAAGCCGGACCTGAAGATCGTTCCACGGGCGGTCCTGCTCCTGCGCCTTCAGGATCGCGCGCACCGCGTCGCGGACGGGGATCAGCTTGGTGATGATGCGGACGTGTTTTTCCGGGATTCCTTCGCCGCTGCGGCCCTTACGAATGGGAACGGCGGTAGCAGTGCCATCGACAAGCTGCATAAGGCCTCTGGCATTGTCGATGAAGAAACTGCCCTCGCGGACCTTCGAGCCCTCCGGGCGCAGATCAACGATGTCGCCGAGGTCGTCTTCCAGATCGATATCAACTGGTATCGGTTCCCCGTCGTAAAGATCTTCCGGAAGAAGGGTGATAGCAGCGTTCAGCGCGGGTTCAAGATCGACGTCGGGACGGGGATGGCATGTGTATGTTTCGCCGAAGGGGCCGGATGTGAGGGCATGGTCGCCGAGCACGAAGTCACGATGACGGGCAAACCAGCGGTTGACGCGGATTGCGCCTTTGTCTTCCGTTGCGGCACGAACCTCATCAACATCGAGCCAGGTCTGGTCCCCCTCCGGTTCGCCGGCCTTGCGCTTGCGGAAGAACAGGAGGTCGACCACGACGTCCGTGCCGGCATCACGGCGAAAACTGCCTTCCGGCAACCGAATGGCGGCGATCAGATCTGCCGATTTCGCGATATGCTCGCGCGCCGTGGCGTCCGCCTTGTCCATGGTGCCGGAGCTGGTCACAAAGGCGGCGAGAGCGCCGGGCTTCAGCAGGTCGATGGACCGGGCAATGAAATAGTCATGCAGGCGAAGGCCAAACTTGCGGTAGGCTCGGTCGGAACGGACGGTGCGATCGGAGAACGGCGGATTGCCGATGGCCAGATCGTAGATCGGTGACAGGTCCGTGCGCGCAAAGTCGGCGTTGACGATGCGCGCCTTCGGCTGAAGCAACCGGACGATGCGGGCCGTGACGGGATCAATCTCGACGCCGGTGACAAAGCTGTTGTCGCGATAGATTGCCGGCATAAGTGCCGGGAACAGACCCGTGCCGATGCCCGGTTCCAGGACGCGCCCTCCACGCCAGCCGAGCCGCTGCAGGCCCGACCAGATCGCCCGGATGATAAACTCCGGTGTGAAGTGGGCGTATTGCGTGCAGCGGGCCAGCGAGGCGTAGTCGGATTCGGACACGGCAGTTTCCAATGAGCTGCCAAGATCGTCCCAGCCCTTCCGAAAATCCACTTCACCCGGACGCCGGAACATGCTGTTTGCCAACTCCGACGCGCCAAACCCCGTGAAGCGGATCAGCTTCTTCTGATGCTCGCGCGTGACGGGGATATTGTGCCTTTCGATTTCGTTGGCGGTCAGTATGGTAGCAACATTCATTCGCGCCCGCTCCTTCCAGCTGGCGGCAAGGCCACGATCCTCGCCATGGCCGAGATAGAAGTTCGTGCGGCCGCCCTGTCTGCGCGCAACCGGTTTTCGGGGGAGCACCGAGGCAGGTGCTGGCGGGGTGGGATCAGGATCGTCGTCGTTGGCCGGCTCCGGCGCAAAACTGCCAAAGGCCGTAACACCAAGACCAAGTCCCGATGACAACGCGCTGCTGCCGGACATGTCGAGGGTGAAGGGATCGTGGGACATGGACTGTTCTCCTTGGAAAAAAGCGAGCGCCATCGTCGCGCCGGGAGGCCCGTAAGCGCGATGGTCGCAACATTTGATGGAAGGTGGACCGTGGGCCGGTATCAGCGGCAGAACGGCGTGATGGCCATAGACGTTTCGCCCATGATGATTTGCAGATCGGTGCAGCCGGGACTTGCCGCGATCAGCTTCACGAGCATGGCACCCTCGAGAAACTCTATCCCGTCATCGCCCCCGAAATGCTGGCGCTTGTAGTGCCACCAGTCGGGATTGGTTTTCGGGTCGCACTCCTTGGCGTAGGCGACGTAGGGACGCTGCCCCTCGGCGAGCTTGCCGTTGGACATGATGTACACGCCCTCGTCGCCGACGAGCCAGACACCCGACTGTTCATCACGACCGGGATAAAGCCCATAGTGGGGATTGCGGAAGCCCTCCTTGCGGTAGGCGTCGATCCGTCCGCGCATCATGACGATGCGGACATCCGTTACGGAAAAGGTGAACATGTCACGCCACCGTCACGCTGCGATCGCATCGGGCAGATAGCGCAGATGCACTGGCAGTTTCGCGGAAATCTCGGCATCCGTGAGCTGATCGAGCCTCTTCAGGTATGCGCCCTCCTTGCCGCAATAGAGCAGCACCGTGCGCTTGCCACGATCAACAGAAGGCCAGCGATCGCCGGCATAACCGCGATAGTCGTCCGCAGTGGTCGACCAGATATGCTCGAGACGCTCGTCGCGGGTCATCGCCCGAACCGGTCGGGATTCGCGCTCGATGATCGCGTTGCGCATGCGCTCGGGCGAGCCCTTGTCACCCAGATCGCAATAGCCGTGGAAATGGCGGATGTGCCCGTCGATCGACAGCGTGAAAAAGATGCTGGTGATCGAGCCGGTCAGAAACTCGCGTATGGCGAACATATCACCGCGCATCCACAGCGGAGGCAGGACTTCGAACATGTAATCATGGGATGGCTCGTCGATCTCGAACCATTCGCCTCGGTAGAGCACGCTGTCGTCGCCCGTCCATCGGTTAGGGCGCTGCGCGTGGCGGTCGAACATGCGAAACATCTGCCGGCGATCGGCGACACCTTCAAAGACTTTGCGGATGGTGGAAAGGGTCATCATCGGGCTCCTTCAGCCTCGTCCGGGCTGGAGCGCGGCGGATCCTCGTGGTCGCCATCCTCTCTTCAGCCCTTCCTGACCCCTCCCCTCAGGCCGCCTCTCCGTCCGGACGGGTCAAGGGCCGGCACAGCCGGGCGAAGCTTCACCCTTGACGCGACCGGCGGGCATGCGGCAGGCCTCCCTCTTTCCATACTCTCTCTTTTTCCTCCCGACGCGTTTTCAGGACCTCGTTCCAGTCGTCTTCGCTGGGACGCAGACGCATCCAGTCGCAACCGACCTCTGTCGCGAGCGTACGCAGACGGTCCGCAAACGATTCTCCCTGAGAATTGGCGTCGGTCGCGGCAACGAGCCTCACGCCCGGCCGGGACACCAGGACTCGGATCGCGGCTTCCGTTGCGGGTGACCAACCCCCGCCGGTGCTGAGATACATCGTGCCGTCGCGGATACCCTCGATTGCGGCAAGGCTCATGGCGTCGATCGCGGCCTCGTTGACGCAGATGCGGGCTGGATCAGGGGGACCGAACCGAAACAGGATCTTCGTTCCGCCGGTCGCAAAACCGCGCCATTCCAGACCGCGTTCTTCCCAACCTGTCACCTGGCCCGCATCATCCGTGTGAGCCGCCCACATGCTGCCGTAGGGGCCTTCGTGCAGGCAGCTTGCGGCAATGGCCGCCTCGAGTACAGACGTTGGCAGGCACCGTTCTGAAGAAAGATAGCGCCACGTCGCCGAGCCCGACCATGGTTTGCGGCGACTTGCCCATCGTTCAGACGTAGAGCCGAAAGAACCGTGGCCCTTTGAAAGCGGCTTCCATTTCGGTTCCGCCAGATCATAACCAACGAGTTGCGCGACCCGTTCCAGGCTCTCCAGGAAACTGGTGCCATCGAGATGTTCCACGAGGGTGAAGACGTCCCCTTTGGCATCGCTGAGCGGATCGAACCAACCTTTGCCCTCGTGATTGACAATGATGATCTCCGGGCCACGGCGATGCTTAACTGCGCGGCGCGTGCTTTCCTTGACGTCAATAGAAAATCCCGCCTGCTCCAGGACCGCACCACAGCCAACCTTTTCTCTCAGTTCTTCAACTTGCAATTTCTTCATGATTTTCCCGCTCCTCGTGGCCGGTCCACCTTTCTGTTTTCGCTCCAACATGAGCCACCCTTCCACCGGCCGCGAAGAGCAAAGGGGGCAAGGGCGACGGCGGCAAGTCAAAAAATATGAGGTCTCGGCTGTATCGCCGGCCGGCGGCGAAGCTTCCCTTGCGGCCTGCCGCACGCAGGCGGCATAAACTCCCGCTTTAGGCGGGCAGCACAGCAATCTATCTGTATAGAATTGCCAGTTATTTAATTGACTACCGAATGCTCATGTGGAACCATGATGTCTCCGCGTGAACTGCTGGCCTGGAATGTGAAGAAACTGCGTGTCGCGAAAGGAGTGTCACAAGAGCGGCTTTCTCTCGAAGCTCATCTCGAACGGGTTGCGATCTCGCAGATAGAACGCAGACGAATTAACCCGGGCCTTGATTCACTCGGAAAAATTGCGGAGGCTCTCGGCGTCCCCATTAGGGATCTGTTCAAAGAGCCTCTACCAGGCGAATCGGAGCCGACAAACCTGCGCCCAGGACGCCGGAACTCAACCTGATGCGCTAATTGGAATTCAATTGTTTCGGGGACACGAGATGAAGAATGACCCGCATGCGGTTGATGTCGCCATCGGTCAGGCAATCCGTAAGAGGCGCTTGCTCAACGGCATCTCTCAGTCCGGCCTTGGCGAGCAGATCGGCGTAACCTTCCAACAGGTCCAGAAATATGAAAAAGGCACGAACCGCGTTTCGGCCAGCATGCTCACGGAAATTGCTTGCGCGTTGCATGTGGACGTACGAAGCTTTTTCGACAGCATCGAAACCCAGAACAGCGGGCAGCTACACCATCACACCAGCAGCGTGCCAGCGGAGGTGCCTGTCACGCGTGAAAACGTCTCGCTCAATCAGGCTTTTGCCCGGATAGCTGACCCCCGGCTTCGGCGGAAAATCGTTGACCTCGTCCGGGCTGTTGCCGGCTCGAATATTACAAACGACGAAGAACATCTAAGGGACGCCGCCGAGTAACCGCCGCAAGCGTTTCATCAGGAAAACAGACGGGTAGGCGATGCCGCCGCCGCCAGTCGCATCGATAGTCGAACACCCTGTGAAAACTTGTCCGGCATGAAGCGTCAGTGGCTGACCTGCCAAAGGACCGGTTCTATCGCGTAAGTTCACCCATCCCGCGATGCCGCACCGAAAGGCCGAGAAAGGTGCAGAAGGCAAAGATAGAGAACCCAAAAGCCAGCCACAGCGCAGCGTGAGGCCCACAGGAGGTCATGATGGCAGCGAAGACCGGCGGCGCCACCGCGAAAGAAAGATTTAAGGGCGCGGAAAGTCGGGCCGATGCGCGCGCATAGGCATCGGTGGGGAAAATCTGCAATGGAAGCGTGGCGCGCGTGACGGCCGTGATGCCGCTAGCCAAGCCATAGAGGACGGCAAAAACAATAGCTCCGTTGAAACTGCTGGTAACCAGCAGAATCATAAAACTCAGCGGAAATAACGCAGCTGCGGTTAGCCCCGGCACGAAGCCAGACCACCGCCGCCCGCCGAGAAAATCGACCAGTCGCCCCGCCCATTGAGCGATACCGATGAACGCCGCGGCCATCACTGCGCTGGCATGATCAAGGCCTCCGGCTTCAAACAAAATTATGATCGTGAGCGCGAAACCCCAGGTGAAAAACCCATTCGCAGCAAAGGTGATTGCAAGCAAGGCGAAACTCCGCCGATCGATGTGAGCGGGCGCGTTGCTGCTTTTCGTTGCGGAATTTCTGCCACGGGCACTCGGAAGCACAAGCCAGTGCAGTGGCGCGCAGATAACGATCATGAGAGCGGCGTAAACGAGCGACGTTATCCGCCAGCCCCACCCGACCTGGAGAAGCCCTGTCAAAGGCCACATGATACTCGAGGTCAGCCCGCCTGCCAGGATCAGAACTCCAAGTGCCTTGCGGGCAGTAATCTTGTCAGCGGCCTCGGCCACGGCGATCTGTGCGGGAGTCGTCAACATTCCTGAACCTGCCAGGCCGAGAATAGTCCAAGACAGGAAGTAGGAGAACGGGCCTTGGGCGAGACCCATTGCCAAAAGACCGGTTGATCCGAAAACCGATCCAACAGCCATGGCCGGGCGAGCGCCATAGCGTTCGAGGATGACGCTCAAGGGCCATGACATAAACGCCATAACAACGAGCATCACCGTCGGACCCGCCATCGCCATGGAGAGCGGTATATCCAGTTCCCTAGCCATGGCTGGTCCGGAGACCGCCGGAAGCCAGAAGGTGGTGCCCCATCCGATCAATTGCGTGACCGACAAAGCTGTAACAATCCGAGTTACTGGCGAGCATACCGCCTTCACAGATCTGCTCAACCAATTTGATAGAAACTTAGCCACTTCACTTATCTCACGGGACGGCGACATTCGGCCGGCATATCAGTGATCACATGTTGGAATTGTGACAGGATAACAGGAACGTAAACCGCACCTGGAAACTTCAAAATCAAACCTCTCGGGATACATCTCCGGGGAACAAGCGCTGGCTGGCTGTCGCCTCAGCGCCGCTTGATATGTGCGCCATGGCGCGGGACCACATGGGATCTCGTTCGCGGCCCTTTAGTCGGTGTTTCGGCTGAAGCTATTTCTACGAGCAACCCAAAATGCCTTTCGGTGCATTGAAACAAAATGGTGGAACAGAGCTCCTCGTTTCGGTTGAACAAGGCATTCACCAAAGCGGCCATCTTATCGAGGACGTCTCTCGCTGCCTCCGGCTTGCGTAATTCACACTCGCGGAACCGGCGCGTTTTTGCATTCAGGCTCCATATCTCGCGCACCATTCGCTGATTATGGGCTAGCGCGACGATCCGCTCGTGAAGATGTTCCTGAAAAATCGCAACCTCCGTTGCGAAGCTCTCGACGTCCGGCAGGTCATTGCCGGGCACCCACGCCTGAATAATGGCCGGGATCCGAATACCCGAAAAGTGGAACCCAGCCAAATTCTTTCTGATGGCATAGGTCATAATAGCCGTTGCGACCTCAAGGTCCTCACGGACCATTGGCTTCGCAATGTCGGGGTTCGGTTTTGGATGCGCGGACAATTCGATCATCTTTTCAAAGGACTTTCGCAGAGCAATGCCTCAATGGTGCTGCGCTCAAGGACTGACCGGTGCAGCACACCATGTACCAATTCGGGAAGCAACCGAGTTTTTTCCTTAAGCTGCTGTTCAAGGTTGGCGATCGCGTCTTCGCTCCGCCCACATTCAAGCAGCTCGATAAACTGCGCCATATTTTCCATGATCTGGTTTTGACGATGAGGTTTAAGAAGATCGAATTCACGGATGAAGCTCGTGCGATCGATGAAATGCTGTATGTGCGCTTCTAATATCGAATTTCCGGAGATAGCCACCAAACGCTGATAGAGGTGCTCCAGGAAGAGGACGAAGCTAGACACTCCGTTTGTGACTATGCCGCCGCGCAGAGCATCGACTTGAAATTCTTCTGGAGGCCGCAATCCTGTCAAGGAGAAGTCAGGCGCATTCTTTCTTATCGCATAGCATATAATCGAATAGGCTGCCTCGTACTCAGCCGCGAGGCGGTCGACACTTGGAACTCGGGAAAAATATCCACGGCCGGCAGATGCTTGCAGGACGAGCTCTTCATTGGCCAAGCGGATGAGAGCTTCTCTCACAGGCGTCGGACTGACATTAAGCGCCTTTGCGATCGTTCGGATATTCAAAAATGTTGATGGCTGGACCCGATAGGATGTCAGCACTGACCTGATCCGCGCGTACACCTGTCCCGCTTTATCGTGATCGTCACTCAGGTCTTCATGACTAGGGAACAGTGGCTGCTCACTTTGCATTTCGACTACCCTCCGAACGCGCGTCGTCTCCCCGCAAGAACCGAAGCGTTCCCCCGCGACGCAATCTGGAAAGAAAGACGTATCAGCTTTATTCCCGTTATGCTTGCTATATCGGTGATATTTTGATGAAATTTGTCAAGTATCTTGGCCAAGCCTTTGAAGACCTGCGGATATTTCTTCGATATAGCTCTGCTATATCCCGCCGCCCCGACATATCGCCAGTATATCATTGATATTGCTTTTATATTTCGGATATCAGCCAAATTTTTTTCTTGTATTTCATTTGATTGTCACACATCTTTGCTCCAGTCGAAGGAGGCGAGGAAATGAACAAACTGGTTTCTTCTCTGCACGATACGATTGTATCTCTAAATGCTCCGGACAATTCTTTGTCCGCCTTGATCCACTCGAAAGAGCTGGAATTCGTCATGGAGGCACATGACGGGCTCTCTGCGGCAATCGCTGCACAAGCCGGGTTCAAAGCTCTTTGGGCGTCCGGCCTCTCCATTTCCTCGAGCCTCGGTTACCGGGATGCCAACGAGGCAAGCTGGACGCAGATGGTCGATGTGGTCGAGCGCATGGACCCGAATGACCGTTTGCATAGGACAGATACGCCTCTTCGACGAGCTGGATGACTTCCGCGGGTGCGAGGTCAATATCCGCGAGTTCGGCCCTGCTCAAAATGTGAAGGGCGGGTGTATGAAGAAAAGACTTGGTCATTTGCTGTTCCTCTTCAGATCTGGTTGTGGCCGGAAGCGGCTTCTACTCATGAAACGGGCGCGTCTTTACCCAGATGTTGCGCGCCGGGGCTTGGAATTTGGGGCACATGGCGCGCCTGACCGCAGCTTGTAGCCGAGGTCCTGAAGGGGCACATCGCAGCTCGAAATCGCTGGATCGAATAGATGTCTCGTGGTCTTCAGTGGAAACAGCAGGCCACTGCGGGCCATAGCGAATATGCTTTCAGGTGTGATCGCTTCACCCTCTCGCCATGCTGTCACACGCACCTCGTGATAGCCAAGGAAGACGACCGGCAGGAAGACAAGATCCAGGCGTTTGGCAACGGTGAGACGGTGATGCCCGTCCATGATGAAGTATGCTTCGCTGTGTGCCGTTATCGGCTGCTGGACTTCGGCAAAGCCGTCACACCGCAGCAACAACGCGCAGCGACTATCGTGACGACATCCTCGGCAAAACCACAACTGACCGAAGGGGAAAAAATTGCAGCAGGCCTGACCTCATTCCAGACCTTGGGGACGCTGTTCAAGCTGATCGGCCCGTGGCGCAAGCAATTGATCCTGACCGTCACTTCCGGCGTGGGACGCGTCTATGCCTTGATCGGCGTCAGCACGCTCAGCGCGCTGACCGTGGCGGCCATCAAGACGGGCACTCCATTCGGGACCTATCTCGCCTGGATGGCAGTGCTGGTGCCTCTGGCAGCATTCTTGCAATGGAATGAATCGTGGCGTTCCCACGACATGGCCTACAGACTGCTCGCCCAAATGCGTGTCGATCTCTACTACGCTTTGGAAAAACTTGCGCCGGCCTATCTCCTGAAGCGTCGCTCTGGCGATCTCGTTTCGCTTGGGACGCAGGACGTCGAAACGGTCGAATACTTCTTCGCTCACGTCGTGGCGCCGGCAATGGTGGCGCTGCTGATACCACTGACGGTTCTCATCGCTCTCACCTTGATAGCTTGGCCGACGGCGCTTGTGCTGTTGCCATTCTTGGTCTACGCGGCCCTCGCACCGGTGTTCGAGCGACGCAAGGTGGACGCCCTTGGCGACCAGGCTCGCACTGAACTGGGTGCTCTCAACGCCTTCATCGTGGACACAGTGCAAGGCATGGGCGAACTCATCGCCTTTCACGCGGTTGCTGCGCGCCGCAAGATCTTCCACGATCAGACCGCCGACTATCAACGCACGAGGGTGGCGCTCAATGCCGACCTGTCGTTCCAGACCGCCAGGCAGGAGGTGGTTTCGGCGCTTGGATCCGCGGCAGTGCTGGTCACTGCGGCCTTCATGATCCATAGCCATGCGTTCGAGCCGACGCTTCTCCCGCTCGTCGCCTTGCTGTCCTCCGCAGCATTCCTGCCCGTATCGGAACTGGCGCAGGCGGCACGACAGCTGGCAGACTCGATCGCGTCCACACGGCGGGTCCATGCCGTCAATGTCGAGCCCATTCCCGTTATCGATGGGCCGAAGCTCCTGCCCACTTCATCGGGCGGCTCGGAGCTTGAATTTTCGAACGTCAGCTTTTCCTACGACAAGGCGGGGGCCACCGTGCTGGAGGAGATCGATTTCAAGGTGCCAGCCGGCGCTCGGATCGCGCTCGTTGGCTCGTCGGGAGCCGGTAAGACGACAATAGCAAATCTGGTGCTCCGCTTCTGGGATCCTCAGCAGGGCCGTATTACGATCGACGGCCATGATCTGCGCGACATCACCCTTGACAGTCTTCGAGAGCACATCGCGCTGGTTGCTCAGGACACATACCTGTTCAATGCCACGCTAGCCGAAAACATTCGGCTAGCCCGTCCGAATGCCACCCAGCAAGATCTGGACCTAGCCATCCAACGCGCTGCCCTCACGGAGTTTGTTGCATCACTGCCTGCCGGACTCGAAACGCCTGTTGGAGAGCGAGGCGTCCAGCTCTCCGGCGGGCAGAGGCAGCGGATATCGATCGCCCGGGCCTTCCTCAAGAACGCGCCGGTTCTGATCCTCGATGAGGCAACCTCGCATCTTGACGCAGCGAGCGAAGCGCACGTGCGGGCAGCACTCGACGAGCTCATGGTCAACAGGACAACTGTCATTATCGCCCACCGGTTATCGACGATCCGGGCTGCCGATCAAATCCTGGTCATGCGGGATGGACGGATCGTCGAACGGGGACAACACCGGGACTTGATGGAGCGGGGAGGATTCTACGCTGAGCTGATTGGTCATCAGTCAGCTGGAGCAGTTGCGGCCGAACGAGCCCTGATGGCAGGCCAATGAGATGCTTGAATGGAGATCGACGCTTGCCTATTTCGTCTGCTCGATTGTATGCCTCTTGAGGATAATCTGTAGACCGGAACGAACAAATAGCTTTAACGAGTGTCCTCGAATTGGATGATGACGACGTACAGTTGGCCAGACATGTTTGCCCTTGAACAACGTAGGGAATTGAAAAATCGTTACATGCAGCTGATCAAGCTGTATGTGATTATCTGCATTGCTGTAATTCCGATTGCCTTCATTTCGTGGGGCCTGCAATACGTGCCGTGGATCGGGATTACGAGCGACCAGTTCCTTGGGAACGCCCGAGCGCTTGCAGATCTCTCCGTGGCGCGTGTACTTTTCGCGACGTGGTGTCTGGTAGCTATTGCTGCGTTGTGGATTGAGCGCATGGCGCGCTTGTTCCTTGAGATGAGCGCCGTTTTCGAAGACGCTGCGATTGCCCTTGCCGGCGGCATGTCCGGTCTAGCTTTGGCCGGACTGTACTGGCTCCTCATCCTCAAATTATTATACATCGCTTTCATGTTCATGTTTCTCAGCTTTGCGATCAGGATTTGGATCGCAAAAGACGCGAGAGAAAACGACTGGCTACGCTGGTTTCTCACTGCTCTGGCAACGGCCGGCGTCTTTATAAGCCTTGTGTGGAGCGGAGCGTAGGCGGCCATTGCAGCCGGCGTTCTGAAATTTTAGGGACCCGCGCTATGAATATCGGTGATGCGAAACCTGCCGATCGGGATGCTATTACGACGCTCCACATTTCCTGCAGTCAACAAGCTCAGGAACCAAGTCGCTAGACGAGGGTTACGCCCGATTGCCCTCGTCCCGCTGAGACGATGAAGGCCGATGGCTTGACGTAACATGGTGTCGAGGACCGCATGCACAGTTGGATCAAGCTGCCGTTCCTTTACCGCCTCCCAATGAGCAATAGTTGCCTGGCGAGGCAGATGGACGCCTTCGGACAGCCAGGAGCGGACACAAGCAGAAATAGCCCATGCGATGGCCGGTTCGATGTCCCAAGCGTCGATACATTCTTGCCCACGACAAACTATACTCACTACGACGTCTGTTTGGGCTCTGACTGCTAGAATTTGTTAATTCTAATCGACTCTTCCAGTTGAGTTGTGTTTCATTGATTGTGCAAGCGGACTCATACGATGGGGGACTACTACAATGCGCAAAGCCGCGATCGCTTTTGCATGTTTATCTCTTACTTCCTGCACGACCGCGTATTCAGAAAAAATTGCCGATAGCGACCGCATCACTCTCAAAGATGCCGTGTTCGACGTCACAAACACTATGGACGCAGTGATAGCAGATCGAAAAAACAAGCCCAAGATTGGTATCTACCTTGACGAGGCCACGGTGGTCTTCAACGTAAGTGCAAAGCGGACCACGAACGACAAAGGAGGCTTCAGTCTGGCTCTTGCTCCACCTCAAACCGGTCAAGCCGTGGGTATAACAGGGGAAAGCACTCTGGCATCAGAAGCCAATCGAGGCAATACCATCACCTTGAAATTCAAGAACGTGGTCAACACCAAAGGTGCCAAACCTCAAGCGCACACCGCAGGAGATCAGCAAGTCGAAACACCGGCTACGGGCCACATTCTAAGTGACGATACCCTCAAGAAGACAATTCAGGACTTTAAAACGCTCGATCTTAACGACTTAGATGGCGCGAGGGGCATTCTGATGAAGCAAGGGATTGCGAAATAAGGCATAGTTCTGCATTCTGCGGTCACCCTGCAACACCTCATGAACAACGGTTTCGACTTGACCTTTCCGGGGATCGGCAAAGTCCACAGAGATCCACCCACACGAAGCCGTGAGAAACCTGATCGGCATTGTCGCACGGATGACTCCGGAGGACCGGTCGGATAAATGAAGTAACGAGTAAGGGCCGCTAAGCTGGTTTCTCATCCCCGTTTACCATGCTACCTATGCGGGACCGCCGACCAGGCCTAGATTCGTTGCTAAACTGCTTCCTGAAGGCTTACAAGTGTGTGGAAATTCGCAGGAACGATAAACTTTCAATGTACCGGATGCGGACAATCCGACGCAGTGGATATCTGTGATTTTGAGGTTGAATGTGTTGGCGGCGACGAAAGGGGAATGGGGCCGGAGTCAATTTACGAGCTGACAATGGATACCGAGTGCGCCGAGTGCGACAACAAAATTGCTTTCAATTTCACCGCCTCTGAGTACCCGATTGATTCTCTCAACTACGTAGAAAGCGAAGTTTCAGACGCTATCACCGAGGACGAGCCTTATATCGAATACCTGCCCGAGCTGTATGAGGCACAATATCTCGATTTAGCGACCGCTAGCGCCGTAGAGATTATTAGAGGAATCCAGTATGATAAGGATGTTCTTCGGGACATAAGCTCTCGTCAATTTGAAGAGGTGGTCGCAGAGCTTTTTCGAAGCAAGGGTTATTAGGTGGAGCTTACAAAGCGAACCCGCGATGGCGGGAAAGATATAATCGCCATCAGCAGAGACAACTTTGGGGTAAGCCTCAAATATTTTGTAGAATGTAAGCATTACAGCGAGGGGAATAAGGTTGGCGTGGAGGTCGTGCGGGCCTTGCACGGAGTGAGGAACACCAAAGACGGTCCCAATAAAACGATAATCGCTACAACTTCATCATTTACAGCCGACGCCATTTCTTTTGCTGAAACAGAAGCAACAAGCAGATGGGATATGACGCTCGCGGACTACAACCAGATCATGGACTGGATTGGCGGATATGGGTGAGCTGTATCCCTTGGACAGAAATGGCGCTAGGGTTGCGGATCGTCAAATAGGTATGCTGATCTCCAGGAGCTTTCCGGGCGCCCGTGGATGTTCGTGAACTTTGCTACTGGTTTGCTGTACGCAGGAATCGCGTCGGCAATGCGGGAAGCCATGCACGCCGAAAGCCACCTGACTGAGCCAGAAATCAATGCGCGGATCGGTCTCCATATCAGCAAGACATCAAGAACCTACGCTGGGCGATCGAGGACGACCAGGGCGCTGTTGCTGATACGGCGAATGCCTTCATGGCGTGCACCGTACGAGATGAACATTCCTAGGCTCTAATCTAGGCGTCATCGCCCATTCCATCGTGGAGACCCAGGAGCGCTATACAGTCATTCTGGTACAGGCGAAGAAAGTCGACACGGCAGGTGCAACAGCTCGAGTAGATCGCCTCCATGGCAGTCGCGACCAGCCTGATCGTCTTACTTCAAGTGGAATGGGGCACTACCTGTTTTATCAAACCAAACAAGGCGGCGATGGGCATCCCTAAGTCCCCAGCACCGTTAGACCAGCTTCAGAAATCTGGACCGAGGTATCGTTGGGAAAAGACTACGATCGTCGGAGCAGATTCAGCGTAGGCACGTATGGGCGGGATCTTCACGAGGCCCGTTTAGAGTTTCATTCGGAGCGGGCACCGCCTGTGATTTGCTCTGTTGGCTGCCTCTCTTACCTCGCGTATGGACCCGAGAACCGCGCGTATATTCGCCAACCCCGAAGCCGCGGTCGACACGTTGTTGCGCCACTATAATGTTGAGCAGATTGTAAACATAACGAGTAAGGACGGTCCTGGATTTCTTGAGCTGAAATCAGCCTACCAGGATCGTAAGATTAAGGTCGAAGGTGGCTACGTTGAACGGGAGAAGGACATCCTGCGCTCAATGAAGCCCCCGCTTCCGAAAAGGGTGATAATCCAGCAGGGGAAATCCCGGTGAATTCAGGCCCAAAGTAGTGCTATATATCCAGGCAGCTTTAAAGGCTCTCGAGTGTCGTTAAGCCAAAGCCCGCAGCACTCCCAGACATCGCGAGCACCTCGCTCGGCCCCCGGTGGCTGCCATCTGTCTCAAAACTGACCGCCTCAACCACATATTACTGGGCGATCTTTACAAACAGATATCGAAAACCGAACTCCGGCTAGGTATTGACGCCAAAGTAAATCACTTTACTTGCCTACACAATTTTATGTGCTAGTTTACATAAAAGCCTGTATCAGGATAATCGAGCACGTGGCCTATGCAGAATTCATATCCAACTTGGCAACAGCTGGTCTTACGGTCCGCGCATTCGCGGTTTTGATTGGTATGAATCCGAACTCGATTTCCAACTATGCCCGCACGGGTGAGTGCCCTACGCATCTCGCGCTCATCGCTGCACTGGTTGCTAACATGCATACGCATGGGCTTGATTTTCGCGCAGTTATTTCCAAAGTCGCAGTGGGATCCAAGAAACCCCGTGGCGGTGCGAGCGTGGGTCAGTTCGGCGGCGATCGCCAGGTACCACTGGATTTAAAACCGTGACCGCCCTTCAGACAATCACACTAGATCGTGCGGCTCTTGTGCTTGGATGGCCAAGCCGCGAGGAAGTCCTGCATCCGACTGGGGCAGGGCCATCGGTTTACGCAGCTTTGGTGCGCAACAAAATCGGGAGAATGCTGGGAAGATTGCCAGATGGCCGAGACGCGCGGGTCGGCATCCTAACGCCTGATGCTGCGTCAACTGAGACCGAGCCACCGTTGGCAGTCGTCGTTGAGTTCGCATCCGGTGTAAGCGACGACACTTTGCAGGAACTGCAGCGGTTGGCTTGGAATTTCTCGCATAGCCCGACGCTCATAACGCTTGAGCCGCATTTGCTACGCGTATGGACCGCCTGTGAAGCGCCAACGCCCGGACGCCAAGTCGGTGATGCTTTAGTCCACACTCTCACATCAGAGGCATTTTATTCGGCGTCTCCCCTCGATGTCGCTGCCACTCGAGCTTTGCACTGGATCAGTCTCGTTTCCGGTGATTTTTTCGCGTCGCATGCTGCTCGATTCGATCGCGATGGCCGGGCAGACCAGATGCTGCTAGGCAATCTGCGTTTCATGCGCGATCGGCTATATGCTGAGGGACTTGTTGATGACGACGTCTGCCATGACTTGCTGGCGCGAGTAATTTTTATCCAGTTCCTATTCGATCGCAAAGATACCGACGGGGCGGCGGCCCTTGACGCTGGCAAGCTCACCCGTCTTTATAATGACGGGACGCTGAAACATATTTACCGCAATTTCTCGGAATTGTTGACGCACTACGACGACACCTATCGGCTTTTTGAGTGGCTAAACATCCGCTTCAATGGCGATCTATTTCCAGGCAAAGGAGACACATCGGAGGCACGAGCGGTCGGCTGGGCTACTGAACAGCGCCGCGTTACGCCGGAACACCTCAGCGTGCTTTCCGATTTTATAGGCGGCCGCATCGATATGCCCTCGGGGCAAGGTGCGTTGTGGCCGCAATATGCCTTCGATGTAATTCCGCTAGAGTTCATTAGCAGCATCTATGAGACGTTCGTCACAGAGCGCGCCGCCAGGGATGCCATCTTCTATACGCCACCGCATCTGGTCGATTTCATACTTGATAAGGTCTTGCCTTGGCAGGGCACGGTCTGGGATCTAAAAGTTCTTGATCCGGCTTGCGGATCGGGCATCTTCCTCGTCAAAGCGTTTCAACGGCTTGTGCACCGCTGGAAACAGGCTAATCCTGGCCGACAGGTGAAAGCCGATACCCTGCGGCGGCTGCTGGAGCAAAACATATTCGGAGTCGATAAGGATCCGCACGCGGTTAGGGTTGCCTGCTTCAGTCTGTATCTAGCAATGTGTGATGAGATCGAGCCACGGCACTACTGGACACAAGTAGTGTTCCCCACCATGCGCGACCGTCGCCTCATCTGTTCTGATTTCTTTGCCAAGGAAGGTAGCGGCTTTACCGTCGGAAGCGCGAGCTACGATCTCATTCTCGGCAACGCTCCCTGGGGTGATGGGCTGGCAACGGCAGACGCTAAAGAATGGGCGAAGACAACTGAACCTCAATGGACCATCGCCAACAACGACATCGGCGGCTTATTCTTGGCCAAGGGATCAATGCTGTTGCGTACCGGCGGCCGGTTGGCAATGATTCAGTCTGCCAATTCGCTTCTGTTCAACAACAGTCCCCCGGCAGAACGATTTCGGCGCGAAATATTCTCGCGCAGGCGCATCACCGATGTCTATAATCTCTCGGCGCTGCGCTTCAAAGTATTCAAACGCAAGTCGCACACACCAAAGCGATCCACTTCCCCAGCCTGTGCAATTGTCATTGAACTTGGTGAGCCCTCGCTTGATGATCGTATCGCGTATATCAGCCCCAAATCTACGCAACCGCTGATCGACGAATTCGCTGTCATCATTGAGCCCCAAGACCGGCGTGCTTTTACGGTCCGTGAGGCGCTTTCCGATCCCCTAGTGTGGACTGCATTGATGTGGGGGGGGCCGCGAGACCGCGCCCTTTTGCGCCGGCTGCAGGAGTTTCCGACACTGAGATCACTAGAAGTCCAAGGCGTTCGAAGCAGCCGTGGCATCCAGTATGGCGATAGGAAAAAAGAGGTGCTGAGTTTGGCAGAGCATCGCCTTTTTGACGAGAGGAATTTCTCGGAAGGCAGTTTGCTCGAATTCGATGCTGACGGTCTACCGCGCGCTGGACCGTTGCAGCTGGATGCCCGGATGTCTACAGATTTTGCCGCTTTTGCATTTCCGCAACTGATAATCAAGAGAAGTTGGCGGGCCCATTCTTCGAGATTTGAAGCAAGGCTGGCCAAATCCTCCCGTCAGAACGCAGTCGTTTGCAATCAAAGCTACGTCTCTGCTCATGCACCTTTAGATGTCCTGGAGACGGCTTGCCTTACCTTCAACAGCATGCTCGCAACCTATTTTCTGCAACTGACAAGCGGTCGCACTGCCGCCTATCGTCCTGAGGCGCTAATTAGTGAAATTCGCGACATGCCACTGCCCCGACCGGGAAGCATCGCAGTCGAAGGCACCAACGATCTGGCCGATGTGGATGATCGCGTATTTAAGGCATTTGCTCTGAAAGATGCCGAACGTGTATTGGTGGAAGACATGTTCAACTACGTTGTTCCGGGCTTTCGCGGTGACGCTTCATCGCCCGGGCTCGCGCGCACCAAATCGACAGAAAGCCCAGGACCAGGCTTGACCTCGCTTGCAGATTATTGCCGCTATTTCGTGCGCGTTCTGAAGGCAGGCTTCGGCGATGATCGAGGTGTAGAAGCAACAATTTTTGATACAGACCCAGGCGGCCCGTCCCTTCCATATCGCTTGGTCGCATTCAGCCTCGTTGAGACACAAACGGATCCGCAATCGGTAAATCTTCATTGGGCGACAAGCCCTGAGTTGATACGGCAGATGGAAGCGCTTGATTTTATCTCTGACAAAAAGCGACGGGGCCTTTATGCGCGGCAAGTTGCGCGTGTTTATGATGGGAGCAGCGGGACGCCAAAAGTTTTTATTTTGAAGCCTGACATGGCAAGATTCTGGACGCGAAGCATGGCGCTTGAAGACGGCGACGCGGTTGCACTTGATCTTTTCCGATGGCAACAGAACGAAGCGAGCAAAGGCCTCTCACAACAATGATGACGGGTGGTGAAATTTCTTCAGTGGACCCTGTGTTTATCGCTCAGGCCTGCAACTGGATGCGCAATCCAGCTGTCGTTCTTCTAAAACCGGTGTTTGCGGGGCATGAACGAATGTTAGCAGAAAATCCTTTTGTCGATGGACGAGATCCAGAACGCAGCATCAGTCAATTACTGGAGCCACGCATTCGCGATGTGATGTCCGGTGATGAACCCTTCTACGTCCAACACGGTCCATATGAGCGCGAGACAATGGCAGCGCCGCCAGCGCAGCCGCCCCAATATGATCTGGCTTTCGTTCTACGGGCAGACGAGCGCGTAATGTGGCCGCTGGAAGCAAAGGTCCTCGAAACCCCTAACCAGATGGCAGCCTACGAACGCGACATTCGCGAAGAGTTTTTAACTTGCCGTTATGCGCCGTTTTCGAGCTCTGGCGCGATGGTAGGTTTCCTGCTCTCGGGATCAACAGACGACGCCCGCATAGCGATTCAGAGAAAACTTGGAACAAAACTTTGTTCTGTTAAGGAGTTGGCATCTAAACCGGCTTGGGTGTCGTACCACAGTCGGATCGTTCCTCCGGGTAAAACTTATCCTCCTTCCTTTGATTGCTACCACCTTGTCTTGGCATACCCCGATGTTCAGCGTACCAAAAATTGACTGACAAGACTTCCCACGTCCGAAACCTTCCTCTGCCGGTCATTCCCGGAGCGGCAGCTGAGCTGCCAGATGCCGCGCGCTTTGCGCGGTGACCCCGAGTTTACGCGCGATCAGGTTGGCGGAAACGACGTGCCGCGCTACGACCAGGTCGACCAGCCGCGACAGCTTTGAATTCACACCTCTGGCAGATGTTTGTCGCTCCAGCTGCTGCCGGGCAAGGAGGATGCGGCGATGCTCCTTCATAGGGGTCGGAACAAGGTTTGTTCCCACAAGGCTCGATCTCAAAGGCGCTCTAGAAGCTTAGCCTCGATTTCCTTGGCCAAAGATGCCAGCTCCTCATCCGATATCTGCCATTTTGGCGCTTCAGAAAAGTTATCGAACAAGGCTTCTGCATCGAGCCAATATTGTTCTGTGGTCATCTCGGCGAACGGCATGAGTCGCTCGAATGTCGAAAAGAGGCCAGAAGGAGAGAGGTGCGCCTCATCATAAAAGAACGTCTTTGCAAAATACGCCAGACCTGTGTCCTGTGTAGCAATCCAGAAGTCTGCCTCCTGCTTCTGCCCATAATGCATAGATTGCGCCGCACGTAAGAGATAAGTGTCCAGCATCTGGTTGAGGGCAGCTTTCAGAAGGGTCCTTTTGGAGCCGGCCGGCTTAGAGAAATTCGTTCGAATTTCGCCGCAGAAGGCCTTCCAATCTTCGTTGCGGGCACGCATCCGGTCATAGAATAGAAACTGCGCGATGCGCGCCTCTAGGGGTTGGAATTGCCCGAGGTACCGCAGCACATCCGACAGGTACCCTTCAAGCTGGCGGAGTGGTGCCGCGTCGGTCTTGCGCCATGAGATCAGCAGCAATTGGCTGATGTAAGATGGTAAATGCACGGCCTGAGCCGTTTTTGGAAGATCCCAGAAGTTTTTCATCGGGGAGCCGCTCGGATCCCAAGTGGCGTCGGGGGTATCTTGGTATTCCGGAGCGAATGTCGTCAGATATTCGCTGAATGCGCGCCAATCGTTCTCCACGAAGCGCTCTTCCATTTCTCGAAAGGCCAAGCCGGGATTTAGTATGATGCCGGGGTTGGCCAAGACTTCCGCAAGATCAAAAAGTCCGAGATCCTTCAATTTCACCGGATCGCTCCCGGCTTGGTTAAACCGAGCTGCAACGTTCAAATCGAGACAAAGATTGATACGTTTGCCTCTGAAAGCAGCAGCCCTTGCGCTAGTTGCGATATCAGTCTCGTCTTGGAGCCGACGAACGGGCTTGAAATAACAGGTTGCCACTGCTTGTCCGATCATTTGATTTTCATATACTTATTGTGCGGTTCCGCGGTTCAAACACGCGCGCATAAACGATAGCAATCTAATCGAGCAATTTCTTTAAGGATAAGCAAATATAAAGGAGTATCTGTAGAGAGGTTCGAATTTTGGTGAGACTCCCTTGGCCCTACCCTATGCATGGCGTGCGTCTGCCCCAACCATGGAAAAATAGTGATGGGCGTTATGTAAATCTGGTGCTTCACGATCGTCGCCAGATGCCCGTTGGACAAGGAGGGTTTCATGTTGGCTCCCTCCGACACGTCAAGGGTGGTGAGTATCGGCACCCACCGTTCGATGATAGCGCCAGATTCAAAGGCGCGGAGTTCCTATACGTTTACGATTGTGGGTCATCGCCCAAAACAGAAGTTGAGCGGGAAATAAAGGATCTCATTTCGCATCGTTCCGAACGTCACCTGAACATCCTTTTTCTATCGCACTTCGATCTCGATCACATATGCGGCACGCCGATGTTGCTCGGCGCGAGACGAAAACGATTACCCGGTTTTACGGTTGACACGATTGTTCTCCCCTATGTTGACCACGTGGAGCGGCTTATCTCATTTGCAAGAGCAACTTCGATAAGTCTCGAGCGAGGGCGCAGCGTTCCCGACTTTTTCCGTAGAATGATCATCAACCCCGTTGCAGCTCTCAGCGAATTCGACCCGCGACAGATTATCTTTGTCGAAGGCGATGAGCCCCCTTCGGATGGCGACGCCGGAACGATGCCGGATCCAGATCTCGGTCCTTGGTCGGGATCTGGGCCAGAAACGCGGTTGGAAATCGGATTCGGTTTCAGGATCGAGGCCTCTTATACTGTTTCCGACTCCGATCCAGCACGATCCGCCTTACGACCGGAGGTCCGCATTCGGCGACTCGGGGGTGGCCAAGGATCTGCTGCTGTGTCCAGTCTGCTTGCGCGAGATTTCGCTTTCCGCGTGCATGATTGGGGAGGAGTGCTTGGCTGGCGGCTGACGCCACACGTCCGCTCAGCTCCGAAGGCGGCGATAGAAGCCTTTGAACGGGCCGCCGAAGTCGAACTGAAGTGGGCAGCGGGTTCGTTTCGATCGAAGATCGCTGTATCGTCGGTTCGCCTTGAGACGGTCACCAAGCACAGGATGAAACTCGCTCGCGCTTATGGGGCCATCTTCGGAAAAAGCAACAAGAACCTTACCTCGATGTCGCTCTACTCTGGTCCGGCAAATCCGGAAGAGGCCGACGGTTGGACGATAACGCCAGTCCTTTTGCCACATCTGGAAACGAAGATCGGTTGGATGGGGACGGGCGATACTCCGCTCAAGGATGTCCATGACATCTCCACTTTTGAAAGGTTCTACTCAAACGATATGAAACGGATCACGACTTTTATGTTCCCCCATCATGGCTCCATCGAAAACAGTGAGCCGGGCCAGCTGGTATCTCAAGCCGATACTTTTGTGGCGGCAGCCGATCCTTCTCACGATTGGGAGCATCCGAGCAAGCAGCTTTGCAAAGCAGCGAGCCTCACGGGAGCTGCGGTCGAGGTCGTTATGAAGCAGCGAAAGACGGCTTTCGATGAGAGCGTATTGGTTACCTGGGGTGACGACCGCGACGAGCTTGAAAAGCTGTTCAGCGCCGGGCCCGGCCCAAACAGCGAAGGAGCCAAGACATTTGCAGGCATTGAAGGAATCGAAAATGCGGCCTTGGTCAGGTGATGCCAACGAACTGAATATATGTGATGCCGTCCTCTGTCATCTCATAGGAATATTGTCATGACACGAGAGGGATACGAGCACGATCTATGTGCGAGAAATGGGACCGCGTCTTTCGTGAGCGTCAATCAAGATGCCGGATTTGATGGATGGGAGCCGAAGGTTGGCGGTTGTCACGACAACGTCGATTATTGGGTGAAACACCACGCTGGGCATGCCGCGGTTCGAGGGTGGATAGCATATATGAGTGGTGGGCCCGACCACGTCGTTTACACGGCCCGATCGGTGGTGCGTGGCGCTGTGACTACGAAAGGTGAAAAAGCGACACGAACAAGCACCAGCGAACCCATTCCGGGAATATGAAGGACTTCAAGACTTGGGCTGATGTATCCTGCTCGCGCAACAAATCCTTCGTCAAAGATTCAATCGAATCTCCTCTCATTCTCCCTTTTTGCGACCTGTGGCACTATCAGTTTATTCCTGAAGCGAATCTTTCCATGCTTGCATGCAATGGTACTTTTGATAGCCGAGAGACCCTGCTGGACCTCCGGCGTGCCCCCAGTTTGTCAATCGGCCTGGAATGTTGACCCCCCGTGGGGGTGTCCAATTTTGGAGCACCAAATTGTGTTATAATCCTACATCGAGTTGCGCCGTCACATCAGTCTGTCGAAATGCTTGATGGACTAGAGAATACTCTTGAGCGCCGCCACGACTTTCGAATGAGGTAGGTAGCCGCTAATCCCGTGGGCATTGCTGGTAGTATTGTCGACTGTACCGTCGTCGATGATGTCGGTATCGAGCTCGGATTTCAGCTCCTTTCCGAGCGAAACGAAGTCGGCCGGGTCGTAGAAATTCTCCCATCTCGAAACAATTGCGGGTTTCTCGAACGAAGGGCCGAGCTTTGATTGGACGGATTCCAGTCCCAGCGGCGATCCCATGGTGATGAAGAGAGGAACCCTGGTCCCGGTTGCCGCCATCTCGCGTAAAAGCTTGAAGGCGATAACCGTCCCAAGCGAATGCGAGATAATAACGACCTCTTTCCCCGTGAGGTGCGGTTTAACCAGCGCATCGACCGCTGGGCCAGCACCTGGGGCGGCCAAATATGTGTGAGCCTGTTTGATGACCTTCAAAACGACGGCACCCTTGGCGGGAGAGATTTTCTCAAGTGCGCGAACGAGCCCCACCAGGCGACGTCCAAGCCAAGTGCCCATAGGAACGGCCTCATGATCGGCCGCTTCATCAGCCGCAGCGGCGATAGCCTGTTCTGAAATCTTATTCTTCCTCGCGGCTTCTTCCAGCGCGGCGACAAGAAAGTCGAGTTCAGCGTTGTTACCGGGATCAAAGTGGATGTCATGCGGGCCCATCTTGATCGCAGCGCTGCCCTTCGTCCAGTCGGAAAGCGTTGTGCCATAGTACGCCATCGACAAGTCGTGCTTGTCGAATAATCCCGGAGCCTTGCCGTGGACTAAGTCTTTCCACTTTTTCAACAGCTGGACTTGCGTTGAATCCTGCTGATTGATGCCATGAATCATCACTACCTTCATCGGTTATCCTCCATGCCAAACCGTTCAATGAGAATGCGAGCCCCTTCTTCGCGGAAAGCCGTAAACTGGGAAGGGAGCAGATACTGTGTAAGATCCTTTAATGTCTCCGCTGCGACTTTTTCTGTGTCTTCTGGCTCATTGATGTAGTCCCAGCCTTGCCTCAACCATGGCCAGAGCCCACCGACCTTGCCGCGCGCTTCGGGAGTTGCTTGGGCTACCCATTCCGGCAGTCTCGAGTTCCTTGCTGCTACCGGGAGCGCAGGGACGGGCGGAACAATGGCTCCCCAGCCGCGGTCATTTTTCCTCAGAGGCATGAGCCCCATGAATGCAATATCGAACGGGATCGATTGAGAATGGGCGCAATAAAAAAACGCCATTCTACGGATGCTACTGACATCTCCGCTGTAGTCGTAAAGATATGCGGCGATTGCCCCCAAAGTGGGATTAACATGTTTCGTCGATCTCATGCGGGCAGCCAGGACATCAACCATCTCCGGCGACATGTCGCCGAGTTGAAGATCCGCGATGGCGCGCGAGGATACATCCAACTGCTTGTGCCATTCCGGCTCATTCCAAGGATCGACGCATGCCCAGCCAATCGAGCCACTGTTGCTCCGACTTACTATGGTTGTAAGGCGCCCATAAACAACTGCGGACCCGAATTGGCCGTCCATAAACTCTATCAGAATTTGGGATGAGTGATCCGCTGGCGCAGGCACCGTGAAGCGGTCCGAGTTGTTATGCGGCGGCACTCTCATCGCAGATCGTTCGGACCAGACCGCTTTGACCGCTCCTCCGGTGACCAGCAAGTTGCCATCGTTGAACCCCTCCTCGGGAACCCTGAAGCCCTTCCGTATTTTGACGCGAGCCCGCTTTTTCCAGTTATCTACGACGAGGTGCTCCACCCGATTTTGCGCACGAGCAACGTTCCACTCGGCGCCGGACCAGTCCGACGTACCTCTATCTATTTTCTCGACTGCAATCCGGGCCGCCGCAAGGTCATCAATGGCATCCTGCGCTTCTCGCGGAAACGTCGTAATCGGGACGTCGGTATCGATTTCGGGGTTGGACTGTCCGAAATCATCACCGAGCACGGATTTGAGCTGCTTTGCATTTTTCAGATCGATCGTTGGAATCGCGATTTTACCGACGGGCTGCAGCTCAAACGAAGGGACAGGCCAATCCGGCGCATTAGGTCGCCCAACCAAGGGAAGAGCCTTGTCGTAATAGATTATATGGTCTCGCGGTGTACCAGCGTGATTCTCTGGGGAGCAGGCCAACCGGTAGCGATCACCGATTTCCTTCATGCGCGCCTTCAGGAACAGATCTAGGGACTCCGGCGTGACACGGTTAGGGATGTACTTGTCGAATGCATCATCGCGGTGGCCCCACAGACCTTCGATCAACGCTGTCGAGAAGATGCATCGGGGGTCGGCTTCTTTGCCGGAGACCATGTAGGCAGGCAGGCCATCGGCGACCGCATTGAACCGATCAATGACCGGAGCTTTCCCTTCGAAAGGCCCACGACCCAAGACAGCATCGGCAACGATTTGGGTGATGTCCAGCTTGTCCGGGAGCGAGCGGCAAGCGTCGCTGAAGATAGTCAGGTTGTCGATACGATAGTGATATAGCCGTTGGCGGAGTCCTTCGACGGACACAGCTCTCATCTCCTGATGCCAGTCGCTTGGGAGCCATATGTTGTTAGCTGCGCCGTCCCGGAAACCGTGACCAGCGAAATGCAGGACAAGAGATTCAATGATCTTGTTTTTAGGGAGTATGCCTTCCAGCACCTCCCGCAGGAGCGGGATCGTGACCGGCTTGTGTTCATCGGTGATAACTGTCGTCGAATAGCCGGATTTTTCTGCCCAATCCCCGACTTCTTTCGCAGCCTTTACCGCTCCTGATAAATAAGAAAGCGGACTGGAATCCGCCACGCCGATCGTCACGCATAGCTTCATTGTAGATTACCCCAAGACCATCCCCTAGATGAACAGTACTACGACATGATGGTTGTTGCACCGTTTTTAGTTGAACTATGAAAAATTATTCACTTGCTGCTGTGCAGTATAGCGCCATACGGAACAGCCATCCAAACATGATAGCAAGGTGAATTCTCTAAAGTCTGAAACTTACTTCAATTATGATAGGGAAATCAGAATGGATAGATTTCCTATGTCAATACAAAGCTCCAATGCATAACATGATCCAATACATTTTTACGTAGTAATCACAGGAGATATTACCGTTATTGCCGATGATTTTACATCGTGAGGGCTCTGGTGGTGCGGCGATACAATGCGGCCGTGAACTATCAAACTTCTCACCGTCCTCAATCGTTGAAAGCTATCAACGCATTGGTCAGACAAAGGCATTAACGCACATGGGAACTATGGCTTTTACGTCATCGGCCGCGATCGGTTTGGAAACAATGGCACAAACGCTTATCGAAAAGCTCATGTCGCAAAGCCTATCGCCACGCCTTATGAAGCCATAATTCACCGCTTCAATTAAGCGAAAAACTGTTTGCGCACTTGAGAATGCGACCGTCAAGCTGGAGAAAACCAGCGGCGCAATGCGATCTTGTATGTCATCCAGCTCTGCCATTGCTTCCTCGAAGCCGCCATTGGTCCAGATTTCGTTTCCATCTTTGCGCGAATGCGTAGCGGTCGTCCCATATTCTTCGGTTGGCCCAATTTTGAAAACCAAATACGGACCGATCGTGCCGTTCCCCTTACCATTCATCCTCTTCTTAGACGAGCTCGTAATCGACAAGAATGTGTCAGGTCGTTCACATTCCCACCGATGGCGAGGGTACCGGGATGGCCTTCGAGGGTATGGTTCAGTGGACCAACAATCGGTAGATCCGTCTTGAAGCCTTCAATGTGATAAATGAGTAAACGGCAAGAACGGCCATGTAGCGCTCACTCTCATCAAGCTTGCTGTAACCCAGGTTTCCCAGACGCGACTGGACAGACGGATCATTTTGCCTTCCTTCCAAATGCTAAATAAAGTTTCCGTCTGCAATTATTACGATTATCAATCTGAAATACCTTCTGTATTGGTAAGCCATTGAAAAGTATTTCGCAGGGGGAAATTGTGGGCGAGGCAAAAGCGAAAAGGCTACTGGGACAACCTTCGACGCAGGCATCAAATGCTCGCCGGACGGCGATGGTCGCGGTGTTCCAGGAATTGGACATCGACATTAGCCAGCCGGGTTTTTATGATCATCCCAATTTTGTTGTACAGGAACAGAAGAACTCACGGTTTGCGGAAAACTATGCCGAGTGGGTATTGCTGCGCGAACGGGATCAGGACTACGACGCGCGTGTGCAGGCCATCGTTCCTCAGGTGGCAAAAATCCTGCAGCGGCGGATAGTGCAGCACAACTGGCACGGCGCTTGTATTGCGATGACCGCCATTCTGACACGTATTTTGGACCGGCTCGGTATTTGGAATATTCCAATGCGCGGTTCCGCATCTGTCTACGCCGAAGGCGCATCACGGCATTTCGCGATCATCGACCAAAACGAAGGGACCGGTTTTGATACGGGTCACATGTGGGTGATCGCACCCCCATACGATATCATCGACGTAACCTTGCATTATCAACGGTGGCAGGGGGACACTTTCCAACGGCATGTTCCGCCAATCATCCTCGGCATGGGGCTCGCAAGTGTTAAGGCGCGTGCGCAGGACGTCATCGCCCCTGAACTTCGGTCGCAAATGCCGCGCGATCCGGACATCCATTACAAAGTTTTCCCGGACCAGAGGCGAGTTTTGGAAACATTTCCGGCAAAGCAATTTATTATCAGCTCGACCGACATACGCTACGTGCCCGGTGGCGTCAGTCTCCCGGATTCGCCACTGGAACGGATCAACGAAGAGGCGAGAGCCGGTGTGCCGGCAATTCAGATCTGGACCGATGATATCCTGCCGACGTTAGGCAAGCCTATTTGATATGAAATCCGACCCGACGTCACACTTCGGAAGCCAGACTGTGCAGACCTGTCAAAGCACAAAAAACTGGGAAGAACCTGCGTTTGTATAGGGGCGCTTGCTATCGGATAGCAGCAGCGTCTGAATGGACTGGCAATTATGCAACTTAGCTATGTCTCGCACCTAATTCTGAGACAGAAGAGGATATCAAATGTACAAGCCTGGCGGCACCATCAAATCCCTGCTCGATAAAATCGCAAACCAGGATTATGTCCTGCCTGCGATCCAGCGCGAGTTCGTATGGTGGCCCGACCAGATCTGCGAATTGTACGATAGTCTCATGCAGGGGTACCCGTTCGGGACATTCCTGTTCTGGAAAATAGAGCAGGAGCGGCGCACCGAGTACAAATTCTATGATTTCGTCCGTCACTATCACCAGCGCGACCGCTTCCACTGCGAGTTTTTGCAGAACCCGCCCAACCGCGAATTGACGGCGGTCCTCGATGGCCAACAACGAATGACCGCTCTGAATGTTGGGCTCCGAGGTTCCTACGCCCGGAAAATGCCGGGCAAGCGCTGGGCTACCGATGCTGCCTTTCCAGTCCGTTATCTTTACCTCAATCTCCTCAGCGAGCTCGATCCGGAGAGCGGATGCCGCTATCATTTCGAGTTTCTGACGGAGCAGCAATCGGTGAAACCGGAGTTGGACGAGGTTTGGTTCAAGTGCGGTCGTATCATGGAGGAGGAATACGATGATCTCATCGACAGCCTCGATGACCTGATCCTGGATAAAGACGCCGTCAAGACGGCGCGCGCGACACTGCGTCTGTTCCACAAGACGATTCACGACAAGGATCTGATCACCTACTATGAGGAGGAAAGCCAGAGCCTCGAGCATGTCCTGAATATCTTCATTCGCATGAACAACGGTGGCACACCGCTTTCCTACTCCGACCTTCTTCTGTCCGTGGCCGTGGCCCAATGGGAAAAGGTTGATGCCCGAGAGGCTACTCACTCTCTCGTCGATGAGATGAACAAAGAAGGCGACGGGTTCAAGTTCACCAAGGATCTAGCCCTCAAGGCTGGCCTCATGCTGTCCGATATCGGCAGTGTCGGCTTCAAGGTTGAAAACTTCAACAAGACCAACATGGCGATCCTGGAAACGAACTGGCCGCGGATCCACGACGCAATGCTGCTTGGTGTGCAACTGCTCGCGTCCTTCGGTTTCAGCAGCCAAAACCTGCGCGCAGAAAGCTCAATCCTTCCGATTGCCTACTATCTCTACGCTCGCAAGCTTGACGGAGCATATCTCCATCGCGCCGAGTTTGCCGCAGACCGCGAAGGCATTCGCCGCTGGTTGATCCGCAGCGTCCTCAAGGCATCTGGGATTTGGGGCAGTGGCCTCGATACGCTACTCACAGCTTTGAGAGAAAAGATCGGTGCAAATGCTGCGAGCGGATTTCCGGTCACAGAACTGGAGGCAACCATGGTCCTTCGCGGGAAGTCACTGTCGTTCACGGACGTGGAAATCGATGAGCTTTGCGACCTGCCTTATGGTGATGGCAGAACGTTTGCATTGCTGTCGCTGATCTTTCCTGGCTTCGACCTGTCTCGCCACTTCCATGTGGATCACATCTATCCTCAGGGCCGATTCACCGCCGCGCAACTGCGCAAGGCTGGTGTTCACCAGAACCTCTGGGACGCACTTCAGGATAAGCATAATCGCCTGCCGAACCTTCAGCTTCTCGAAGGCTCGATCAAGAATCAGAAACGCCAGAAGATGCCGCACGAGTGGTACGCCTGGATAAAGCCGGACGAAGTGGCGCGCCAACAATACCTCGCTGGGCTCGAGATTGCGTCGCTGCCTGAGGATCTCAATGCTTTCCAGGAGTTCTACGATCACCGCCGCAACGCGCTGAAGGCGCGTATCATGGTGGCGCTTGAACAAAACAAGTAACACCGTATCGTGTCCATTTCCAGGGAGAGCCAATGAACAGATTTTTCTCCGACCGGCACGGCTATCGCGATCCCGAAGCCGAGATCACGATTCGGGAAGACGCCCCCGCGCTCCTGCGCTACCAAGTCGCAGTACTCGCTCGCGACTGTGGCCTGAGCGCCAGCACTATCCGAAAGATCGTCTGTAATATCCTCCTGGAAGTGCCGGATTCCAACAATTGGAGCGATCCCAATATCTTTGACGAGGCCGTGTCGCTGCTGCAACATTGCGAATGGTACAAGGTCTATGACGTTGCTGAGGCGCTTTGGCGCTCCCTTGAGTATCGCGAGGAGGAACAGGATCGGTTTGCGGACGATCTCAATCGCCTGTTCCGGGAGAAGGGGATTGGTTGGGAGCTAAAGAGTCCTGACGGTATCGTGTTTCGAGGCGATCAGACCTTTGCTGTCGCAACTCAGGAGGCGGTCGACGCGTTCGCGAAAACCGGACGGCACACGGCGGCCAGCGAGATACGGGAAGCGCTGAAAGATATATCGCGGCGCCCGGAGCCAGATCGCACCGGCGCAGTTCAGCATTCGATGGCGGCGCTCGAATGCGTAGCCCGGGATTTGACGAACTCACCGAACCAGAACCTCGGACAGATCGTCAACGGATTGTCGCTCACACAGCCGCTGGGCGAGGCGATCCATAAGCTGTGGGGTTATGCGTCACAAAATGGGCGGCACGTTCAAGAAGGTCGAGACGCAACTGCGGCGGAAGCAGAGCTTGTTGTCAGCGTCGCCTGCAGTGTCGCGGTCTTTTTGTTACGGAGGAGCTGATTTGGGACCAAAATAGCAAAAGAGGTCCGCCTTCTCCGACGCTGAAGTCAATAAAAGAGAAGGCGTCGATCAGCTAGAACGCCACAAACTTCTTCTCGTTAGGTTGTCGCGGGCGTTCTCAAGAGCTCAAACGATAGCCGTGTGTTTCGTTCGTACATGATTCGTCCGAAGTATAACGTCTGCCCGTGTCGCAGTTCTCGAAAGTCCCAACGCCGCCGAGTAGTTCGCTCGTCGGATCAATGACATTGCGCACGATGATAAAGGTGTTGAAATGAGCAGACAGGCCTGTGAAGGCAATGCGATTGCCATCCAGTATGGCATAGCCGTCGCTGTTATATTCGGTGACAGAAGAGTGAGGCGAACTTGTCGCCTTGAGATTGACGATTGGAAAAAGGGGTTTCCAGAATTTGGATCTTCATCTTCCCGAATTCCAACTCATCGTGAGGGATACTTGTTTTGATCCGATAAGAACCTGCGTTTTTATTCGCGTAGAGCGCGCGACCAAATCCACCCCGTGATCCGCCTCCGCAAGTTTTGCCTGAGCGCCTCTCACATCCATGTCGTTCAAGTCGCCTATACGTGACGAGAAGACCCGCCGAACGAGCTCGCTTCTTAGCGGAACCCTTTTTCGTAGCATTGGAAGCAGACCCGGTCGCTATGCACGCCGCCATGGCGCTTTCCGCATTCCTTACAGATGTAATTACCTTGCTTCTCTTGCATGCTTGCCTCCGAATTTACTTGTTTTAAATACCATTGCGTCGACGCGCTTCAGCAGAGCGTTCAGATGGGGACATTTGCAACGACCGCGCCAGTGCAGCGGCATCACGAGCATTTGAATTCGGTGAAAAATGTCTTTGAGTTTGGGAAGCTGCGTGCTCTCGCTCCCGCGTTTCGGATTGTTCGCGTGAAGTCTTTCGAGATTTTGAGTAGAGAAACCAGCCAATCCCGACAACTGCCAGAAGTATAAGAGTACCCATGATCCCACCCCCTTCAGATGCTTTGAGAGGATAATACATCGACTTGATCGCGTGGCAATATTTTCTTAGCCTAGACCAAAAGAATCTTCGGCAACCTGTCTGATCCGGTGGAATAATTTTTCGAAACCGATCATGCGGAAGGCATGATCTTCGGTCACGGCTCGCTGCTTAATATTGCAAGTTGGTCGTCATTATTTTCGGAACACGGTAGGTAAATTACGAACATGGACGAAAAGTCGCCGCGCTATAATCGTAATGTTGTCCAACCTTCCCGCTGCAAGTACATTGTTTAAAAGGTGCATTACGTCTCCGACATGTCTGAACTAGCTGCAACTCCGTCACGCAGTCGGAGCACAATAGTATTTTCCAGGTTTCCATCACCACCATGAAATGGCAGCTATTATCCCGTAGCGCTTCCACGTCCTCTAAATTACTCCCCACGCCCTAAACCTCCCCCTCCCCGTCATCTCGCGCAGCGGCAGCTGCGCCGCGAGGTGTCGCGCACCTTGCGGCGTGACGCCAAGCTCCTTGGCGATAAGGTTGGCCGATACGACCGGCCGCGCCACGACAAGGTCGACGAGCCGCGACAGGTTAGAGTTGGTGCGTTTGGCGGATGCCTGGCGCTCCAACTGCTGGCGGGCGAGCAAAATCCGGTCATGCTCCTTCATCCCTAATTCCGCCGCCGCCGCAAATGCTTCGAGCAGCGCCAGCAGCCGCGTCATTTGACTTCTGGAATGCCGCTGTTCACGTCGGACGCTGCGCAGCCCGACATTGAGCGCCGGCAGATGGGACGGCGTCGTGCCGTCGCGGCGCAGGAGTGAGGCGACCAGCTGACGGCCGAGCTCGGTGCGGTGCTGAAGCACCTCGATCGCGCTCCAGGCATCGAGCAAAATTGCGCCGCGCAACACCGGTGAGAGGCCGTCGGTTTCGTTAAGCCCCCCACGCCACTGTTCCAATCGTTCGTCCTCGTCCCAGTCGGCGTCATAGACCAGCGGGTCGCGGGCATCGGCCGGTCGGGGGATGGCCGCTCCGTTGAGAACCGCGGTGCTTCGTGCCAGCACAGCATCGATCTCGGCGAAGTCGTCGCCGTACGAGCCATCGTCCAGCGCCAAACCACCGTCATCTGCGCCGACTGGGCGCGTCAAACCGGATCGCGCCGGAACGGGATGGTCACCTGGCACTCCCCTCCCCCGCAAACGCGCAATGCCTGCGGCGCTGAGCGCCCAGTCGGGCGGATGTGCAAAAATTTGCCGGCGGACCCGCAGGATCGAGTGCGCGATGGTCAGTTCGTGGGTCGGCGTGCGGATATCGAGGCGCGCATCGTGCAGGACGATGTCCTCAAGATGGACGAGTTCGCCGTCGACCCAGAGCGACGCGATAGCGTCGGCAAAGTTCTGCCGCTCGAGAAAGCCGTCGCGGATCGGCGAGCGGGCGATGCGCTCATCCAGACGCGCCAAAGCTTCACCGGTGTGGCTTTTACTTTGCCATTTCAAAATGTAAAAAGTCATGAGTTATACCAGTCGTCGGTAAGACTGACTCTCTTGGGGATTCCCAACGACGGACGAATCTGAATCTGTGGAGCAAACAGGAGGTTTGCGATGGGTTCAGCGCTTTCATTGCGGTCGGATTTCGACGGGGTCAGGTTGCGGCGGCTAGCTCGTCAGACGCGTGATGCCGATCAGGCGCGGCGGCTTCTTTCGCTCGCATCGATCTATGACGGCGGTTCACGCGCCGATGCCGCTCGGCTCGGCAGTGTGACAGTTCAGATCGTGCGCGACTGGGTGGTCCGCTTCAATGCTCGCGGTCCCG
>NZ_FMUD01000048.1:0-33978 GCF_900100825.1 Agrobacterium sp. DSM 25558 | reverse complement strand
ACATTGCCTACATGGCCGCGCTGAGCGCAATCAAGATCAAGGATCCCATTCTCGGCACTTTCTACCAGCGCCTGCGCAGCAACGGAAAAACCTTTAAGATCGCCATCGTCGCAACAATCCGAAAGCTCATAACCATCCTCAACGCAATCGCAAAAACAGACCCTGCTTTTACTTGATCGTCCACGGTTGCTTGATGCGGGATCCAGCCTGCGCCGCGTCTGTCAGCTCAAAAGAGTCTTTTGCACCGCCGACGCGGCGCTGCTGGATACCGGGTCAAGCCCGGTATGACGGAGTTTAAAGAGGACATTTTCCACTCACTTCCCCAGCCACCGGTCCAGCGTCAGCGCGTACGTTACATGCGGCTTGAGGTGCGGGTGGGTTTCCGGCACACGCGGATGGTCGAAATCGCGGGATGGATCACGGATGAGGCCGATCCGTTTCATGACGGAGACCGAGCGCAGGTTATCGCGGACTGCGAAGGAGACGATCTCCGGTTTTTTCTTTTCATCGAACGCCATTGCCAGCATCGATTTTGCGGCTTCCGTAACATAGCCGTGGCCCCAGAAACGGGTTGCCAGCCGCCAGCCGATTTCCATCGTGCCGAGCGGGAATATGCCTTCAAGATTGGCGGGGGCTATGCCGCAAAATCCTATCGGTTCAGCAGTTTCACGCAGTTCCAGCGCGTAGAAGCCGAAACCGGTGGCGCGGATCATGTCGTTGATGCGCTCCAGTGCGGCATCGGATTCGGCGTGACTGCGTGCGGTGGGAAAAAACTCCATCACTTTCGGATCGGCGTTGATCTCCCGGAAAAGGTCGCGGTCTGTTTTTCGCCATTCCCGCAGGATCAGCCTTGGTGTTCCTCGTAAGATCATGGGGTAACGAAATCAGCCTTGCGATAACCCTGAAGATACAGAAGCGCCGTCAAGTCGCCGTGGTCGATGCGGATTTTCGCTTCCGCTGCGACGGCGGGCTTGGCATGGATTGCCACTCCTGAGCCGGCTAGGTGCAACATGCCGAGGTCGTTGGCACCATCGCCGACAGCAATCGCATCTTCAGGGGTAATGCCGAGCTTTGCAGCGATGTCGTTCAACGCGTCGACCTTGGCCTGTTTGCCCAGAATCGGTTCTGCCACGGTGCCGTCGAGAAGGCCGTCTTTTTCGCCCAGAATATTGGCGCGGTTTTCATCGAAGCCCAGCGTTGCCGCGATGCGGCTGGTAAAGACTGTGAAGCCACCGGATACCAGTGCCGTGTAGTGGCCCTTGGCTTTCATCGTGGCGATCAGCTCCATGCCGCCTGGGGTCAGCGTGATACGCTTTTCGATGACCTCGTCCACCACGGAAATCGGCAGGCCTTTCAACAGTGCGACGCGCTCCTGCAGGGCAGGTTCAAAGGCGATCTCACCGTTCATGGCGCGGGCGGTGATGGTGGAGACCTGGTCTTTCAATCCCACTTCGGCGGCCAACTCATCAATGCATTCCTGGCCGATCATGGTCGAATCCATATCGGCAATGAGGATTTTCTTGCGGCGCTTGTCCTGGTCCTGAATGGCGATATCGATGGGTCGGTCAACGATCGCCATCCGCAGCACGCGTTCCGCCGCTGCCAGATCAGTGCCGTCGCGCAGCACCAGATCGCAGGCAATCCCATCTGCCAGCCAGTAGAGGCCTGACGCGTCCAGTGCCTTGGCGGCACTTTCGGCGATCGTGGAATTCAGAACAGGATTTGACGGATTGGCGATAAGCGTGGCAACCAGAGCCATGATGAAAAACCTTGCTGACGAATTCGATGCGATCCTGATAACCGGCCCGACGGCAAGCGGCAAGTCCGCGCTTGCGCTTCGGCTGGCGCGGGAGAAAAATGGTGTCGTTATCAACGCCGATAGCATGCAGGTTTATGACACGCTGCGGGTTTTGACAGCGCGACCTTCGTCAGAAGACATGGAGGACGTGCCGCACCATCTTTATGGGCATGTCGCTGCTTCGACGCTTTACTCCACAGGGGAGTGGCTGCGGGAGATAACGACGCTGCTCGAAACACTGCGCGGCGAGGGGTGTTTCCCGGTCATCGTTGGTGGCACGGGGCTTTATTTCAAGGCGCTGACGGGCGGCCTCTCGGATATGCCGACGATCCCGCCTGAAATCCGCGAGAGCTACCGAAAGCGTTTGGTCGAGGACGGGCCGACAGGGCTCTATGATGAGCTATCCACGCGCGATCCGCAGATCGCATCCAGCCTTCGCCCCACCGATGGCCAGCGCATCGTGCGTGCACTGGAAGTGCTGGAAGCCACCGGCCAATCAATCCGCACGTTTCAGCACGCTAGCGGCCCCGTCATCATCGATCCGGCGCGCGCGCAAAAATTCGTAGTGCTGCCGGAAAGGGCAGTGCTGCATGATCGCATCAACAGGCGGTTTGCGGGCATGATGCAGAGCGGAGCGGTGGAAGAGGTGCAGGCGCTTCTGGCACTCGACCTTTTCCCTGACGCCACCGTGATGAAGGCCATCGGCGTTTCGCAGATTGCGGAGATGTTGGCGGGGCGCATGAACGAGGCCGAGGTCATCGAAAAAGCTGCGGCGGCGACCCGACAATATGCCAAGCGGCAGATGACATGGTTTCGCAACCAGATGGGGGAGGATTGGGAGAGGGTGGGGCCTTAGACACCCCTTCCGTCATACTGGCCTTGAGCCGGTATCCAGCAGCACCGCGTCTGCGGTGCTAAAGAGTCTTTTGCGATCAAGGACTTGATCGCACTGGATCCCGCATCAAGTGCGGGATGACGGTTCATTACGCCAACTCAATCCTTCCGATAAAGACTCCCAAGTGGCTTCTTCATCAGGCTATCCCGCAAAGACGATCTTGGCTCTTCGGCGATGAAAGAACGCGGCGCTAAGTCCTGGATATTTTCGCGCACTGGTGCGACACTTGCGGACATCTGCGCCTTTGCGGAAAACACCGAACTCCTCGGCAGCATTTCCGGCCGGTAGGGCTCGCTGCTGTTGCTCTCTTCGTTGAACTCGCGCTTCCAGCTGTCGAATTCTTCATCATTCGCATCCTGGGCGATTTTTGCGTCGTAGCTTTGGCGGAAGCCGGAAATATCGGGGCCGGTGACGGCGCGCATCCGTTTGACGATGGAGCGAAGATCGACCGTATCGGGCGTATCCTCCGCAATGTGGGGCATAACGCCGTTCGCCTTGGGAAGGTTATGGTCGGCTACGCGGTCGAAGCGGATGCGCATGGGAACGTTGATGGCCTCACCAAAGGCGATCGCTTCGCCATTGCCGATCGAGGAGAGGAAGCTGGTGGTGGAGACGGATGAGTTCGGTATGGCCGACCGGATGATTTCCTGATCGTTTTCATTGGATAGCCGCATGGCGAACACGGTGGAGCATTGCGACAGGATGGTCTGGTCCAGTTCTCCCGGACGCTGGGTGATGATGCCGAGCGAGACGCCGTATTTTCGGCCTTCCTTGGCGATCCGGGCAATGGCCTGTCGCGTCGGGAAAAAGCCGAGTTCGGGATCAGCGGGCACATAGCGGTGCGCTTCTTCGCAGACAACCAGCGTGTGGATTGCACCCTGGCTCCACAGCGCCAGTTCAAACGCCATACGGCAGAGAACGGAGGCCACGGAATTCACCACTTCCGACGGAATGCCGGCAAGCTGGAACACCGAAATCGGTTTGCCATCACCGGGAACGCGGAAGATATGCGCCACCGTTTCCATGATCGTATCGCTGATCGTGCTATTGGAGAACATGAAGTGATAACGCGGATCATTGATGGCCGACATGATGCGCATTTTGAGGTTTCGCAGCACCGGTTTCTCATCACGCCCCTCAAGCCGACCGATGCGCTCATCGATCAAGGCCAGAAGGTCGGCAATACGGTAGGGGACGGGCGTATCCGATGTCAGGGAGGACTTTTCCGAGGCGCGACGCATGACGGAGTTGTCCGAACCGCGAAAGGCGCGTTTCGCCTCCGGTATCAGGTCGCGCAGAATATCAAGCTCTTCGGAAACGGCCTTACGTCCGCGGTAGAGCACCTCGGTAAACTCTTCCAACTTCATCAGCCAGAAGGGCAGGTCCAGTGTATCGGTATCGATGACCACTGATGACATCGGAAAGGCTGCGGCATATTCATTGTGCGGATCGAGAATCAGCACGCGCAGTTTCGGGTCCTTCTCGATTGCCTTGTTCAGCAGCAGAGAGACTGCGGTCGACTTGCCGACGCCGGTCGAGCCGAGAACGGCAAAGTGCTTGGACAGCATTTGCGGGATGCTGATCGTCGCGTCGATGCTGTCATCCTGCGTCAGGCGACCGACGACACAGGTGCCACCGCCTGTATTTTCGTAGATGCGCATCAGGTCGCTCGAGCGAATGCGGTGCGCAATGGCTCCCAGATAGGGGTAGCGGGAAATGCCGGTGGAAAAACGCTCGCTACCGTCAGGCGCGCGGTAAATCTCGCCCAGCAGTTCGACGTCGATCAACAGGGTGTTGCTGCGACTGGCCGACCACTCGATCTGGCCGGTTTTCATGGCGTAACTCAAGGCCGCGACGCGGGTTTCGCCAAGGTCGATGGAGATCAGGCGACCAACCGACCATAGTTCGGCAAGGTCCGTCTTGCCGGGCTCGGTCGTGGCGGAAATCGTCGCGCGGGAACCGTTGCAGGAAATGACGTGGCCGAGCAGCCGGTTTGCTGCCGTCACGTCGTCGCGGCGGTCCTGCTCGCCTGCTTTTGCCGATTTGCGAAGGTCGTCGTTAAACACGTCTCGCCCCTGTCATAGGTCTGTCGGCCTTATTTGAAGTCGGCCCTTTGCGGGTTGGTCCCGGTCATTCAGCCAAGTCTATAAGATTGCTTTTAACAACTGGTGTAATCGGAGCGTATTTTTATTTCGTCAAATGTCGCCTGTTCGCAATAAATGGAATAAATGCGGATTTTTTTCCGCAGAATGCGTTGACGGATATCGGTTTTGTGTCTAACACTCCGGCCCATGAAAAATCTTAACGTACTTATCGTGGTGGGACGGCGCATGGGCAGGATGGTGTAACCATCCGGCGAAAGCACCCATGCGCTAAACGAGGCTCCTCAAGGGGCCTTTTTTTATGTCTTCACACGGGCCAAATGGCTCGACGATATCCAAAGCCAAATCGGGATGGAACAGGCAATGACGGATAAGGACACTACTGATAACAGCAACACCATGACGGGCGCGGAAATCGTTCTGCGCGCGCTGAAGGATAACGGCGTCGAGCATATTTTCGGCTATCCCGGCGGTGCGGTTCTTCCGATTTACGACGAGATTTTCCAGCAGGACGATATCCAGCACATTCTGGTGCGCCACGAGCAGGGTGCAGGCCACGCCGCTGAAGGTTATGCCCGTTCCACCGGTAAGGTCGGCGTTATGCTGGTAACCTCCGGTCCCGGTGCCACCAATGCCGTTACGCCGCTGCAGGACGCGTTGATGGACTCGATCCCGCTGGTGTGCATTTCCGGCCAGGTTCCAACATCGCTGATCGGCTCCGATGCGTTTCAGGAGTGCGATACCGTCGGTATCACGCGTCCCTGCACCAAGCACAACTGGCTGGTGAAGGACGTCAATGAACTGGCTGGTATCATCCACGAGGCTTTCCGCATTGCCCAGACCGGTCGTCCCGGCCCAGTTGTTGTCGATGTTCCCAAGGACATTCAGTTCGCCACCGGCACCTACACGCCGCCATCGGCTGCCATTCAGCAGAAGAGCTACAAGCCGAAGGTTCAGGGCGACCTGAACGCCATTCATGCTGCCATCGAACTGATGTCCAAGGCCAAGCGTCCGATCCTCTATACGGGCGGTGGCGTTATCAATTCTGGCCCGGAAGCCACTCGTTTGCTGCGTGAACTGGTTGAACTGACCGGCTTCCCGATCACCTCGACTCTGATGGGTCTGGGTTGTTACCCGGCATCGGGTGAAAGATGGCTGGGCATGCTGGGCATGCACGGTTCCTATGAAGCCAACATGGCGATGCATGATTGCGACGTCATGGTCTGTGTCGGGGCGCGTTTTGATGACCGTATCACCGGGCGTCTGAATGCATTCGCACCCAACTCCAAGAAAATCCACATCGATATCGATCCATCCTCGATCAACAAGAACGTTCGCGTTGATGTTCCTATTGTTGGCGATGTCGGGCGTGTTCTGGAAGATATGGTTCGTTTGTGGCGGGCCTTGCCAGCTAAGCCTGCGAAGGCGCAGACGGAAGAGTGGAATGCGGAGATCACCCGCTGGCGCGCGCGCAATTCCTTCGCCTACAAGAATTCCAAAGATGTCATCATGCCGCAATACGCCATCCAGCGTCTGTATGAGGCATCGAAGGGCCGCGACACCTATATCACCACGGAAGTCGGTCAGCACCAGATGTGGGCAGCACAGTTCTTTGGCTTCGAAGAGCCGAACCACTGGATGACCTCAGGCGGTCTCGGCACCATGGGTTACGGTCTGCCAGCCGCTATCGGCGTTCAGGTTGCGCACCCGGAAGCTCTGGTCATCGATATCGCTGGCGATGCGTCGATCCAGATGTGCATTCAGGAAATGTCCTGCGCTATCCAGTACAGCCTGCCGGTCAAGATCTTCATCCTGAACAACCAATATATGGGCATGGTGCGCCAGTGGCAGCAATTGCTGCATGGCAACCGCCTGTCGAACTCCTACACGGAAGCCATGCCCGATTTCGTCAAGCTGGCGGAAGCCTATGGCGGTGTCGGCATGTATTGCGATGACCCGAAGGAATTGGACGACAAGATTGCCGAGATGATTGCGGTCGACAAGCCCGTTATCTTCGATTGCCGCGTGGCCAATCTTGCCAACTGCTTCCCGATGATCCCATCGGGCAAGGCGCATAACGAGATGCTGTTGCCGGATGAAGCAACCGACGAAGCCGTTGCCAATGCAATCGACGCCAAAGGCCGTCAGCTAGTCTGATCTGGAGAGGAATACGGATATGAACGCACATCTACAGCCTACCGGTTCGGCCTACTTCATTCAGAAGGAAACGGAAACCGTTGAAAACCACACGCTATCGGTCCTTGTCGCCAATGAGCCGGGCGTTCTCGCCCGCGTCATCGGCCTGTTTTCCGGTCGCGGCTACAACATCGAAAGCCTGACCGTTTCTGAAACGGAGCACGAAGCGCATCTGTCACGCATCACCATCGTCACGCGCGGCACGCCGGGTGTGCTGGAACAGATCAAGGCGCAGCTGGAACGCATCGTTCCGGTTCACACGGTTGTCGATTTGACGGTGCGCGCCCGCGATATGGGGCAGGAGCGTCCGATCGAGCGTGAAGTCGCGCTGATCAAGGTCGCCGGTTCGGGCGAAGACCGCGCCGAAGCCTTGCGTCTCGCCGATGCGTTTCAGGCCAAGGTGGTTGACGCGACGGTGGAGCATTTCATCTTCGAAATCACCGGCAAGTCTTCAAAGATCGACCAGTTTATTTCGATCATCAAGCCGCTGGGCCTGATCGAGATTTGCCGCACCGGTATCGCGGCCATGAACCGCGGTCCGCAGGGGATGTAACTGCGCTATTTTGCCCGAAGAACAATGCCCGCAGGTCTTGCTGCGGGCATTTTCGCATATAGAGGGGAATGCTTTGAGACGAAAATCGCAACAGACATGGGCGCTCTATTGCCGTAGCTACCTCGTTACCGTTGGTCTTTTGATGTTTGCCGGATCGGCATTCACACTCTATCTCGCTTACGGCAATCTGGTTGTCTTGCGGTGGTGGGTTCTTGGCATCGTCGTTGCGATGGTTTTCGGTGGTGCGGCGCTCACGGGTATTGGTCTTTTCGGCAGCCCTTCGCGTGTGGATAGATGGGCGGACGTGGCGTCCACCCATGAAGCCAGTGTGATCCTGATGGTGATCTCGTTTCCGGTCTATTGCGTCTTGAAGCCGTTTTACCAAACTCGGTAAGTCTGCTCCAAACGGATTCAGGTGGTTGTCGTCTTGAATCCGGAAAATGCGCCAAGCCCATAAAATCCTTACAGCATGTCCAACGGCACCTTCTGCGTTGGCGGTGGGAATTCTGCGTCGAGTGCAGCCCAGTCATCGTCACTGATATCCAGATCGGTCGCGCCGCGATTTTCGGTGACACGCTCCGGGTTGGCACTTTTCGGTATGGCCATTACGCCATCACGATCCAGCAGAAAGGCGAGTGCGACCTGCGCGGGCGTGGCCTGATAGGCTTTGGCGATGCGGATGAGTTCGTGGTTTTTGAGCAGTTGGCCCTGTTGGATCGGTAAGTAGGCCATCAAAGGTACGCCGTGATTTTGGCACCAGGGCAGAAGATCATATTCAGGGCCGCGTCTGGACAGATTGTAAAGCACCTGATTGACCGCGCAGTTTTTGCCTTCGGTGAACGAGAACAGCTCCTCCATATCGTCTGTGTCGAAGTTGGAGACGCCCCAATCGGTGATCTTTCCGTCCGCTTTGAGCTTTTCGAACGCGCCGACGGTTTCTTCCAACGGGTGGGAGCCGCGCCAGTGCAGCAGGTAAAGGTCGAGGTGGTCTGTTTCAAGGCGCTTGAGGCTGCGTTCGCAGGCATCGATTGTGCCTTGCGCGCTGGCATTGAACGGGTAGACCTTGCTGACGAGGAAAACTTGTTCGCGTATATCCACGATCGCCTTGCCAACGACCTCTTCCGATTTTCCATCCGCATACATTTCCGCGGTATCGACAACCGTCATCCCCAGCTCGACGGACTTGCGGATACTGGAGATCTCGCTGATTTCGGCAGCGCGCTCCTCGCCCATGTTCCAAGTTCCGATCCCCAATGCGGGAATGCTGACACCAGAGGGTAGGGTAACGGTTGGGATATCATCGAACATGTCATTGCTCCGGTTTTTCACGCTGTGTGCATCTTAAACCAGCGAGCGGTCAGGTCGATCCATCAAAACTTATGGGTTTGTTCGCCTCAGCTTTGCTGCAACGAGGTTTGGCGATTTCTTTTCGTCTCTTCGGCTTGCGCCTTTATTCTTCTTTCGTTCTTTTTCAGTTGCACTTTACGCTCGAATCCTGCGAAGAGAACGCATGCAATTTTCACCGCAACAGGACGAAGCCCTGAAGGCTGTTTCGCGATGGCTGAAGGAAGGCCGTACGCAGGTTTTCCGGCTGTTCGGCTATGCCGGCACGGGCAAGACGACGCTTGCCAAGCATTTTGCCGAAAATGTCGATGGCGAGGTGCTGTTTGCGGCCTTTACCGGCAAGGCCGCGCAGGTTCTGCGCTCGCGTGGGGCCACCAATGCTCGCACGATTCATTCTCTGATCTATCGCCCGCGCGGCGAAGAGGCGGTGGAAAACGAAGAAACCGGCAAGACATCCATCGCGCCCATGTTTTCCATCAATCGGCAGAGCCCGCTTGCCAAGGCGGCACTGATCATCATCGACGAGTGCTCAATGGTGGATGAGGCGCTGGGCAGGGACTTGATGAGCTTCAGCACGCCGATCCTCGTTCTGGGTGATCCGGGGCAGTTGCCGCCCGTATCCGGTGGTGGCTTCTTCACGGATCAGGAGCCGGATTTTCTGCTGTCGGAAATTCACCGTCAGGCAAAAGACAACCCGATCATCCAGCTGGCCATGGATGTGCGGGAGGGCAAGGAGATCATGCGCGGGGACTACGGTGCCGCGCAGGTGATTTCCAAAAACGAAGTGACCCAAGGGCTTGTGCTGGACGCGGACCAGGTGCTGGTCGGTACCAACAGAACCCGCCGCCGCTACAATCAGCGCCTTCGCGAGCTGAAGGGTTTCGTTGCCGACTATCCGCAATCCGGCGACAAGCTGGTGTGCCTTCGCAACGACCCCGCCAAGGGATTGCTGAACGGCTCTCTGTGGCAGGTGATGAGTTCGTCGCGCGAAACCGTAAAGCCCGGTATCAACCTGATGATACGCCCCGAAGACGACGATATGGATCGCGGTGCGGCGAAGATCAAACTGTTGAAGGCGGCGTTCGAGGAAACGGAAACCGAGATACCGTGGACGACGCGCAAGCGTTACGACGAGTTCGATTACGGTTATGCGCTGACCGTACACAAGGCTCAGGGTTCGCAGTGGAACAATGTCGTCTTGTTTGATGAGAGCTTTGCATTTCGCGATTCGCGCGAGCGGTGGCTCTATACCGCCATTACCCGTGCAGCCGAAACACTGACGATCGTGCGTTGATATAAAAACGCCCGGTGCAGTTTTTCATCTGCACCGGGCGTTTTTGTTTCTTATCGCTAAAAGGCTTCAGTCTTGCGATGCGGCTTCCCGGTCAGGGCTGATGACGCCCAGCATAAATGCCTTGGCCACAGCCTGAAAGCGGTTATTGGCGCTGACTTTTTCCATCACGCTGGCTTCCAGCTTCTGGAGTTCGTCGCTGGAAATGCCGAGTGTTCGTGCCAGCCGAATAGGCGCATAGCCTTCCGCCATCAACTCCAGGCATTTTCGCTCTTGCGTGTCCAACTCGACGTGGGATGCATCGATAACATCATCATCGGCATCCGTGGCAACATCATCGGTTAGAAGAACGTCACTGATCTGCTGAATCTGACGGCGGACCGTGGAGATTTCGCCAGCCAGTTCGCTTTTGCGGGCGTTCAGAACGTTCTGGAATATGGCGTCAGCGTCAGCCTGCGTTGGCGCGTCGGCCAGTTTCTGCATGATGTCCTGAATGGTCGCGACGGGTATGCCGATCTCGCGACAGAAATTTACCACTGCCATGCGCCGCACGTCCTGATGCGAATATATGCGCATCAATCCCGCACGGCGTGAGGATATGATTTCTTTCTCTTCATAGAAATGCAGAGTGCGATGCGTTACGCCAAACATGTTTGCCATGTCGGCAATGCCGACCGGCTCCGGTGGCATATGAGATGGTTGGGGGATGTCTGGGAGAAAACCTTTGCGTTTTGCAGTCGAGGCATCCTGATGCAGCGACATCTTCGGTTCTTCCGTATCGCGCATCGGTTTGGCCCTCCACCGGGCTTCATTGCGCGCTCTTCCGGGTATGGACCGTCGCACAGGGAGTTCATCTTTCAAAAGGTCGTCGGTTCCCCCATCGATAGCGAGATCGAAATTCGGGTTTAGCTTCAAGTTTGTTTCCGCGTAAAAATAATCACTAGTCATAATGAGTCCCCTAACCCTAATGGGTTGTAGAATTCGAATGCCGCGCTTTGGTTCCAAAACTTTTCAATTATTTTTCGAGTGGTGCTTGCGAGATAGGCTAGAGTGGGGGAAACAAAGCCTCCCACTGTTGAAAACAAGCGATGATCCCCCATGCCAACCAAGCTCTCCGTTAATCTCAATGCCATTGCCATGTTGCGTAACCGCCGTGATCTGCCGTGGCCGGATGTCGAGCATTTTGGCCGCATTGCGCTGAGCGCGGGAGCCAGCGGATTGACCGTCCATCCGCGTCCGGATCAGCGTCATATCCGCTTTTCCGACTTGCCGGTGTTGCGCGCCCTGATCGATGATGAGTTCCCGCAGGCCGAGTTCAATATGGAGGGTTACCCGACCGAAGACTTTCTGCTGTTGTGCGAGGAAACGCAGCCGGAGCAGGTGACGCTGGTGCCGGATGATCCCGCGCAGGCGACTTCCGATCATGGCTGGGATTTTCGCAAGCATGCCACGTTCCTGAAGGAGACCGTGGCGCGCCTTATGGCAGGCGGCATGCGCGTCTCTCTTTTTGCCGATGGTGATGGGGATGAGGAGGCGGTTCGACTTGCGGCGGAAACGCGCGCGGCTCGCATCGAGCTGTACACCGGCCCCTATGGCGGCTGTTACGACAATCCTGAACAGGCTGCGATGTGGATCGAAAAGCTTGGGCTAACCGCAGATTACGCCAAAGCGCTCGGTCTACAGGTCAATGCGGGCCATGATCTGACCGTTGCCAACCTGCCGGCGCTGGTCCGGCGCATCCCGGATCTGGCGGAGGTCTCCATCGGACATGGGCTGACGGCGGATGCCATGGAATATGGTATGGCTGAGACGGTACGGCGTTTTTGTCGCGCCTGTGGTCAGACTATTTCATAACTATCGTCGATTTTTGCCTTTATATTGTATCCGCGCACGATAATGCGCGGATATTTTTATTTTAGAAGGGCAAATTTTTATGCAGCAGCATCACGTTGTCGTCGTTGGGGGAGGCTTCGGCGGACTGCAGGTCGTTCATGGACTTAAAGGCGCACCGGTTCGCATCACCTTGATCGACCGCCGCAATCATCACCTGTTTCAGCCGCTGCTTTATCAAGTAGCGACCACGGCGCTGGCGACATCCGAAATCGCCTGGCCGATACGGCGGCTTTACCGCGACCGGCAGGAAGTCACCACGCTTTTATCGGAAGTCGGCGGCATAGACCGCCAGAACCGGAACGTCATCCTGACCTCGGGCGAGACTGTTTCCTTCGATACGCTGGTGCTCGCCACCGGTGCACGCCATGCCTATTTCGGCAATGATGCGTGGGAGAAACACGCGCCCGGTTTGAAAACGCTGGAGGATGCAACGACCATCCGCCGCCGCCTGCTGCTGGCTTTCGAGCGCGCCGAGCTTGCGACAACGGAAGAGGAAAAGCAGGCGCATCTGACCTTCGTGGTCATCGGTGCTGGCCCGACGGGTGTCGAGATGGCCGGAATGATTGCGGAACTGGCCCACAAGGTGTTGCCGCCGGAATTTCGCAATGTCGATACACGCAAGACGCGGGTCCTGCTGGTCGAAGCGGGACCAAGAGTTTTGCCCGCTTTCACCGAGAAACTGTCGGCCTACAGCAAAACTGCGCTGGAAAAGCTGGGCGTCGAAGTGCTGCTCGGAACGCCGGTTTCGGCTTGCACGGAAGAGGGCGTCAAGATCGGTGACGACTTCACGCCCGCCCGCACGATCATCTGGGCTGCTGGCGTTCAGGCATCGCCCGCTGCAAAATGGCTCGATACGACGTCTGACAGGGCCGGGCGTGCGGAAGTCGGCCCGCAGCTCAATATACCGGGTGACCCCAACATCTTCGTCATTGGCGATACGGCTCTGGTGAAGCAGGAAGACGGCAAGCCCGTGCCGGGTGTCGCGCCGGCTGCCAAGCAGCAGGGTGGCTATGTCGCAGAGGTCATCACGGCGCGTCTGGCGAGCAAGACCGAACAACCGGCCTTCCATTACCGTCACCAGGGCAACCTCGCCACCATCGGCAAAAGCGCTGCGGTTGCCGATTTCGGCAAGATCAAGCTGACGGGTGTTCTGGCATGGTGGATATGGGGCCTCGCCCACATCTACTTCCTCATAGGCACTCGCTCGCGCCTTGCCGTGGCGTGGAGCTGGCTGTGGATCTATCTCAGCGGTCAACACAGCGCACGGCTGATTACGCAGAAAGAGACGCTGAAGGACGAGGCGTGAGCATAACGCTACCACCATGGGAGGCGTGACGTTACTCCCAACCTCCGTCACCCTCGGGCTTGTCCCGAGGGTCTATCCACGGTCAACGTCGTGGCTCGTTGGATCCTCGGGTCGAGCCCGAGGGTGAGGTTGAGTTTGGAGCAAAGTTGGTAATCATCTTACGCTTCGAATGGCCTGTCTTTCCAAGTCATTGACTCCATATCAACCAGCAAGCGCGGCCTTATGCGCGTTGAAAAACGCCTCACTCGTCTGCGGCTTCTCGCCTGTCAGCGTTTCATAATCGCTGGTCACGAGATCGAAATTGCCGGCGGCGATGTTTGCGTCGGCGGATGCCAGCATTTCGGCCACGAAGCCGGGGAGGCCGGCACCTTCGATGCCTTTTTGCAGATCGGCAGGCGATACCTTGACGACTGCCAGTGGTTTGCCAGCTGCGTGCGAGATGATCGCGCCGATCTCGTCGGCATTGAGCGACTGTGGGCCGGTGACGGTGTAGGTCTTGTTCTCGGCCTTGCCCTTTGCGAGAGCTGCGGCGGCCGCTCGGGCGCAGTCATCGCGGGAGATGTTGGAAACCTTGCCGTCACCCATGGCTGTGAACCACTGTCCGCTTTGCAAATTGTGCGCCATGGAATGCAGGTAGTTGTCGTTATACCAGGCGTTGCGGATGATCGTGTAGGGCAGGCCGCTTGCCTTGACCGCCTCTTCGGTTCCCAGATGGTCGGGAGCGAAGGTGACGAGCGACTTGTCCGGGTTCGGCATGGACGTATAGGCGAGGTGCTTTACACCAGCGGTCTTTGCTGCGGCAACCGCCGCCTTGTGCTGCGTCAGGCGCAGGCCGGGTACGGCAAGCGCATCCGTGGAGATGATGAGAACCGTGTCGATCCCGGCAAAGGCCGCATCCAGCGACGCTGCGTCATCGAAATCGGCCTTGCGCACTTCCACGCCCTTTGAACCGAGTGTCGAGAGCTTGGAGGTGTCGCGGCTTGCCGCGACGATATCGGACGCGAGAACATGATATGTTTCCAAAAGGTGACGAATGATCGCCTGGCCGAGGTTGCCGGAAGCGCCGGTCACGAGAATCTTGCTCATAGAGTTATTCCTTTTTCAGTGGTCTCAAAAAGAGAGTAGGGATAGAATAGGAATTGACTGCTATCTGTAAAGAAGGCATTTTTACCGCTCTACGTTACCAAAAGGGAACCACCATGACTGCAACGATTTCCAGATTAAAGCCGACATCGTCTGCCCCGATGCCTGATTTCTCCAATCTGGATTTTGCCAACTGCCCGGTGCGGGACCTGCTCAACCATATAGGTGGCAAGTGGTCCACCTTGCTGCTGCAAGCTCTTGCGGAACGACCCTATAGATTTGGCGAACTTCGCCGCATGGTGCCGGATATTTCCCAACGCATGCTGACACAGACCCTGCGCGACCTTCAGCGAGATGGTTATATTCACCGTGAGGTTTTCCCGACGAAACCGCCAAGCGTTGAATACAGCATGACGCCGCTCGGGCGCTCGCTCTATCGTCCTTTGTCTGAAGTCATCAACTGGGCGCTGGAGAACCACGATGCGGTAAAGGACGCGCGTCAGCGTTTCGAAGCCTGAGTCTACCCACCCACGGATGACGGCACACCGCAGGCATTTTCGCCAGCGCTCATATTGCGCTGCGTCAATTCGTAATTTCCTTTTAAAAATTGCTTGACCCCGCTCGCGGCTCCACTTAAACAACACTCGAACCGTACCGTACGGTACATATTTGTCAGATGGAGTGGGCAAGGTGGGGACCGATCCGATCACAGCGCAGGAATTTTCGCCGCGTCAGAACGCCGTTCTGGAGCAGGCTTTGCGTCTTCTGGTCGAGGGCGGAGAAAAAGCGCTGACCACATCTGGCCTAGCGCGCGCCGCCAACTGTTCCAAGGAAAGTCTCTACAAGTGGTTCGGCGATCGCGATGGTCTGCTGGCTGCGATGATCACCTTTCAGCAGAGCAAGGTTCGCACGTTCGAAAAGGCAGGCGACCGCGTGTCGGCGGCGCAACTGACCGACCATCTCGAAGTTTTCGCCCATGATCTTCTGGACGTTTTGGCGGGGGATGTCTCGCTGGCGCTGAACCGGCTGGCGATTGGGCAGGCGACGCGTGATGGCTCCAAGCTCGGCAATCTTCTTCTGGAGCGCGGACGTCGCCAGATCGACAAGCGTTCTCGCGGGTTGATCGAGGCGGGACGTCGCTCCGGCTATCTCCGCTTCGATGATCTCGAAGACGCTTATCGCAGCTTTTATGGCCTGATCGTTTCCGACCTGCATGTACGCATGCTGCTCGGTGAAGCGCAACAGGCAAAGGATTTCTCGTCGCGGGCGCGCAAGGCTGTTTCGGCCTTTCTGACGCTCTACGGCACGGAAAAAGTACATTCGGAAATCGGCGGAAAGGTCGCCTGAATTTTCGGCCCCAACAACTTGATTTAGCACAGGAAGGACTATCCAATGCGCGTTTATTACGATCGTGATGCCGATCTCAATCTCATCAAGGCGAAGAATGTCGTCATCGTCGGTTACGGCTCGCAGGGCCGCGCCCACGCGCTGAACCTGAAGGACAGCGGTTCCACGAACGTCGTCATTGCCTTGAAGGCCGGTTCTGGCACCATCAAGAAGGCAGAAGCCGATGGCTTCAAGGTCATGACCGTTGCCGAAGCTGCCAAGTGGGGCGACCTGTTGATGATGGCAACGCCTGACGAACTTCAGGCTGATATCTACAAGGCAGAAATTGCCGACAACATTCGTGATGGCGCCGCCATTGCCTTCGCCCACGGCCTCAACGTTCACTTCGGCCTCATCGAGCCGAAGGCTTCGCTCGACGTCATCATGATCGCACCAAAGGGCCCTGGCCACACGGTTCGCGGCGAATACCAGAAGGGCGGCGGCGTGCCTTGCCTCGTTGCCGTTCACCAGAACGCTTCGGGCAATGCTCTTGAAGTTGCGCTCTCCTACGCCTGCGGCGTTGGCGGCGGTCGTTCGGGCATCATCGAAACCAACTTCCGCGAAGAGTGCGAAACCGACCTCTTCGGCGAACAGGTCGTTCTGTGCGGCGGTCTCGTCGAGCTGATCCGCGCTGGTTTCGAAACGCTGGTCGAAGGCGGTTATGCGCCTGAAATGGCCTATTTCGAGTGCCTGCACGAAGTAAAGCTGATCGTGGACCTGATCTATGAAGGCGGCATCGCCAACATGAACTACTCCATCTCCAACACGGCAGAATGGGGCGAATATGTCACCGGCCCACGCATCATCACAGCTGAAACAAAGGCTGAAATGAAGCGCGTCCTGCACGACATCCAGACCGGCAAGTTCACGTCCGACTGGATGCAGGAATACCGCTCCGGTGCCGCCCGCTTCAAGGGCATCCGCCGCATGAACGACGTTCACCAGATCGAAGAAGTCGGCGCGAAGCTTCGCGGCATGATGCCATGGATCGGCAAGAACAAGCTGGTTGATAAGGCTGTCAACTAAGACTGCGTAATTTCTTCGTCACGTTGACGAGGGTGCAGATAAAAGTTGCAAGGGGATGCGAAGGGCAACTTTCGCATCCTTTTTTCTTGTCGATAATGTCGAAAGCTGGTCTTCTCGTGCGACTTGGTTACGGAGGACGCCATCATGCACGATGAGGATACCGCACTATCCGAAAAGGATTTGGATGAAATCCGTCAACTGGAAGAGAGCCTGTGGATCACCGAGACACGTTTCGACGTTGCATTGATGGACAACGTTTTTGCTAAAGACTTTTTCGAGTTCGGACGTTCAGGACGAACGTATACGAGGGCTGAGATCCTTGTCGAGGCTCGGCCAGGACAGACGATAAAAGCAACTATTCCCCTCTTGAGTTTTCATGGTCGACAACTGTCACCGGACATCGTTCAGGTGACATATGTGAGTGAAGCGGTTTACGGTGGTGTCGTGGAGTGGGCCAATCGCTCTTCGATCTGGAGCCGCGAGGGGAATAGTTGGAAGCTGCGGTTTCATCAAGGGACTCCGGTCGACAAATCGGCCGACGGTACGTCACATTTGCTCTCTCATGTTGCCAACGCTGAACGATTGCGCCGTTCAGTAGAACAACTTCAGAGCGGTGAAGTGATTGAGCGCGATCCGACCCAAGCTTGATGTGGTACTGGTAGCTCTACCTCCCTCATCCCTGTGACAAGCACAGGAATGAGGGAGGTGTAAAACGTTACACCCCCGGCGCAATCACACCCTTCGTCAGAATAAAGCAGCCATAAAACCGCGTCTCACCCGTCGTAATCACGCAATAGGCCTCCTTTGCCTGCTCGTAAAATGCAAAGCGTTCGATGCCATACATGGGCGCGGATTTGCCTTCGGCGGCGTCGATTTCCTTTTGGACTTCCGCCTGCACTGGCTCGATCTGGTCTGGCGCGCCCATGACTTCCATGCGGCCTACTGAAGGCTGAAGAGGGGTGTCGAGGGGGAAGACGGAGAGGATGGCTTGCATGGCGCGGGCGGTGGAGATGTTTTCCATGCGCAGAACCTGACCGACGACGGTGTGCTGGGCGATGCTATCGGATGGGAAGTTCGTGTCTGTGATAACAAGCGTGTCTGCATGGCCCATGGCGCGCAGCGCGTGCAGCACATCTGCATTCAGTGCCGGGTCGATATTCTTGAGCATTGTATCCTCCATCATGCGTCAAATCAGTGGCCTTGCAATCGAGCCGGAAATTGTGCCGCCGTCAATCCATCGTGATGCCGATTGTAGACTCTTGTCCGAGGATGTATTGCGTATGCACCTTCTGGGAGGTTGCGCAGAAAAGGTGAAAAACCGTACCAAAAATCGATAAGTCAGCATTGCTGACCTATCGGTGTTTCTGTAAATATATGCGCAAGAAAACGAAACAAGAGGAAACGAACCCATGCTCGATTGGGAACAGATTTTCGCCACGCGCTCGTCGCGCATGAAGGCGTCCGAAATCCGCGAATTGCTGAAGCTGCTGGAACAACCGGATATCATTTCCTTCGCGGGCGGTATTCCTGATCCTGCGCTGTTTCCAGACCAGGAATTCAAGCAGGCTTATGCTGATATTTTCTCTGGTCCGCAGGTCAATTCCGCTCTGCAATATTCCGTCAGTGAAGGCTACAAGCCGCTGCGCGAATGGATCGTGAAAGACATGGAAAAGATCGGCATCGAATGCTCGGTCGATAACGTCTTTATCACGTCAGGTTCGCAGCAGGCGCTGGATTATCTCGGGAAGCTGTTCCTTTCGCCCAACGATACGGCGCTGGTGACATGGCCGACCTATCTCGGCGCTCTCTCGGCCTTCAATGCCTATGAGCCGACTTACGACCAACTGAACCCGAACGGTAACCGCACACCGCAGACGTACCGCGATGCCGCGACCAAGGCTGGCGGTTCGGTGAAGTTCGCGTACCTCTCGGCTGACTTTTCCAACCCGACCGGTGAAACCGTCAATCTGGCGGGCCGCAAGAGGTTGCTGGAACTGGCCGACGAACTGGATATCGCCGTTCTCGAAGATGCAGCCTATCAGAACCTGCGTTTTGACGGCGAACCCGTCACGCCGATTCTGGCGCTCGACATCGCCCGCAGCGGCGGCATCGAAAAGACCCGCACGATCTATTCCGGCAGCTTCTCCAAGACGCTGGCACCGGGTCTTCGTGTCGGTTTCGTGGTTGCGGCCATGCCTGTTATCCGCAAGCTGGTGCTCATGAAGCAGGCAGCAGACCTGCATTCCTCGACCATCAACCAGATGGCTATCGAGCATGTCGCCTCGCGCGGCTTCGACAAGCAGGTCGCAAAGATTAAGGCTGCCTACAGCGCGCGCCGGGATGCGATGCTGGCGGCTCTCGAGAAATACATGCCGAAATTTGCCAGCTGGACGAAGCCGGAAGGCGGCATGTTCGTCTGGGTCACCCTGCCTGAAGGCATGGATGGCGCAGAGCTTCTCGCCAAGTCCTTGTCCACAGAGCGGGTCGCCTTCGTTCCGGGCAAGGCGTTCTATGCCGATGGCTCCGGTGCCAACACGCTGCGCATCAGCTTCTCCTGCGCTAACGAGCAGATGATCGATGAAGGCATCAAGCGCCTCGGTCGTCTGATTGCCGGTGCGGAAACCACATCGAACGAGACGATGCCGCTGGTTTGAGCTGTTACGTCAAGGCTCTGTACGCGACGTTGATGCTTGGTTTCTTCTCCCCGCCGGGGAGAAGGTGGCCCCCTTCGATAAACTCAGGAGGCTCGGATGAGGGGGCAAGGGTCAATGGATACGGAGAGCTAGCCGCCTCATCCCGCTGCCGCGACCTTCTCCCCCTCGGGGAGAAGAAATCTAGACGCGCGCTCTCAACTCCTCTGCGCCATCCCGACGAAAGGATTCTCCCATGACCAGCCAACACGCATTTCAGCAAGTCGATGTCTTCTCGGCAGAAGCACTCAAGGGCAATCCTCTCGCCGTCGTCTGCGATGCGGATGGCCTGTCGGATGCGCAGATGGCGGCTTTTGCCAACTGGACGAATCTGAGCGAGACCACGTTCCTCTTAAAACCAACATCTGCCGATGCCGATTACCGGGTGCGGATTTTTACGCCGCATGGAGAGCTGCCTTTCGCAGGCCATCCCACGCTTGGCACATGCCATGTCTGGCTTTCCCGTCAGGCTAAGGCCGAAAAGGCCGAGGTGGTGCAGGAATGTGAGGCGGGTCTTGTTCGTATCAGGGTTTCAGACGGCAAGCTGGCATTTGCCGCGCCACCCTTGCGCAAATCGGGTCCTGTGGATGCCGATATACTTGAAAACATCATTGAGGGTCTTGGTCTTTCAAAGGATGCAGTTGTCGATGCAAACTGGACGGATAACGGTCCCGGCTGGATCTCGCTGCTGCTCCGCTCGCGGAAGGATGTTTTGAACATCAAGCCGAATTATCCGGTTCTTGGCGGTTTCAAGGTTGGCGTGGTGGCACCTTGCAGCGTGGAAGACGCTATCGAGGCGGATTTCGAGTTGAGAGCCTTTGCGGATGGTTACGAAGATCCAGTCACCGGCAGTCTGAATGCGGGCATTGCGCAATGGCTGATCGGCCAGGGCCTTGCGCCGCACAGCTATGTTGCAAGCCAGGGCACGGTTCTTGGCCGGGCAGGGCGCGTCAGTGTCGACAAGATTGGCGACGATATCTGGATTGGCGGTGCGGTGACGGTGTTGATCGAGGGTACGGTCACGCTGTGATGAGCGCTTAAATCCTGCCTGTCACACACATGTTATGCATGTGTGTTTTAGCGGTGCCACATCACAACAGGAACCGCATTCATGAAAACGCTTCTCTCCGCCTTCACGGCCGTCGTTTCGCTCGGTATTCTCGTAGGTAGCGCTCAGGCTGCCGATCTGGTGCTTTACACCAGCCAGCCGAACGAGGATGCGCAGGCAACCGTCGATGGCTTCAAGGCCGCCAATCCCAACATCGACATTCAGTGGGTGCGTGACGGAACGCCCAAGATCATGGCAAAGCTGATGGCCGAGATCGAAGCGGGCAACCCGGTCGCCGACGTACTGCTGATTGCGGACACGGTCACGCTGGAGCGCATGAAGCAGAACAAGCAGCTTCTGGCCTACAAGTCGCCGGAAGCGGCGCATTACGACGCGGCTTTCTATGATGCGGATGGCTATTATTATTCCACCAAGCTCATCACGACCGGCATCATGTACAACACGCAGGCCGCGATGAAGCCGACAAGCTGGAAGGATCTGGCAAAGCCGGAATCCAAGGGCCTCGTGACCATGCCAAGCCCGCTGACCTCTGGTGCGGCCCTCATCCACGCGCAGACGCTGGCCGGTGTCAGCAGCCTCGGCTGGGATTATTACAAGGCGCTCAAGAAAAATGGCGCGATTGCCGCTGGTGGCAACGGTGCCGTGCTGAAGTCTGTCGCATCGGGCGAGAAGGCCTACGGTGTCGTGGTCGATTACATGCCGATCCGCGAAAAAGCCAAGGGCGCACCGGTTGAATTCGTGTTCCCGGAAGAAGGCGTTTCGGCAGTTACCGAGCCAGTCGGTATTCTGGCCAACACGAAGCATGCCGACGCCGCCAAGAAGTTTGTGGATTACGTTCTGTCCGCCAAGGGCCAGGAAGGCTTCGTCAAGCTCGGCTATATTCCAGCCCGCAACGACGTTGCCCTGCCGGAAGGCTTCCCGGCACGCGACAAGATCAAGGTGCTGCCAATCAACGCGCCGGAAGCGCTGAAGAACTCGGAAAAGGACCTCAAGACCTTCTCGGATATCTTCGGCTCCAAGGGCTGATCCGCATTCATGCACACGATTTCGAAGACAGGAAACAGTCAGCCGCGCTGGCTGTTTCCCTTTGTGGTTTCAGTCGTTTTCATGCTGAGCGCCCTGCCGCTGGGGCGGCTGGCTTATACCGGCATCCTCTCGTCGCTGAAAGGTGACATGTGGCCGCTGCTGAGCGATCCGGCACTGTGGGATGCGGTGCTGAACACGCTCTCCACATCTTTCTTCGGCATGGTCATTTCGCTCGCCATCGGAGCCGGTTTTGCGCTGGCGCTGACACTATGCGATATCAGGGCCAAGTCGGCGCTGAGCTTTCTGTTCATGCTACCGATGATGATCCCGCCGCAGGTCACGGCGCTCTCGTGGATCGGCATGACCGGCCCTTCCAGCACGCTGTTGAAGGCCATCGGCCTTGCGCCGCCTTTGGGCTCGCCACAGCCGCTTTATTCCATTGCTGGCATCGCGCTGCTGCTGGGCGTGCAGCATGCGCCGCTGGTTTACCTGTCCCTTCGTGCCGGGCTGCTGGCCTTGCCGCAGGATGGCATCGAGGCGGCAAAGCTGTCCGGCGCGTCCTCCTGGCAGGTGCTGAAAGACATCATTCTGCCGCTGGCCATGCCGGGTCTGATTGCGGGTGCGGCGATCTCCTTCGTGTCATGCGTCGGCAATTTTGGCATTCCCGCCATTCTCGGCATTCCCGCATCCATCTTCACTCTACCAACGCTCATCTACAGCCGCTTTGCCAGCTTCGGCACTAGTACCTTTGGCGATATCGCCATGCTCTCAGGCATGATCGCGATCATCTCCGTCCTTGGCCTTGCTATTCAGGAGCGGGCGATGAAGGGGCGCGATTACCGCATCATCGGTCTGTCCGGCAAGGCCGCGACCTTTCACCTCGGTGGCTGGCGCGGCGTGGCGGAGCTTGCGCTCTGGCTTGGCATTTTCTTCATGCTGGTGGCTCCGTTGACAGCACTTGTCGTCAGTTCGCTGGCACCTGCCTATGGCGTGCCGCTCACCCCCAAGACCGCGACGCTGCATGCCTATGAGGAAATTCTGTTCCGCCAAGCGGTCACGCGTACGGCCTTTGCAAACTCGCTATTTCTCGCCACGGCAACATCGCTTTGTCTCCTGGTGGTGACAATATTGACGGCCTATTTTCTGGTGCGCGGCAAAAGCCGTTTCATGTTTCTGCTGTCGGCGCTTGTCGATATTCCCTACGCGCTTCCAGGTGTCGTCATTTCCGTGTCCTACGTGCTGTTGTTTGCCGCGCCCATTCCGCTATTGGGTGTGACGCTCTACGGCACGCTGTGGATCATTCTGCTTGCCTATTTCTCCTCCTTCTTCGCCGTCAGCTTGAAGCCGATGGTCTCAGCTTTCACGCAGTTCGACCCAGCGCTGGAGGAAGCCGCACGGTTGGCCGGGGCGGGGTTCTGGCGGCGGATGTTCGACATCATCTTACCGCTGGTCGGGCCTGCGGCGGGCGCTTCGGTCATTCTGGTGTTCCTCATCGCCTGCAACGAACTGACGGTATCGGCACTACTCTGGTCCGCAGGCACGCAGACGCTGGGCGTGGTGATCTATAATCTCGATGACAGCGGCAGTTTCGATCTCGCCTCGGCGCTCTCCGTTCTGGTGGTGGCGATGGTAATCGTCCTCATGCTGCTTCTAGAAGTGCTCGGCCGAAAGCTGCCGAAGGGAGTTGTGCCTTGGCGAAACTGATCCTCAACCGCCTGTCCAAATATTTTGGCGGCGGAAAACCTGCCGTGAACGACGTGTCCATGACCATACGCGAAGGCGGCTTTCTGGCGCTGCTCGGCCCATCCGGCTGTGGCAAAACCACCGTCTTGCGGATGATCGCCGGTTTCGAACAGCCGACGGATGGTTCCATTCTTCTGGGCGAACGCGTGCTGGCCGATGCCGGCAGCATGGTGCCGCCCGAACGTCGCAACATGGCGATGGTTTTCCAGTCCTACGCGCTGTGGCCGCATATGACCGTGGCCGACAATGCCGGATATCCGCTGAAAGTGCGTGGCATTTCCGGCGAGACCTATAGGCGTAAGGTAGCACACGCGCTGGCCACCGTACGCCTGGAAGCCTATGCGGACCGCCGCCCATCCGAATTGTCCGGCGGGCAGCGGCAGCGCGTGGCGCTCGCCCGCTGCCTCGTCACCGAACCCGACGTTGTCCTGCTTGACGAACCACTGGCCAATCTGGACCGGCATCTGCGCCAGGAAATGGAAGAAACTTTCCGCGAATTCCATGCCACATCAGGCGCGACCATGGTCTATGTCACCCACGATCAGGCTGAAGCCATGGCGCTTGCCACCGATGTTGCCGTGATGTCCGAGGGAAAGCTGTTGCAGATGGCACCGCCCGCAGAACTCTACGCCCGGCCGGAAGGCAGGCTCGTCGGCGGGCTGGTGGGGCAGGGCGCGATACTCTCTCTGCCGGTGCCGGAAAATGCGCCACGGTCTCTGAACTGGAACGAGCTGCGACCGCTGATGGCAGGTGAAAGCTCGGCATCACCAAGCGGAGACATTCTGGTGCGACCGCAAGACGTGATACAGGATGGCGAGGGCATACCGTGCCGCGTCGCCAACATTCTCTATGAAGGCGAGCGCTACGCCCTGCGGCTAACGCTGCCGGACGGCCAGTCGCTGCGCGCCTATTCCCGCGAACCCGCCGCCATCGGTTCGCTCTTCCCCGTTGTCATACGTTCGGCCTGGCGGCTGTAAAGCTTGCTGTCGCGGGATTAACGGATAGTCTTAAGCTGAGACCAACTGGGAATGATTCATGTCGCTGCGGCTTGCCACGTTCAACATCGAAAACCTGATGACGCGTTTCGATTATACCGGCTTTCGCAACCAGACGCGGCGCGACCGGGCCATGCAGCTTTTCGATGTGCGCGATGAGGCAACCTATCAGGCGCTGGAAAGCGCACGTATGCTGGCATCGACTGATGATACCCGCCAGCTTTCAGCGCTGGCCATTGCCGATGCAGACGCTGACATTCTCTGCCTTCAGGAAGTCGATAACATGGCCGCTCTTCAGGCCTTCGAATATGGCTATCTCTACCGCATGGTGGGCAATGGCTATCGCCAGAAATATCTGGTGGAGGGCAATGACAGCCGCGGCATCGATGTCGCCGTCATCATGCGTGAGGAAACTCTGGATGGCGAGAGGATCGAGCTTGTCGAGATCAAAAGCCATGCGACGCTGACCTATCGCGAGCTTGGCCTGTTCACGCCGGAACTGGCGCTGACGAACCGTATCGACGACAAGATTTTCAAACGCGATTGCCTTGAACTCAATCTGCGCATCGGCGGCAAACCCTTCACGCTTTACGTGACGCATCTGAAGTCCATGACCAACGCCCGTGAGGCAGGCGATGCCCGGCTTTCCACCATGCCCGTGCGCGAAGCAGAGATCCGCGCCATCCGCCGCATCATCGAAAACCGTTTTGGAGCGGACAAGACCCGCTCCATGAATTTCGCCATCTGCGGCGACATGAACGACTATCAGGAACGCGTCACCATCTCCGGCAACCGCCGCACCGGCTACAGCTTCACACCGGTGAAAGAAGAGCGCAGCGCCCTCAATGTTCTTAGCAAAGACGGTTTCGCCATAAACCCGATGCTGCGCCGTGATGACATGGATCGCTGGACGCTCTACCACTCCCGCGGCCCGCAGGAGCAGCATCTCTGCCAGCTAGACTACATCTGGCTCTCACCACACCTTGCAGAGATCAACGCCAACAGCGCCCCCGAAATCATCCGCGCCGGTCAACCCTACCGCACAATCTTTCCACCAGGGCAGGAGGTAGAGCGCTATCCACGGACGGGATGGGACAGGCCAAAGGCATCGGACCATTGCCCGGTGGTGATGACGCTGGATTTGGGGTGAGATGCCTGATGTGCACGAGTGAGATTTCACCCAAGCAGGTTACCGCTCTGCGAAAATAACCACTTTGTCATCGGAAAAGGAAAAACTGGTGCCCCCGACAAGGTTCGAACTCGTGACCCCCTGATTACAAATCATGAAATAGGCCCCGGAAAATAAGGCCTTGAGCGTTTTGTGTTGCATCCATGTTGCATATCCTAGGGTTGCAAATTGCTTGCCACACACCAAAAAGGATATCATGCCCTAACAGGTGACAGGATGAAATCGCTAGCCGCTGCCATTTCGGAACCGTCATCGTCAGAAGGGAATAAATGCGAATAGGTGTCCATCGTGAGCGCGATAGTGGAATGCCCTAGACGGTTCTGCACCATCTTAGGGGGCAAGCCTAACCCGCCATCCTCTTTCCGGTTGATGCAGAAACTAGCGTACCAATGACGCAAGCAGTGCATTCCCGTGTATCTCGGAATCAGGTTCCCCTCTGAATCCACTTTCCCGTCGTTTGTGGTTATGCCTGCTTTCACCCATGCCGGATGCAGGCCCCGGCGAAGGATATTTCGCAGACCTTCGACTTTACCCGCGCCATTTGGAAAGCAGAGGTCTAGGGCCTTTATCTTCTGCCCGGTCGCGTCGAGTTTTCCGGTATCAGCTAGCGGGCATTTAAGTTTCCATTCGCGCAGGACGTTAATGACAATTGGCGGTGCCGGTAATTCGCGCTCGCTGGTTTCTGATTTGGGATTGCCTATATCGTTGTAGCGGTCGGCACGTTGATGGACTCGGATTTTCCCGGCATCTAAATCAACGTCTTGCCAGCGCAGGCCCCTAAGCTCCGAAGCGCGCATACCACTGAAGATCGCGGTCAAGATCATGGGACGCCAACGGCCATCAAGGGCGGCTGCTAGTGCGCTGATTTCTTCGCGTGTCGGGATATCAACGCCAATCTTAAGCTTGCCCTTTGCTCGTTTCTCTAACCGGCTATCACGACTCCCGCGCTTGACCTTGGACTCCCGGACTGCATTCCGCACGACTAGCCCACGCTCTTGCGCGTCTCCAAGCAAGGAACCTAGCGTGGACATAACCCGCCTCGCCATTGAAGCTGAGCGGCCAGTGTCACGCAATTGTTCCTCGAATTCCCTTAGCTTTGGCGAGTTGAGGGAGGTAAGCTTTAATCCACCGATGAGAGGGGCGATATGCAGGCGCAACAGGCGATCATAATCTTCCACGGTCGATTGTTCCAAGCCGTCGCGGCGGGCCTTCTTAAGCCATAGTTCTCCAGCCTGTAGAACCGTCACGGTTTCGCTAGATGCAACGTGGATTCCGTCCCGGACTTCATTTTTTGCCGTTAGCTGGTAAGCGTCCGCTTCCCTCTTTGTCGCAAAGGTCTTGTGCTTTCGATTGCCTGCCATGTCCCTGTAATCGACTACCCAAGCCGTTTTGGGTTTGCCATCTGGACCTTTCGTCCATTCGCGTTTCCGTACTGCCATCTTTGACCACCTTATTTTGTGCAACATGACCGGGTTAGCCTCTTTGGGGATTAGCTGTCAACGGGCTTGAATGAGAAAAGCGCCTGCCCGGATCGCGCTCCGCCATCTTTGGGGAAACAAGCGCGGGACGCAAAAGACACTGTGCAGTGACGCGCTGAGTCATGAGGCTGGATGGGCTATTGACACCTTTCTGTAACGACTCAATAAGGGCGGCACACGCTTTTGTTTCTTTTCGTTGCGTGTACTCCTTATGACTTAGCCCGCCCTGTGTTGTTTCGCATGGCGGGTTTTTTTATGCCTTTTATTTCAAGGTCTTATCGTCATGTACCAATTTATCTTTAGGTCCGTGGTTTACAATCCGGGGGTTGCTCAATAGGGTTTGGACATACCAACCGCAACCGCAAGGACGCCCCACATGGCTAAGACCGCATATTTCGCAATCGATCCAAACGGCAAAACCCACACCCGCAATACTGAGCGGTCATATTCTCACACTGTCGTTTATCGCCAAGACAAGGCGGAAAAGCTGGCATTCGCCATGCACAAGGACTGGCATAAGACTGACGGGCGCAACTATGATTATGACGCCCTTTGCGCGGCTGGCACTCACGCCCACGTCACGACTGTTACCCCGGCTTCTGGTTTTCATGCTTCATATACAGCCGAACAAATCGCGGCACGTCAGGAAGCACAGCGCGAAGAAAATGCAGACCGAATTGCCAAGGCTAAGGCTTCAATCGGCACCATGACCCGCGCCGAATTCATTGCAGATCAGCAAGCGCGCCGTGTCGCGTCGGCTGAGAAGGCCGATTACACCACATATTTTAATGCCGGATGGTGCGGGCGTCTCGACTTGGCGCAAAAGCTGGCCGCGAAATTTGCAGGTTCCACGATCCTGCCAGCGTCGGCCCGGTAGAAGAAATTCCCAGATAGAGGCAAGCGCGGCACTCTCAAAACAGCCGCGCACAAGGGCCAAAGAGCCCGCAAAGGAGTCCACCATGAAGGAAATCCCGGTGATTGAGGGAGTCCAGCGCCCCGCCATCCACAAGGGCCGTGCAAGTCATCATTCCCTTAATGATCCATATCGAGACAGCGCCTTTCATCGATACGTGCGCAAGGCTTCTAACCGGACAGGCAAGGCCATTGACCGCGCCATTTCGATTGCCCCGTTTCTTTGGGTGTCGGGAATTGTTGGGCTCATGATGCTAGGCGTTTCCAGCGCCAAGATGATTGCCCGGATTTCGATCTAGGCAGGGGAAGGGACGGCATGAAAAAGCAGAATGCGCAGGTGCATAGGTTCCGGGAAAACGTTGCTGTGTATCTTGGCCGCGAGTCGGAGTCGACAAAATACCTAACTGCGAAACAGGCCCGAAAGCTTGCCCGCGAATTGGTCAAGGCCGCGCAATCGATCGAACGCGAGGAATTCACGAAATCGACATTCAAAACGGTTGAGTTTGAGATAGGAGAGGATTGAGCCGGACATAACTCCGTAACGATAACAGGCCCGCTTTCCATACCGGAGGGCGGGTTTTCGTATCTAAGCCCCCTGTTTAAGTTGTGGGCAGCGGCAAGCCGTAGGCGCGGCAGGAAAAAGAAGCGATTGCGGAAGATTGCCGGACAGGGAAGGCCGTGGGTTGGAAACCGGAGGGTGTCCGGGGTGATTGCGTCACAGGAGGGACAAAACGCGCCTGTGACGAGATACGGGCTAAATAGGGCGGTAGAACCTTTTCCCACGGCCTTCGGCCATGGACTGCCCGCAAGTCATGATCCACGCCCCGGAATGGCCTTCCCATTATGATCCAAGATATCTTTACGTCAAACGCTTGACCGGCATTAACGCCCCGGCCTATGGAGCAAGTCAACTTGAACAAGCATGAGGAGTCACACATGGAAACACCCGCCCCGGCTAACTGGCACAATCTGAAACGACGGGCAGACGCTCTTGGAATGGTCATTACGCGCCACACAACGAAACAGGAAGCCATTACCGTGGGTGGCCATCGTTACACATTGCGGCTCCCGGAACAAAGCACGTCAGGCTTGCCCCGGCTATCTCTGGAAGCCTTGAAAACCGCTATCGCAGGGATTGAGCAACGCAACGCGATACGAGACGGAAAGAAGCCTACGGCCCGGATGGTTTTGACAGGAATCATTCCCGGACCTATCCGCAAATAACGTCATGTTCCGCATTTATCTTTAGGTCAGGGGATTGACGGGAATCGGAGGGCTCTATAAACGTTGCTCATCGAAACGGAGACGAAAACAATGATCGCAGTGAGCAACGCAGCCGGTGTTTTGATCGCACTTTTCCGCACTGAAACGCAGGTCAAGGAATGGGCAGAACGTAAGGGAGTCATTCTTGAGAACGTCACTGTTTCCCCGGCTCCGGCCCGTGCACGGCAAAATGAATGGGTTCGCGAGGATTACCGCTAATCGATCATGAGGGGCGTGAATGCCCCGGCCATCTTTCCCCACGATCCATAAGGACTAACGACATGGCGCGCTTTTCTAAGACTGTTGATATCTGGAACCTTTCACCTGAAGCCATCGCAAAGCTACAGCCCGGACAATGGGTAAAGGCCGGACCGGATGGCACTAAGGGCCGCTTCATGGGGCAAGGCGCGTCTACCGTCGTTGCGTGGGTCGGTCGCATTCCACGGGGCAACCGCTATTTTCCGTATCTCCGCGCATATGCCGCCATCGGTCGCGAGGTACGCGCCAAGGCCGTTACGGCTTAACCAGACAATCAAGGAACCATGAAATGCTTATCCCCGTCATATTCGCAGCTACCGCAATTGCAGTCTGGTTTTCTATCCGCAACGAACTGCCAGCCATCGCCGCGCCATTCGTTGCGAGCGTCTTTGCAGTCGGCACCATTGGCCTGCAATTCATCATCGTCATGAAACTCATGTTGTCATAGCCCCACGGCCCCGCGCTACAATTCCAGCCCTGCCAGCAATGGTGGGGCTTTGTCGTTCCGGCCCCCGCCCTCCAACGCATACGAAAGGATAACGCGAAAGAGGAAAGGAGATTTCGCTATGGTTGCATTAGGTTTTATGGTGTCGGCTGGCTTGGCTTGGCACGGTTTGTTCCCCTTGGCCTTCATGGTCGGCACGGTCACGCTTGCCTTGTGGTGAATCGAGTCCCCGCTCTGGATGGCCCCGGCTCGCATATGCTGGCCATTTTCCGGCTGTGATCCATAAGGGGCAGGCAGCTAGGGGCAACGCCCCGTCAAGGCCGCAGGCCGCAGTCTCCACTCGCATACCGTCGTTACCGAATGATATGCAATTCCAGATAGGTCCATAATGCCTGGGCGAATAATGTCATTTGCCATGGATCGCCATAGACGCCCGTGGGCTAGATATCGTTCGCGGCTAATGTCGTTCCCCGTTCCGCTCCCGGAATGCTAGCCCCGGCCCGCCCTTGTCCATGCCAGTGGAGACTAAGGCCTATCGGCCTTATTGTGGCTAGCGCCACAAGCTGCCCGACTGTCATGATGAGGATTGGCTGATTTCGTTCTGGAATGGATTGAATTGACGACATGGGAATGAGAAAGTTACGATTGCGTAAAAAACGTTATTGACACCCCTCACATGATAGCCCTATAAGCGCCCCTGCAATCGTAGTCCGGCCCATGGCTCGACTACCGGCGCGCAATCATAACATTGCTGAAACTGACACAGTGCCTTTGAGCGCGGGTTTTCCCGTGTCTTGTCGGCGCTTTTCGTTCGTTTCGGCCTAGCATAAGGAGAACCAGAAATGGAAGGATCAGAGGTTATTGTGGGTGCAAAGGCCATCGGGGAGGCTATCGGCGTTAAGACTCGTCGGGTGCACTTGATGATTGATAAGGGCGAAATTCCCGTGTTCCGTCTTGGCGGCAGCATTGCGATGAGACGCTCGACGTTGAATTCGTGGATTTCCAGCCTTGAAGCTGCAAGCTTAAGCGCCTGAAAAATTAATGACTCAATTTAGAACGGTTGAAGATCAAGAGGAGTTTTTAGGTCCTATATTTTATGAAGGTAATGAAGGCTTTCCCGATGATGAGGATGACGGCGAACCTTATGAGGATGACTTTGTTGCTGACATGATACCAGAAAACGGCGTTGGAATGCTTACCGGAACGTCAGGCGCATTCAAGACATTCAACGCATTATGGCTCTGTATTGCGCTAACGTACAAAGACGAGATATTCGGAAAGAAAATAAACAGGAACGGCGGAACGGCTTACTTTGCCTTTGAGGGATACGAGAGCATACGTCCAAGACGTGACGCATTGTTTAAGTATCATAATCTTGATAGGCGAGAAGTCCCTTTCGTTATGCCCAAAAACTTGCTTAGATTGAATAAAGAGCATTCGATAGAGCAATTCGAATTAGCGTTAGAGAGATTAAACAAGACAATGATGAAGCGGAGAGGCGTACCGCTTGTATTTGTCGTTATCGATACCGTTATTGCGGCTGGACTTATCAAAGATGAGCTAAAGCCTGAGTTGTGGCAAGATGTGTTTTCCGACCTAAAGGAAGTTGCAAGGCGTCTTGATATCTCTATTGCGATTGTTGCACATGCTGGCAAGGATGCATCCAAAGGCGGGCGAGGTTCTTCTGCAAACTATTCGGCGGCAGATTTCGAAATCACATATAGCGCGGCCCGTAGTAATATTGAGGGTTCGACGGCTGGGCGTCTTGTGGCTCTAACGAAGACTCGCGACGGTCGCACAGGCCCTCTCGCGGCTATGTCTCTCGAAAGTGTCAACGTGGGCAAGACAAGGCTTGGCTATACGAAATCGGCAGGCGTCGTTATCTATGATGAGTCTCCAGAAGCTATACAGCGCGCCCTAGATGAGCAAAAGGCCCATGCGATGGGGCGCAAGCCAAAGGCCGATGACAAGAAGAAAGATACCGATCTGAAAGTCTTGGTTGCGCGGAGAGATAAGCGGCGGCGGATCATTCGCTATTTGGACCGTGGAAAGATGAGCGGCGGAATAAGTGACCTTGGCACGTGGGATGTAGTTTGCAGCCGGTCGGAGTTCTTAAAGCTTGCTGCAAACGATCCCGACCTGAAAAGGCATGGAAAGAACGTTGCGCGCTTCTGGAAAGATATGCTTCCGCCTGAGGAGGGCGGCCCGGAAAATTCACCCGGTGAACTGTCCTATAATAAAACCAATATGGTTTTTACGCTGTCGCTTAGGGAAAAGCCGCCCTTCCTGTCATGGGATGAAAAAGACGACAAGCGAAAGCAAGATTACGAGTTCGGGGACTCCGAGTATTGCAACGAAGCAGACGAAGAAGAGGATTAAAACCCTCGGTCACAAGTCACAAGTCACATGTGAAAACATAGGGCTGTGACTTGTGGAATGTACACATAATCACTCACTCACAGGCCCCCTTATATAGGGCTGTGTGTGTGTGAATGTGAATTCCGGCGCAATGGTGCGAGTGAGGAGAGATAGAGAAGGAGAATTTAAAAATGAGTATGACGGCAACCAATGACAATCTAGGCATTCGATTTAATGAGGAACAAGACGCCGGTGGGGCTGCAATGGTCGGTCTTCACTTCGTTACGAATGAGGGTGACGGCTATCTGAATCTGTACAAGGTAATTTCCTATGCGTCCGGTTGCCTTGTCGGTAAGCCGTGCGAGGAGGATGGCGAAACGCATAGCGGTGTGCACATGGTCGTGCGTCCGTCTTTCGTCTGGTCCGGGCGGCTATGGGATGACGCAGGGGAAGCCGTGAAAGAAGCATCCGCCATTCTTGAAAGTCAGGCCGCGATTGATTCGGAAGTTCTGGAAGGTCTGCGCGAGTACATCAAAGAAGAGTCTAGGCCTATCGCTTTTCATCGCACAAACGATGTCGGCTTGCGGCTCCTCCCATATGTCGGCAAGCAGCATCCGCCACAAGCTATTCGTGAGTCAGCTATCAGATTATTGGAAACGCGCAAGATCGTTATCGGCATGACCAAGGGAACAAAGGCTGACGTTGAGACGCTAGAGATTGCCCATGGCGCGTAAAGATTGCGCGAACTATTCCATAACGAAAGCCCGCCTCTTGGAAACAGGATGGCGGGTTTTTCCATTTCGGCCATAGAGCGCCATACAGAGGCGTTAGGCTGTTTCTGGTGCGGTTGCCTATCTGATACCCCAAACGCCAGCCCTACTCCTGTCTGTGTCGATTTATGATAGGGTTATATCTGCAATGGTTGGTCGCTCTGTCATTGCGCGGGGATATGGCCCCCGGATTGGCTCATGTGGTTTGGTAGGTCATGGGTCGTTATGGTGTTGGCGCTTCATTTCCGGTCACGATCTGGATAGGGGTAATGCAACCTGATGCGAACCTTTCCCGGCTGTGATTTGGCTATGTGTTTTTGGTATTGTTTTTCCTCCCCCCCCACCACCCCCCATACCCCCCACTAACATGTCATGTCAGGTGTCAGAACACCGTGAACAGGACTCGTCAGTGGGGTGAGGGGTTACGGGGCGCAATTGGTTTCGTTATTCTCTTTTAGGTTGTGTTTTCGTTATGGAGTCATATCCTGTCATTAGCGCAATTGGTTTCGTTTATAAGCTGCCCGACTGTGCTGTGCACGGCGATGATTTCAATCTGGTTTCGGTCATGGGTTTCGGTCATGGATTCCATGGGTGTCATTAGCGCAATGGCTGGCAATGTGTTTAGTGCGGCATTGCTACACCCAAAGCATTGCGCGGCTTGAACATGATGGACTCCCCTGAGTTGGATCATGTCAAATGTTTATCGATTGGTGGCGATCATGTGCAATCAAATACGCAATGTCTGTGCAGGTCATGCAACGTCGCCAAGTCATTCGTTGATGCTGAGGAAGCCATGTCGATGCAAGACGTGGATGCGATGGCGGTCTGACAGTCTAACGGCCTTGAGAATATTGTTCCCCTATTGCAACCATTTGGGGAATGATATTTCTTTGCTCGGAAAGCGGAAAG
>NZ_FMUD01000047.1:0-35983 GCF_900100825.1 Agrobacterium sp. DSM 25558 | reverse complement strand
CGTAAGCGGTGTCTTGCCGGCACCTTGATCAAATTTCGCCTTTCTAATGTCGATGATTTGACCCTCGGCCGGACGACAACGATCCACCAACTGCTGTCACGAGGAGTACATCCGGTAAATCAGCACCGCGATCAGAGCGGCTACGATTACCATGACAGCTCGTTCCAACCATCGCACGAATCTCGATTTTGACTGATGGCCGGACATCATATTGCCAAGCACATCACCAAGGAATTGCAACAGCTCACCCACAGTCTTCGACCTCGAATTGCGTCCGGAACCTGGGAGTTTGGCGTAGTTTTCGTTTACTTGAGGTTGATGCAATGACGCTTTCTATTGAAAGCAGCCTAGCGCGTTTACTCGGCCGGATATTTCCACGGCAACAACCCATCGGTCCGGTTCTGCGGAAATAATGTTTTCCCCGCACATTGACCAAGCGCGTTTGGGCCGCTCAGAACACTAACGCTGTGACAGACGGCAAGGATGCACCAGAAGCAGATTCCGAGAAATCGGTTAGGTGCGGATGTCCCAAACCGACGCTTTCAGATCAATCCTTTTGTCAATTAATGTCTTTATCGAAGAATGTACGCAAAGGATCACGTCTGGACTTGTAAGCTCACCTTTAACTAGGGCTAGATAGGTTTTTTTCTGGACCGGACCGAGAGGTTCAGCCTGTTTGACAATCCAGGGTATGAACTCTTTTGCACTCTGCTCTGCTTTTTTGCCCTCAGCCATCAGGACGCCAGACTTGAAGAATGTTTTCGTGGCAAGGTCGGCGATCATTTGGTCATCCAACAAAACCCGCGCGGCGTCAGTCAGACAGTTTGGCAAAGTAGATTTGATCACCTTTCCGAGAAGGTCAGGGGAGTTTCGTGCCAACTGTAGGTAATGGTTGGAAAAATCGTTGTCCGTTGTCTTCGAAGGAAGTGTCGAATACGCTCCGAAGATACCAGTGATCGCGACTAAGGTAATGGCGGCAGCGAATATTAAACGCATGAAGTCACCCAGTTCTTTCCTTGGAACCTATGAGGAAAGGATGAAGAGACGCCTAAAAGAGGATCTACAAGAGATATCCATTGAGTTTCGATGACCGCTTAAACCCGACACCAGACTTCAGCCGAGTGTTCGCTCCGAATAATTCCACGGCATCAGTTCGTGAACCCGGTTCTGCTTGTGGCCGTTTACTATGGCGGTGAGCGTGGCGGTCAAATAGGCCAGTGGATCGACCGAATTGAGCTTACAGGTCTCGATGAGCGATGCGATGGCCGCCCAGTTCTCGGCTCCTGCGTCATGCCCCGCAAAGAGTGCGTTCTTGCGATTTAGGGCTATCGGCCTGATGGTTCGCTCGACGGTGTTGTTGTCGATCTCGATGCGCCCATCGGTCAGGAAGAGCTTCAGACCATCCCAGTATTTGGCGATGTAGGCCAAGGCTTCGCCGAGCGGGGATTTTGCCGCGACACGGGCTCTGTTATGCGTGAGCCAAAGCTGCATGGCGGCGACGAGCGGTGCAGACCGTTCCTTCCGTCCGGTCACGCGAGCCTCCGGATCAAAACCGCGCAATTCGGTCTCTATCCGATACAGCTCGCCGATCCGTTTGACGCCGTCCTCGGCAATGGGTGCTGTTCCGTTACGGGTGATCTCCACCAGCTTGCGACGAGCGTGCGCCCAGCAATAGGCAAGCCGGATGTCCGGGCCAACGCGCTCAGGCGCGATCAGTCTGTTGTATCCGGCATAACCATCGACCTGCAGGATGCCGGAAAAGCCCTGCAATATCCGTTCGGCATGGATGCCTCCGCGACCGGGCGCGTAGGTGAAGGCAACACCTGGCGGATCACCGCCGCCCCATGGGCGATCATCCCGTGCCAACGCCCAGAAGTATCCGGTCTTGGTTTTGCGAGAGCCTGGATCAAGAACCGGAGCACGCGTCTCGTCCATGAACAATTTGGTTGAGCGCTTCAGCTCAGTGATCAGCGCATCGAAGATGGGACGCAGCTCATAGGCTGCTCGACCGACCCAGTCGGCAAGCGTGGACCGGTCGAGATCGACGCCCTGGCGGCTCATGATCTGCGCTTGCCGATAGAGGGGTAGATGATCGGCATATTTAGAGACCAGAACATGGGCGACGGTCGCTTCCGTCGGCAACCCTGCCTGGATCAACCTTGCCGGAGCCGAAGCCTGAACAACGCCGTCGGTGCAGGCACGGCAGGCATATTTGGGACGGCGCGTGACCAAGACTCGGAATTGCGCCGGTATGACATCGAGGCGTTCGGAGACATCCTCCCCGATGCAATGCAGGCAACCGCCACAGGCGCAGATCAGGCTTGCTGGCTCGATCACCTCTTCCACTCGGGGAAGATGTTTTGGAAGAGAGCCACGATTGGTCGTGCGTGACTTGGTCGTCCTAGTTCCAGCAGGAGTGTCCGCCTCGTCCTCGGCATGGATCGCGGCCATCGCCGTTTCCAGGTCCTCCAATGCCAGATCGAACTGGTCGGGATCGGTCTTCTCGGATTTGCGCCCAAATGCTGCCTGCTTGAAGGCTGCGACCAGCTTCTCAAGCCGTTCGATCCGCTCGTCCTTGCGAGCGATATGCTCGTCCTTACTTGCTATCGCGACGTCCTTGGCCGTCTCGCGTGCCTGGGCTGGATCAGCATCGCCTTCAGGGCAGCAACATCATCGGGAAGATCGGCGGCGTTCAGCATGGCTGGAACCTACCAAATTCTGTGCCGATTTGCCTTCGGAATCTGTTGTCCTGAGTCATCTTGCCGCAGCTATTCGATGGTCTCCGGCGTTCTCGTCCTGACGGCATGAACCCGCCGCCAATCCAGGCCCGCAAACAGGGCCTCAAACTGGGCATGGGTCAACGTCATCAATCCATCCTTGATACCGGGCCATGTGAACGTGTGCTCTTCCAGCCGTTTGTAGGCCATGACGATCCCGGAGCCATCCCAGTAGATCAGCTTCAACCGGTCCGCCTTGCGGGACCGGAACACGAAGACCGTTCCCGTAAACGGGTCCTTGTGCAGCTCGTTCTTCACCAGCGCCGCCAATCCGTCATGCCCCTTACGGAAGTCTACGGGTTTGGTCGCCACCATGATCCGGACGCGGTTCGAGGGGAAGATCATATCGCCGCCGCCAGTGCACGCGCGATGGCAGCAATCCGGGTAACAGAGGCACCTTCTTCAAGACGGATCGTGACCGGGCCGACAACAATCTTGGGGCGGCAAACTGGTTTGACGCTCGGCGGCTCCGGCGCGGGCGTCTCGACAACCGTGGCCGCGAATTCGACTGCGTCTTCCGGCTCAGGCAAAACCAGCTTTCCCTCTCGTGCCAGTGTTCGCCAGGTCGATAGGTGGTTGGCCTTCAGCCCGTGGCGGGCCGCGACCTCATTCACCGTCACACCTGGTCGCAAACTCTCCGACACTATCCGTGCCTTGACCTCATCTGACCATTGACGATGCGCCTCACGTCCGCTCCGCCGCGTCGTGAGAACCTCCAATGTAGTGTCCATGGAGAAACTCCTTATCGCTCGTCCATGAAAACTCGATCACAGATCAGGCGGTAGTGAGCAACGTGGGGGTGGAACATCGGTTACCAACCATCTCATTCGGGACAGCCTCAAGGGTCGGAAAGGCTGCGACTTCGCCGCTCGTCTGATGAATGAACTGTTGCAAAGCCGGTGTGGTCTGATCGCTCCAGGTTTTTGTACGGACTGCGTCGCCAACAGCTGCCTTGGCATCCGTAACGGTCACTCCCGGCTTCACATATTTTCCAAGAGCCGTTTCGACTTGTGCCGATGCGGCTTTGTACGCCTCGAGGTAATTCACATCCGGGGTCCGGTTCAGCGCAAATGCGGTCGGGACCAGGCCGATGAGGATAAGCATAATCAGCCCCATCCCCTTTTGGCCGTCGTTGGAGCCATGGGCGAAGCTGACACCGGTGCAAGTGAATATCAGCAGTCCGCGGATCCAGAGCGGCGGCGGGGCATTTGACGTAGGCTCCTGGTAAAGGGCCTGGTTGCGCACAAACACCTTCATCGCCAGAAGAAGCAGGGCAGCAAAACCAAAGCCGATGAGCGGTGACAGAAGCAGCGACAGACCGATATTGCTGGCTTGCGACCAGTCGACGCCGCTTGTTGCGGTGCCTGCCGGGGCCAGGAATTGATTGGCGAGACCGACGCCGATAATGGAACCAATCAGCGTATGCGAGCTGGACGATGGCAAGCCAAGATACCAGGTGCCGAGGTTCCAGATGATCGCGGCACTCAGCAGGGCGAACACCATAGCAAGCCCGGATCCTGAGCCAACCTGCAGGATAAGCTCGACTGGTAGCAGTGCCAGAATGCCGAAAGCGACCGCGCCGCTTGACGTTAGAACCCCAAGGAAATTGAAAATACCCGACCAGATCACCGCGAACTCCGCCGGCATCGAGCGCGTATAGATCACGGTGGCAACTGCATTGGCCGTATCATGAAAGCCATTCACGAATTCGAAGCCCAGCGCGATCAAAAGCGCGAGTCCAAGGAGAAGCCACGGAACCGCAGCAGCGGTGGTGAGGTCTTGAGCCAACGCATAGCCCACATAAGCGAGCCCACCAAGGATGACGATTGCGAGGACGGGGATGAACCATTTCCCCGCACCGGAATTTTCGAGGGGGTGAGGAACCGGCTCGGTTCGTAGCTTTCCTGCGCTGAGATCGACCATTGGCTTGCTCCAGATGCGTTTCCATTTTGGTAGGACTCTGGAATGAACCTTTCATGACAGTGACGTAGCAATGCCGCCCACTGAGAGAACCCATAGCTACATTGCCCGAAAAATAAGGTGCGCTGCGCGGAAATGCGTGCACGGGATTTATAGCTGGTGGAACTGGTGTACGGCAGAAACCGCATCTTGATCGCCACGGCCATCTTTTCCAGATGCCATTTGTCGGCAATCCTCCCTCTCGAGCGCAGCTGGATGACCGGGCATAGTCCCGGCCGAAATTGCCAGCGACGCTTCGAAGGCCCGCTTTCAAAGCGGGCCTTGGTCAATCAGGGCTTGGTATCGTCGGAAGGCACTGACTCATCCGAAGGAGCGGCCTCGTCAGTGGCAGGTTCGTCCGGCCCCTTGATCTGCTGGTCGTTGACGCTGACTGAGCCGTCGCTGGCAACTGCCACGTCCCAGCGCTGCGCGCCATCCGGATCGGCCTTGGCAAAGCCCTTGATCATCATCAGTCCGAACGACACCTGGGTCATATCCGGGTTGGTCTTTGCCAGTTCCTGCACGGCCGCGATCGTCTTGTCGTAGTCGCGCGCCACGATCGATGCGTTCACCTTGTAGTCCGTCTGCGTGCTGACGAGGCCTTCCATCTCCCCGGATACCTCGACGTCATAGACGCTAGACTTGGCGCTGACCTTCGGAAAATCAACCTTCAGGATACCGCCCGGGAAGAGCTTTTCGGCAGCCTGTTGCCCCGCCGTCTCGCTGTCGCCGGTCGACTCGGTGAAATCCACCTTCATGAACTCGTCGCCGAGGGCTGCGAAATTCATGCCTGGGACGCCGAACTGGATATCGAGCGCCTGCGGCAGGAAGGCGGTGTAACCGGCAGGAACCAGCACGCTGTCGAGCGTCACGTCGACGGCATCCATAGCCACGCCGATGCGCGTTGCGTTACTCGGCCCATCGACCGTGAAGTGATAGCCGAAGGACTTGGCACCACCGCTGCCGACAGCGCTGGTGACGCCGAAGTTGTTCAGCCTGATGGTTTCCTCGAGCGAGCTCAGCAGCGGAAATGCATTGTCGAGCATGCCCTTGAACTTGGTCTCGCTCTCCTTGGTAAGATGCTCCTGCTCGACGTGATCGAGCACGAACAGGACCATTTCCTTCAAGTCCTTGGCTGCAACGCCATTAACCTTGGCATCAAAATCTACGCTGTCTGCCGAAATCTGGATCGGCGGCATTTCCTTGCCGCTGATCTGCTCCGCAAAGGTACTGAACTTGCCGTTGGCAGCAAAATCGAGGCGGCCGGCAGTGGCGCTTTCGGCAGAGTTCAACTTGTAGATCATGTCGCCGAAGCTGGCATTGACCACTTCGGTATCGGTGGCCGAGGTGAATTTCAGTTCCTTGGCGCTGAAATCACCGGAGCGGAAATAGCTGATTGCCGGGTCGAAGACCGAGTTAAACACCATGTGGGCAACCGAATAGGTGAAGTCCGAGCGCGTCTTGTCAGGACCGGTGAAATGGCCGGTAACATTGAGGTTATTTTTGCCTTCGAGATCCCAGAGCCCGCTGTCCTGCGGTGTCGCGAACATTTTGAAGGGCGTCAGGCCCTTGATGTCGAAATCCTCTTTCTTAACCTTCGCCAGCAGTTTGGCGAAGTCATAGACGATCTCGTAGCGCGACCCGGCCGGTGTGACCGTAACAGGGGCACTCTTGGCGAGATCCTTGGGCAGCAGATGATTGAGATTGTCACGGATGTCGTTGGCACCGTCCTGGCTGATATCCGCCGCGGATGCCCCCGTGGTCAAAGCTATAATAATGGTGCTCGTCGCCGTGATAAGCCTGTGACGCATCTCGATAAATCTCCCTAGGCAGCCTGAAGGCGCGCATGTGAGATTGCCGCATACCCGATGTCAAGCCTGCAAAGCGTTTGATGCGAAAGCTTCTGAAAGGGACAGTGGCATTCGTCATGTGTGATGATCACTGACAAGCTGATCCAAATCACGGTTTGAATGAGCTGCCGCCGAAAAATATCCTCACAGGCCGGCGTAAAACTTGATGATAAAATTCATCTTATCTTGATTTGATGCTTCGCCAGTGCTAGCAGCGTTCTCATGGAAAGTGCAAAACACCCTGAAATCCTTGAGACCTTTATGGGCGTTCGCTCTCGTCTGACGCGCGTCATCTATCGCCGCGTCCACTGCCCGGCCACCACTGCCGACCTCCTTCAGGATACTTTTCTGCGCTTTTGGGAACGTCCTGGCCTGTTACGTGATGTTGTCGACTTGGCAGCCTATTTCATGATTACCGGCCGCAATCTTGCGCTTGATCACGAACGCCGCCGGAAGATCGCGCCCTTTGTCGATGGGATCGAAGGCCTCGAATCTATTTGTGATCCAGCACCATCTGCGGAAGCAGCTACCATCAGCCGTCAGGAATTGCTCCGCGTTCAGGCCGCACTTGAACGCATGCCTGCCCGCGCGCAGCAGGTTTTTGTGCTCGCGCGTATTCACGGCCTGACATATGTCGAGATCGGCGAACGACTCGGAATATCGCCAAAGACGGTCTTCGGTCATATGGTGGTGGCGCTCGATCGGCTGCGTGTGGAGATCAACGGCGAGCGCTGAAGTCGTGCGGCGACCGAGAATGAGGCGGCGGATGCAGGATTTTTCACTTCAGGAACACTGTCCCGACAATGACCGAGAGATTTCGCGTTGCGCAGCCGAGTGGTTCGCGCTGCTTCTCGATGAGAGCGCGACACCAATCGACCGTGCCAATTTTAGGGTTTGGCTCGAACAAAGCCCGGCCCATGCGAAGGCCTATGCCGAGTTGGAACGCTTGTGGCTTGGAGCATCGGCCTTGCCAGAGGTATCCGACCCTACCTCTCTCAAACGGCGAAAAATCCTCAAGTCAGGCGGAGCGCTTGTTATCCTGACAGCCGCTGGGCTTAGCACGAATGCATATCTCAGGCAGCAAGCAGATTATCGGACCGGCGTCGGAGAGACCGCGCGCTTCACTTTGCCAGACGGATCGATTGCCGAACTGTCGACAGGCAGCGCCATATCGTTAAATTTCACGGCGGACCAACGACAAGTCATTTTGCAGGAGGGCGAAGCGTTTTTCACCGTCCTCTCAGACGCTGCTCGACCGTTCTCTGTTGATTGTAGGGACCTTAGAGCTACGGCGCTTGGCACTCAGTTTTCTGTGGGCATACATGAGGAAGGTATCGTCGTCGCTGTTGCAGAACACACGGTAAAGGTCTCTTCGTCGAGCCAGGAGCGGGTAGTCCGGGAGGGCCAGTCCGTGCTCTTCGCGAATGACAAACTGTCAGCACCATCACAGATGGATATTGAAACGAAACTTTCGTGGCGAGGCGGAAAGCTCGTTTTCATCTCGGCTCCATTCGAGGACGTCGTTGCTACCCTTTCAAAGTGGCGGTACGGCAAGATGATTGTCATGGACAGGGCTCTGGCCCGTCGACCGATCAGTATCATCGTGGACGTGCGCAGGGCTGGGCGAATATTGGAAAGTCTGGAGAACGGCCTGCCTATCCGCATTGCGAGCTACTCACCTTTGCTGACGTTGATCTATCCGCAATAAAAAAATGGAAAATCGACCAAGGTTTTTTCGAAGCTGAAGCGTCCCCTGTTTAGAAGCCCGAAAATGCTCGGGTATTGGTCCGTTTGCAGGGGGCAAAACGAGTGACACAGAAAAACCAAGTCGGCGGCGTTTGCATCAGGCTGTACCGTATCATGTTGCTGGCGGCCTGCGCCAGTTTCACCGCAGTCGTCGTGTCAACGGGAGCAGGTGCTCAGACTGCCAAGAGCTACGAGTTTGCGATCTCCGGTCAGCCTCTGTCGGCTGCGCTGGTGCGCTTCTCATCGGTGACCGGTATCGATGTCGCTTTTGACGGCCCTCTGCCGGCGAATCTGCGCAGCGTTGGTACAGCGGGAAATCTCTCGGCCGAGGGCGCGCTGAGACGCCTTCTCGCGGGCACGGGCCTGACCTACCGATTTACGACCGCAAATACGGTCCTTCTGGTCAACCCGCAAAACTCTCCGTCAAGCGGCAGTGCGACTGGCGAGACAATCCTTGAGCCGATCGTTGTGCAGGGCGAGAACGCTCGTGGGCCTGTAGACGGGTTTATCGCTACACAAAGTGCCACAGCGACCAAGACCGGCACCTCACTTAAAAACACTCCACAGGCTGTCAATGTTGTAACGAAAGACCAGATCGCTGCTCAAGGTTCGGCCACGCTGACCCAGGCGCTTCGCTACACGCCAGGCGTCATCAGCCAATATGGCGACGATTCCCGCTATGACTGGTTTACGATACGTGGGTTTCGCCCGAGCCGATATTTGGATGGCCTGCGCCTGCCGTTTGGATCTCGCGGCTATGCCCAGCCACGCGTCGAGCCATTCAGCCTCGAGCGCGCCGAAGTCCTCAAGGGTCCAGCATCGGTCCTCTACGGCCAAGGCGATCCCGGTGGTCTGATCAATATGGTATCAAAAAGGCCAAGCGCAACCGCTCTCAATGAAGTGGAGATGCAGTTCGGCACCGATAAGCGTCTACAGACAGCGTTCGATCTCGGCGGCGGTGCTGGTGACGATGACCGTTTTCTCTATCGCATCGTCGGCGTCGGCCGGTTAACCGATACCCAATATGACTATGTGCGCGAGAAGAAGGGATACATTGCGCCTTCATTCACCTTCAAGCCGGATGAGGGAACATCGCTGACGTTCTACGGGAGCTATCAGCATATTGACTCTCCCGGCGGCGGGGGAGCGCCGGCGCTTCCCGCGAATGGCACACTTTATACCGGCATATATCCAGAACTGCCGCGCGGTGCGTTTCCGGGCGAACCCGGCTACGACCACTACAAGAGCGACCAGGCATCTGTGGGTTACGAGTTCGAACATGAGGTCGATGACACCTGGACAATCAGACAGAACCTTCGCTACTCCTATATCGGCACAGATACGCAGCGTGTTCAGCCCTATTGCCCGACGGTCTGCGACCCGACCGCCTTCTATCGCTACGCTTGGGCCTTTCCCGAGAGCGCTCGGGCGGTTACCGTGGACAATCAAGCCATCGGAAAGTTCCAAACGGGCGGTGTTGCTCATACCGCATTGTTCGGCCTCGACTATTCCTACGAGAGCAGCCGGTACGAAGAGTCGGCGCTTTCTCCAATATTCACTCCGTTCAATGGTCTTGATCCGGTCTACGGTGCGACCCCGATCGCGCGCCCGCCGATCGCAACCCGGATCGATCAGAACCGTAGCCAAATTGGTCTCTATACTCAGGATCAAATGGAGTGGAACAATTATGTGTTCTCTCTCGGTGGCCGTTACGATTGGGCAAATACCGATACATTGACCCGGTCAAGTACTGGCCGCCAGCTCGACCAGAGAGATGCCAAGTTTACTTGGCGTGCCGGCGTCGTCTATAATTTTGACAACGGTCTCTCTCCATATGCTGGTTACTCAACATCGTTTAGTCCGGCGGGGACTGATGCTAGTGGCAACGTCTTCAAGCCGACCACCGGTGAGCAGTTCGAGGTCGGTGTCAAATATCAGCCAGACGGAAGCAACAGCTTTGTTACTCTTTCCGCTTACAATCTGACACAAGACAATGTTCTAACCCCAGATCCTAATAATACGAACAGAAGCATCCAGACGGGTCAGGTCAGAATGCGCGGCGTCGAGCTTGAAGGCAAAGCGGAGCTTACAGACGCGGTCTCAGTCTTGGCATCTTACGCATACACCGACAGCGAGATTGTCGCCGACACTCGCAACCAAGGCAATCGCTTTGCCTTTGTCCCACAGCACCAAGCATCGCTTTGGCTAGACTACACACTGCAGACATCAACCAGCTGGGATGGCCTGAGCTTCGGCGGTGGCGCGCGTTATACCGGCCAGACCTTCGGCGACAACGCCAACAAGTTCGACATCCCCTCTTATACGGTATTCGATGCCGCCGTCCGCTACGATTTCGGCAAGGCAGACCCGAAACTGGAAGGTTTGAAAGCGTCGCTGAATGTGGGCAACCTGTTAGACCGCAAATATGTCTCAACCTGCATTGCAGCCACGGGATGCTACTGGGGCGAGGGTCGCACCGTCTACGCTACTCTCAAATACAGCTGGTAGGATCGTGTCCGACGCTCTTGACCCAAATCGTGACTACAGGCTGACACGGCGGCAATTCACCGCCGGGTTGGCTTCGGTTTTCCTGTCAGCAGAAGCAATAGCAAGCACGCGAACGCAAAAGCTCGCCGTGCTGGACTGGGGATGGGCGGAAAGCCTTCTCGCTCTGGACTTTCAGCCATTCGCCGTCGCCGAGGCTCCTCTTTACGGCGACCGCATCGTGACCCCTGCACTCTCGACAAACACGATCGACCTTGGCCTCAGATCATGGCCGAACGTTGAACTGCTCAGAGCCCTGAAACCAGATCTGATTCTGTCTCAAGCAGGATATGGTATCTCCGCTGAACGTCTCCGCGCGATTGCACCAACCCTCGCGATGCCGCTTTACAGCCCCGCGCGGCAGCCATTGCTAGCAGCGGAAAACGCCCTTAACGAAATTGCACATCGCATTGGCCGGCAAGAGCTCGCGACACGTTATTTGGAACGATCCTATGCCAGATTGGACACGATAGCCCACAATTCCAAGGACTACGACGGGTGCCCTCTTTTGATCATCAAGTTTACGGACGATAGGCTTGTCGATATCTACGGCGCGGGTGGCTTATTCGATGATGTCCTGAAGCGGATCGGCATCGCCAACGCGTGGGATGGCAAAACCAATAACTGGGGCTTTGCCACGGCAGGATTGGAGGCGATCGCCCGCTATCCCGAGGCAAGACTGGTCATTATCGAACCGGGTCCACCCGGATCTTTTTTGCAAAGCGCGCTGTGGAACGCCCTTCCGGCTGTCCGGAAAGGTCGTGTCTCGATGATACCACCCACGTGGGTATTTGGAGCGTTTCCATCAGCGATGCGGTTTGCCGAAGTTCTGCGACAGAGTCTCGGCATCGCATGACAAACCGTTTGATCACCCCGCCGCGCCTCGTCTTTATCATCACGCTGGCAGCGATCGCGCTCCACGCCATTGCCATTTGTCAATATGTATCGATCTTCGACCTTCCAAGTACCTTTTGGCAGCCGGACCCGGCTTCGTTCGAGCAGATCTATGTCCATTTTTCGATTATTCCCCGGATACTCGTCGCTCTGCTGGCCGGTGGCGCACTTGCTTTCATTGGGGCAATATTTCAGCAGCTCCTGAAAAACCCGTTGGCAGAACCCTCGACGCTCGGCATTCTTTCGGGCGCTCAGTTGGCGATCACCCTCGTTTCCCTTTCCACTGTTGCTGTTACAGCAGGCCAGCGCGAGATGGCGGGACTGGCAGGGGGCCTTATCGCTGTCGCACTCGTTGCGGGACTCGGTAAGGCGTCAAACTTCGCACCGTTGACACTCCTTCTTTGCGGCATGGTCATCAGTTTTTCCGCCGGCTCGGCCTCCGTCATCCTAGCCTTGTTCCACCACGAGTATCTGCGAGGGGTGTTCATCTGGGGAAGTGGTTCACTCATCCAGAATGACTATTCCAACGCGACCGCATTGGCCCTACGCATGATCGTGCTGATACCGGTGCTGCTGCTTTTCTTTCGACCACTTTCAATTCTCGGTCTTGATGAAAGCCGTGCCCGTAGCCTCGGACTATCCCCGGGTGGGTTGCGCGCTGCGGTACTGTTTATTGGAACCGTGCTGTCAGCTGTTGTTGTCGCCCGCGTCGGCGTCATCGCATTTGTCGGCCTTGCAGCCACCAACCTTGCCCGAATAGTTGGCGCTCGAACGCTGCGCCAACGATTGCTGTGGGGAGGATTACTTGGTTCCGCCCTACTGCTCCTCGCGGACAGTCTGGTGCTTGCTGGAGCGCCGGTCGTCGGTGAGGTGCCAACGGGTACCGCCACCGCAATCATCGGCGCTATAATGATGTTGGTGCTCATCAAACATGTACCCCACTCCGTTGACCAGCTTAACAGCAACACCTTGAACCAAAGAGAGAACCCTCTGGCAGGCGGCTTCTTGCTCGCGGGTTGTGTTGCTATTGCGGCCGTTACCGCATTGTTCTCGCTGACGGAGAGCTTCACAGCTGGCGGGGTGGAAACATCCCTGTTGCTTGCTGGTCGATGGCCGCGAGTCCTGACTTCAGCCAGCGCCGGCGCAATGCTGGCCATTGCGGGTGCCGTCACACAAACGATAACGCGCAACCCAATAGCGAGCCCGGAAGGGCTCGGAATCAGTGCCGGAGCCGGACTTGGGATCATCGCAGCCTTCTTCGCCGGAGGAATGGCGTCGCCAATTTTGCCGCTCGCTGGCGGCGTAGTCGGTGCAGTCGTTGCGTTTGCGATCATTTTGGCGGTGGCAAAAGGGAAAAGCTATGCGCCTGGACCTGTTCTTCTGTCCGGCATAGCCATCAGTGCGCTCGCGACGGCGATAATTTCGCTCATTGTCGCGAGTGGCGATCCGCGGGCAAGTTACATTTTGGCATGGACTATGGGACCTACCTTTCGTGCAACCAGCGTCGTCGCAAGCATCGCTGCAGTGTTGGTTTTGATCGGGCTGGCTATCTCGCCACTCTTGCGCCGCCCGCTAGAAGTCTTGCCGCTTGGGGACGGCACGGCACGCTCTCTTGGACTCAATCCGGCGCGATCCCGCCGAATGCTTTTGCTGTTCATTGCCGTCCTGACGGGAGCTGCGACAGTCATTGTTGGCCCGTTAAGCTTCATCGGCATGATGGCACCGCACATCGCTAGAGCGGCTGGGGCACGCGGCCAAATCCGCACGCTTCTTACCGCGAGCGCGATCGGCGCAACGCTGATGATCTCGGCCGACTGGTTGGGACGGGCTGCTGACTTTCCATATGAGGTTCCCGCAGGTGTCATCGCCGCCTTTATCGGGGGGCCATACTTTCTCTGGGTGATCCGCTCGCGGGGCAGACACAGCTCCAGGTTCTCAAAGAGGTAACCGCCTTGGTTCAGATATCCGAAGACAGCAAAACAAGAACCTTCTCAAGCGCACCCCTGTTTGAATTAGAACAGGCCAGTTTTTCCGTTGGAACTCGGGTTTTGCTCGAACCACTGACAGTAAGTTTGCCAGCACGGCGAATTATTGGCCTGATCGGGCACAACGGCTCTGGCAAGTCGACATTGGTCAAGCTCCTGGCTCGCCAAAATCCACTCACTGCTGGCAAGATTTCGTTCGATGGCAAATCATTGAATGAATGGGGCAGCAAGCCATTCGCCCGTAAGGTGGCTTATTTGCCTCAGCAGGCACCACATACCCCAGGGATGCTTGTGAGTGAGCTCGTCGCGCTCGGACGATATCCATGGCACGGCGCTCTTGGTCGGTTTGGCCCGGAGGACAAAACGATGGTGGAGGAAGCAATGAGGCTGACCGACGTTGCGCGGTATCGCGCCCGCCTCGTTGATACGCTTTCAGGCGGGGAGCGGCAGAGGGTATGGCTCGCGATGCTGGTTGCGCAAAACCCCGACTGTCTCCTCCTTGATGAGCCGACCTCCGCCCTCGACATCGCCCACCAGATCGACATTCTCGCGCTTGTTCGCCGACTGGTTGACGAACGTGGACTTGGGGCCATCGTCGTGCTCCATGACGTGAACATGGCAGCTCGCTTTTGCGACGAAATCCTGGCACTTCATTCTGGAAAACTCATCGCGCGCGGGAGGCCAGAGGAGATCGTGTCTCCGGATCAACTGCAAGCAATCTATGAGACTAAAATGGGGGTCATGCGCCATCCTGATAGCGGTATACCGCTGGCATATCCTCGGTAAACCAGCCGCTCGTCGGCAGGATGCTTTGAGTAGCAATCCATGCAGTTAAAGGCATACGAACCGTCGACATCACTCTTCGACGCAGCGAAATATTGCTGCGTCCCTTCTTGTTGGAAGACCATGCGCGTACTTGGTTCGACACCGTGATCGCTCACCACCCATGAGACCGGTAAATCCTTGCAGGTCTCATGGGAAGAGGTTGGAACGCTTACCAAAGCTGATGGACGTGAGGAGCAATGCGGTTTTCGTAGATAGTTTTGATTGTCTCCATCGTTGATGGCGAAAGCTCGGCGATACTGCTCCCCAAGGCATTGGCATTCGCCTGTTCGGCGCTCTTGGCTCCTGGAATGACCGTGCTGACAGCCTCGTTCATGAGAATCCAGCGCAGAGCAAACTGGGCCATAGTCACGTCATCGGGAACAAGCTTTCTAATATCCTCAACGACCTCAAGTGCCACGTCGTAAGGTACGCCAGAGAATGTCTCGCCCTTGTCGAAGGCTTCTCCGTTGCGATTGAATGCCCGATGGTCATCGGCAGCAAACGTCGTCTGGGCGTTCATCTTCCCAGTCAACAGACCGGATGCGAGAGGGACCCGGACGACGACCGCAACACCCTTCCGCTTGGCCTCTCGGAAGAAGAGATCGGCTGGTCGCTGCCTGAAAACATTGTAGATAATCTGGATTGACGCCACGCCTGGATATTCAATCGCCTTGAGGCCTTCTTCAACTTTCTCGACGGAGACACCGTAATTCCTGATCTTTCCTGCCCCGATCAGCGATTCCAGTGCTTCGAAAACATCGGGGCGATAGTACACCTCCGTTGGCGGGCAATGGAGTTGAAGGAGGTCCAGGCAGTCCGTTTCGAGGTTCTTGAGTGACCTGTCGACAAACGAGGTCAAGTTCTCTTTGTTGTAACCCGCGGATACGTGCGGCGACAGGCGACGTCCTGCTTTCGTGGCAACGAATGGCCTTTCACCGCCACGTTCCTTCAGAACATGAGCAATGATCCGCTCTGATCGCCCGTCACCGTAAACATCGGCGGTGTCGATAAATGTCGTTCCTGCATCCAAGGCAGCTTTCAGCGCTGCGCGCGCATCCGCTTCGGAAACATCGCCCCACGAACCGCCTATCGCCCAGGCACCGAAGCCGATTTCCGAGACCAAACGTCCCGTCGTGCCAAATTCTCTATAGTTCATGTGTATCTCCTTATGGCATCAATTGTCCGCCGTTGACCTCGATGACCTGCCCGGTGATGTACCCGGACATTGCCTCTGAGGCGAGGAAAAGGAACGCGCCGACGCACTCCTCCGGCGTCCCCTCCCGTCCCATGGGAATGGTGGTTCTCTGTGCGGCCATGATTTCCGCCGATGTATACCGGTCGTGAAATGGTGTCTTGATCAGGCCAGGGGCGACCGCATTGACCCGGATCCTGTCCTTGATGAATTCCTTGGCCTGTCCTCGGGTCAGACTGCTGACGAAAGCCTTGGCTGCTGCATAAAGAACGGCACCACCGCCGCCGCCGTTTCGGGCCGCGATCGACGTGGTGTTGATGATGAACCCACCCCCGGATGCAACGAGATGGCGATGAGCCGCGACGCTTGCCTCCCAGAGTGACTTTGCATTCAGCTCCAAAACGCGGTCGAAATGCTCGGAAGTGGCTTCTGTGGTCGGAACTCTCCCCAACATTCCGCCCGCATTGTTGATGATGCCATCGAGCCCTCCGAGAAGACGTGATGCCTCGTCTACGACCTTTGCGCCCATACCTGGGGCACCAAGGTCTCCCTGAACGAGCACCGTATTTTCGGAATGCTGCCCCTGCAGCATGGCGGCCGCTTCGCGGCTTTCGTTGAAATGAATGGCGACGCGAGCACCTTGCGCGGCAAAGGCCGATACGGCCGCCGCACCGATTCCAGTCGAACCTCCTGTTACGAGGACACGCTTGCCCTTTAGATCACCGAACACAAAGCCATCGAACATGTTACTTCCTCCACGAATTCTCCCGACATGTCATAGCAATTGCCACGCATCTCGCCGCATGATTTATGATGAAATCCATTCATTCTATCGATGAAAGACAGGCATCATGGATTTTTTTGAGCGGATCGATCTGGCAGATTTGAGACTTTTTACGACCATCGTGAGGAGGCAGAGCTTCAAATCTGCGGCAATCGAGCTTGGTATGACGCCGTCGGCAGCCAGTCACGCGATGCGGCGTCTGGAAAGTCGGCTCGGGGCAAAGCTGTTGAACCGCACAAGCCGGGCCGTAGCACCAACGGACCTTGGTGTTGAACTCGCATCCCATCTCGCCGAAGGCTTCGATGTTATTGGCGCGGCACTGCACTCGCTAAGAGCACCCGGTGCTGCCAGGTTCGGCGAGCTTCGCCTCAACGCATTTGCCGATGCTGCCCATCTGCTGATCGCGCCTGCGCTGCCCGAGTTCGCACGGCAGTGTCCGGATGTCAGAATAACGGTTGTCGTGGAAGATCGTCCGATCGATATTGTCGCTGAGGGATATGACGCAGGCTTCCGCTACGGCGACACGGTACCGGAAGACATGGTTGCGTTGCCGCTCACCGGCCCGCAGCGTTGGGTGATCGCGGCGTCACCTGCTTATTTGCAGGCACGAGGCACTCCGAACACAATCGACGAACTGGCTCAACATACCTGTCTGCAACTCCTTCTTGGCGATAACGCCGCATTCAAATGGGAGTTGTCGGACGGTACCGAGACCGTAAGGTTGCGATTGCCCGGTTCTGTCACCATCAATGACACGGCCACCACCATAGCGGTGGCAAAGGCTGACGTTGGATTGGCATATGTGTTGGAGGCGCGGATTGCGGACGAGATCAGAGACGGAACCTTGAAGGTGGTCTTACCTGACCATGCCTCTCCGGGTGAACCATTCCATGTTTATTATGACAGCCGCCGCCACGGCCACCCGGGCCTACGATCCTTGGTCAACATCATTCGCCAGCAGAACGGTCTCACCAGATTGTTCGACGAGAGAGGCGCTATGGCTACCCCCTGAACATCAGCGATGGCGCGGCAAGGCAAGAAATCGGCACTGATCGCGTACCCATTAGTCGTGTTGTCGCACATTTGACGATTGCCAGCAGCGTACTGAGCATCATTCAGGTGAAACGACCATATTCATCTGAAAGCTTGCGGGCACCAGCGATGGTCCCATTGAGAATTGCCGCTCTGTCAACTTCGCTTGTCCCCGACATGAATGGAACACTCAGGGCCGCAATCACTTCGGCACCTTTGCCACGGATCGGCGCTGCGTAAGAGCATACGCTTAGGCTATATTCGCCCGGATCTTCGGCCCACTCTCGTTCCTGAACAAGACGCATCTCACGCTCGAACTCATCCATGTCGACAATGGTCCGCTCGGTGAGCGATGGCCTGTTGCTACCCAAAAGGCGCTGACGTAGCTCAGTTTCTAGGTAAGCCATTAGCACTTTACTCGCGCCACCGGCATGAAGAGGCAAATATTCGCCTATGCTGTAACTCATTGCATGTGGCGTGCGTGCACTGGCACCAGCAACCACCATGATTGCGCCTCTCTCCAGCACCGAAATCTTGCATGTCTGGCCGATGTCGAGCGCAAGTTTGTCGAGCGTGGGTTGCAGGAACCGCAACCGCGAAATGAAGTCGGAGCCCGGCGTCACTTTTTCAGCAAGCTGCAGAAGTCTGCCACCAAATGCAAAGCGCCCAGCCGAAACCTCGCGCAACATGTCGCACTCGATCAATGAGTTCAGCAATCGATAAACCGTGGAACGCGCGAGCCCTGTCCTTTCCACAAGTGCTGCCTGTGAAACGGCATCGCCGGTGCTCTCGATAACCTCAAAAATCTGCATCATTCGTTCAATTGTTGGATTGCTGTTCGGCATGCGGCGTCCCTGTGTCTTGACGGATGAATAAATTTCAGGCTAATGTTCAAATAAGAAACATATTAGTTCATATATGAACCTTTATGACATGTCCAGCAAAAAAAGCTGGTTGGGAGGAAAAGTTATGAGAATCGCGATGTGCCTCGAGCCGGAGGTCAACTCCAAATGGCATTACGGTCGTGAAATGGGCGTTCTTGACGGCGTTACCATTCGTGATGTGACCACAGAGGTTCCGATCTGGGAGCTCCCCACTCTGGCGCGTGTTCAGCAGTCGTATCAGGATTTCGGCTTCAAGATCGGCGTTGTTGAAGGCTGGGTTCCAATGAACAACATCAAGCTGGGCCTACCTGAGGGTGAGTTGGAGTTGGAGCGCGTCATCCGCGTCATCGAAAACATGGGTGCGTTGGGCATCGAGGTCTTCTGCTACAGTTGGATGGCAAACTACGGTTGGATGCGTACCTCATCCACGACGCGCCTGCCTGGCGGAGCGCTGACAACGAGCTACGACCACTCCATCCTCCAGAAGGATCAGCGCGCGCAAGGCGCGGTTAGCGTCACCGAAGACCATCTATGGGGTACGCTCGAAAACTTCATAAAAATTGTCACACCGATTGCCGAAAAGGCGGGCGTAAAACTTGCGATGCATCCCGACGACCCGCCACTGTCGCCTCTCCTCGGCGTTGGCCGCATCATGCGCAGCATCGATGCTTTCGAGCGTTTGCTCTCGCTATCCGACAGTCCCGCCAACGGCATTACGTTCTGCCAGGCGAATTTTGCAGCCATGAACGCTGATGTCCCAGCCACGATCCGCCAACTCGGGCGTGATGGCCGCATTCACTTCGTGCATTTCCGTGACATTGAAGGCGATGCCGAGCACATGACCGAGGCTTTCCACGGTCAGGGCAAGACAGACATGTACGCCACTATCAAAGCCTATCGCGACATTGGCTTTAAGGGCGTCATGCGGCCAGACCACGCTCCTGTCATGTGGGGAGAGCCGAACGCCAACCCCGGTTATGAAGGTCTGGGGCGCATTTACGCGGTCGGCTACATGCGCGGACTGATGCAGGCGGCGGAAGCCGAAGCAGCAAACGCGAGGTAATCACCATGGCTACGTCATCGGTTCCAGCAGGCTTTTCCAGCCCGCCACTGCCTTCGCGCAAACGTCGCCACAAACCGGATTGGCTGGTGGCGTATCTCTTCCTTGCGCCTGCCGCTGCAATTTTCGCAGCTTTCGTCGCCTATCCGCTGATTGACGGCATCTCCACGGCATTCACCAGCCGTGCCGTTGCACAGCCAGGTGTTTTTGTCGGCCTGCAGAATTTTGCAAAACTGTTCGCCGACCCACAATTCAGGCTCGCGGCCTGGAATTCTCTGGTGCTCACCATCGGTACGGTCGCTGTTAAGCTCGTTCTCGGTCTGACATTTGCGGTGCTGTTGTCCCAGCCTATGCCCATGCGCGGCGTGATCCGGGCGCTCGCATTTCTACCGTGGGCCGTGCCCGGCATGATCGCCAGTCTCTCTTGGAAATGGATTTTCGACGAACAGAGCGGCGTTCTTCAATATCTCGTCTTTCTGCTGGGGCTGTCTGACAAGCCGGTCTACTGGTTGTCCGACCCCTCCGTCGCTCTCTTTGCTGTTGCCATCGCAATGGTTTGGCAGGGTCTGCCGTTCTTTACGATGATGTTCGTGGCCGCACTGGCTTCTATTCCGTCCGATCTCAACGAGGCCGCCGCAATCGATGGCGCGGGCATCGTTCGTCGCTTCTTCTCTGTCACGTTACCTCAGATGCGCGGTGTCATGGCCGTCACCTTTATGCTGTCCACGATCTGGACATTCAATTCCTTCGAAATGGTCTTCGTGCTGACGGGTGGCGGTCCGGCGGGGCGCACGCACATCATGCCGACACTGGCCTACGACTTCGCCATAGCCCAGAGCCAGCTCGGCCTCGGTTCGGCAGTCATCGTGTCGGTCGTGCCGGTGTTTGTCATCCTGATCTTTCTGCTGACCAAACGCATGCTCAACCGGGACGGAGAATAAGACCATGGTGGAGAGAAAAAGAACCAAGCTCATTCGCAATATTGTGACCGCAATCGGCATCCTGATCGCCCTGTTCTGGTCACTCGCTCCGGTCTATTGGGTCGTCGTTACCTCGTTCAAAATCCCGCGAGAAATCTACGCGCTGCCACCAACGCTGTTCCCGCATGAGCCGACGCTCGAGAACTATCGCGAAGCCGTGTTCGGCTCACCGTTTCTTCGCTATCTCTTCAATAGTTTTGTGGTTGCCGTTGGGGTAACTATGATTTCAGTATGCCTTGGCGCTTTGACCGCCTATCCGATTGCCCGCATGAGGTTCAAGGGTCGCGTCAACGCCGCTCGTCTCATCGTCGCTGCCTATCTGTTGCCACCATCGCTTCTGTTCATTCCGCTGTTTCTGGTGTTGCAGAACCTCGGCCTCATCGATACGCGCCTTGGCCTGATCGTCGCTTATCTGACATTCACCGTGCCGTTCTGCACATGGATGATGATCGGCTACTTCCACACGATCCCGATGGAGTTGGACGAGGCTGCGCAGATGGATGGCGCAACTCGTCTTCAGACGCTGATCCGTGTGGTGTTGCCAATCGCCACACCGGGCCTTGCCGTGGTTGCGCTCTTTGCCTTCACGCATGCCTGGAACGAGTTCCTGTTTGCGCTGGTCTATGTTTATTCGGATCAAGCGAAAACCTTTACGGCCGGCCTCTCCGGGCTGGTTATGGGCGACACTTTCATTTGGGGCCAGCTCATGGCGAGCTCGGTTCTGGCGATCATCCCCATACTCATCATCTACCTTGGTGCCCAACGCTACATTGTCGAAGGACTGGCAGCGGGAAGTGTCAAAGGCTGAGACTTTTATCAACCTGAGGAGGACATGACATGATAAAATTTAAGACGACATTGATGGCGTCCGTACTAGCGCTATGCGCCGCTACGGCAGCCAATGCAGCAGATCTCACGGTTTGGGGCCTGCAAGCCTTCAACAAGGACGCCGACGCGCTGATCGGCCAGATGGCGAAAGACTTCGGTAAAGCAAAGGGCATCGACGTCCAATATGTCGTCGTTCCCGCAAACGTCCTGACCGAACGTCTGGCCTCTGCCTTCGAAGGCAAAGCTGCACCAGACGCCTTCATGCAACTCGGCCAGAATTCGCAATATTATGCGCAAAGCGGTTTGACCAAGCCTGTCGATGATATTCTCGCATCCATGCGCGCCCGTGACGGCGGGGTTTATGAAAATATGGTTCCGCAGGCCATCTATGAGGGTCACGCGCACTCCGTTCCGATTGAAATCGACCTTGTGCCGATGTTCGCACGCAAGGACCTGATCGCGGAAACCGGCTTGCCGGTTCCCGAAACCTGGGAAGACCTGCGCAAGGTCAGCCAGGCTATCATCAAGAAAAACCCACAATATGTCGGTCTTGGTATTCCACTTTCCAATGCAAACGATGCTGAATCGCAGCTTCGCATGCTGTTCTGGTCGTTTGGTGGCGCGATGTTCTCCGAAGACAGCAAAAGCGTGACATGGAATTCTCCCGAAACAGTGGCCGCATACCAATTCATCAAGGACATGTATGAGGAAGGTACTATTACCCGTAACGTCGTGACATGGGACGACGGCGGCAACAACACGGCCTACCAGACAGGGCGCGCCGCATTCATCATGAACCCGCCAAGCGTCTATTCCTGGATGGTCGAAAACGACAAGAAGCTGCTCGAAAACTCGGTTCTGATCAACATTCCGAAGGGCCCGGGCGAAAAGGGACGGTCCGCAACGCTTCTCGGCTCTTTCTCCTGGCTGGTCAGCAGCCAGACGAAGCAGGAAGCGCTTGCCAAGGAATGGATCCAGTATTTCTTCCAGTCTGAGAACTACGAGAAGCTGATCCAGACCACCGGTGGCCGCTGGTATCCGATCTTCCCGGCACTGGCAAAGTCCATGCCGCTCTTCAAGGACAATCCATCCTTCGCAAACTTCGACAAGCTTGCAACAGATGGCCTGACAATCGGCTTCAAGGGTGCCCCGACCCCGCTCGCATCGCAGGTCTATACCGCCAAGATCCTCTCCTCATCCGTGCAGCAGATGATCGTTGACGGCAAGTCTCCGCAGGATGCCGCAGCCTGGGCGCAGGCCGAAGTCGAAAAGCTGGCTTCTGCAAAGAAGTAGTCACTGATCGTCGGGCAGAGATATGTCCCTGCCCGGCTCCCAACCCTCTTTAAAGATGCAGGATCTCCCATGCAGATACCGACAATTGTCCGCCCTTCCAAAGACCTGATCCGGGCGCTTGCCGAAGTCGGCACTGCGACGCTGAGCGGTGAAATGAGTAAAATCGGCATTCGAGATGCGCATATTTGCGGACCTGTTTCCGTTTCTCCCGGCAAGACGATTGCCGGTCCTGCGCTGACCTTGCAGTTTCTTCCCAAGCGCGAAGACGTTTATGACGTCGATGAGTACGGCAACCCGGAAGCGCAGATGCACCGGCAGGTTCTATACCAGGTCGAAGAAGGCGATGTCGTGGTGGTCGATGCGCGGGGCGATATGCGCAGCGGCGTTTTCGGGGAAATGATGATCACCTATCTGCAGGGCCGCGGTGGTGCTGGCGTCATTGTGGATGGCTGTATTCGCGACACCCGTAAGGCGCGCGACATTGGCCTGCCGATGTGGACCCGTGGCTCCACCCCCAATTTCCATACGCAGACAAGTCTGTTTCCACACGCCGTAAACGTTCCCATCGCCTGCGGCGGTACGCTCGTCATGCCAGGCGATATCATTGTTGCGGATGATGATGGCGCGATTGTCGTGCCCATAAAATTTGCCGAGCAGGCGCTGAAGATCGCGAGCGAACATGCGGAGTGGGAAGACTTCTCTCGCCTTCGCCTCTCGCAGGGTGGCGATCTGCGCAAATATTACCCCCTCAAGGACGAAGTACGCGCCGAATACGAAGAGTGGCGCGCGGCTCAGTCCGCCACGGGTCTGTAAAGAGTAACGGGAGGAAAATCATGTCTGGAATTTCGTTACAGCAGATCAAAAAGTCGTTTGGTGCCGTTTCGGTGCTTCACGGCGTAGATCTCGACATCGCCAAAGGGGAGTTCGTCGTATTCGTCGGGCCCTCCGGCTGCGGTAAATCCACGATGCTGCGCATCATTGCAGGTCTTGAAGAAATCACATCTGGAACGTTGAAGATCGGCGACACTGTCGTCAACGATGTTCCGCCTGGCGAACGTGGCATCGCCATGGTTTTCCAGTCCTACGCGCTATATCCGCACATGTCGGTTTACGACAACATGGCCTTCGGCTTGAAGGTCAGCGGCATGGCAAAAGCCGAAATCGACACACGCGTCCGCCGCGCTGCCGAGATGTTGCAACTCACGCCCTATTTGGACCGCCGCCCGAAGAACCTTTCGGGTGGCCAGCGCCAGCGCGTGGCTATCGGTCGTGCCGTCACACGTGATCCGGAAGTATTCCTGTTCGACGAACCCCTGTCGAACCTGGATGCGGCCTTGCGGGTGGCGACACGTATGGAAATTGCCAACCTGCACGAAGCGATGCCGGATACAACGATGATCTACGTCACCCACGATCAGGTCGAGGCCATGACGCTGGCAGACCGGATCGTCGTGTTCAATGCTGGCCGGATTGAGCAGATTGGTTCGCCGATGCAGCTCTACGATAAGCCACACAACCTTTTCGTTGCACGTTTCATCGGTTCGCCGGAGATGAATATCGTTACGGCAAAGCTACAGAAGAAAGACGGTCGTGCTGAAATAGCCATCTCGGGCAATATCATCGATGTAACGGACCGTAGGGACCTGGTATCTATTGCAGACAATTCGGATATTAGCGCCGGTATCCGGGCCGAACATCTTTATCCCGCGACCGCAGAGACTGCGAGAATTAGGGGCAAGGTCGTCCACAGCGAAAAGCTGGGCGAAGTCACCATCGTTTATCTCGATGTCGGTGGCTCGGCATCTGTCGCAGCGAAACTGCCCGGCGTCTCATCTCCTCGAAAGGGAGATGAGATCATGCTGACGTTCGATAACGCAAACCTGCATTTCTTCGGAAGCGATGGTCTAAGGATGTGAGTGAATTAACCGATCAAATGCTGCTTCCCGGAGACGCTGAAACTGAGAACGCGTCTCTTTCATCGAATAGCTCCTTACCGTGCCAGTCATCAAACCTTTAGACGGCGTTTTGCAGGAAGTGGCAGATCCGCCACGGTCGAACTCAGACATCGACATAATCCTGAAGATTGCAGTGACCCTACTCGCCTCGGTGACCCCGTTCAGACAGCCGGCTCGGCACATAGGCATCACCCTGTCGCCCCTTAACACTGAGGAAAGCGGACGAAAACCGCAGCTAGCTTCCGAGCTCCGATCAGCAAGTATGCAAAACGAAAAAGCCTGCCGCGGGAGGAGGTGCGGCAGGCTTTCAGAAAATAACCGAACAGCGACTGGGAGGAGGAGTGCCGCTGTTACCACAGACATCCCTTGGGAGGAGGATTGGGCCGTCTGAACTTGAAGCTATGCGGGAGGATGTGCAACGCTTCGATGAAAACCAAGATACCTATTTTCGCAGCACATTAAATAGACTTTACTGCAGCACAGTTATGCGAAAAACGCACGCCTTGTTTCTGATGAGAGCGATCTCCAGCACAGTGCCTAGTGGCGACCACACACAAAAACGCCCGCGTCGTCGGCGGGCGTAATGTCATTCAAGACAGCTTGGGTCAGTTGCTTAGCGAGCGACCGACTGGCGAGCAACGCTGTGGATGTCGGCGCGATTGATACCGAGGTCGTGCAGTTCGCGCGAGCTCATGCGGCCGAGTTCGGTAACGGTCTGACGGTACTTGCGCCAGTTGTTGAAGGAGCGTGCTACGTTCATGATTGATCCCTTTCGTGAGGTCTCTTGACGCCAGCAACCTTGCTCTGGCTCCAACGTCGTTTCGATGATTGGAATATAGCCCCATGGCGGCACGTCGATAAGACACAAGGTCTCAAGTCGGCTATGCGCTCAAAACATGGGTCCGATCAAAGATAAGCTGAAGGAAGCGAGGAGTCCTAAGCTATTCGACAGACTGCCCGGAGACGCGGGTGACGTCTTTCAAAAAGTTGCCGTGCTACGCGGGAAGGCACAGGACTTGCGGGCGGTGGGCTTGCCGTCCTCTCATATATTGTTGCCTAAGGAGGACATTGAAACAGGATATCTGATCCAGTTCATGCATGACTTTCCAACGGCTCGATGACCGATCAACGTCGTTTAAGCGTCCTGTTGCAATCTGCTCTCCCGGTTCGTACGGCTGTGGGATTTCTAGCCGATGCTGCCAAAGACGACGACCTCATGGTGCACTTTTGCGCCTGCATGAGTTTTTAAGACTTCTCTCGGATGACTTATCCAGCTGTGTCGTTATGACCATGGAATGATTTCGTATTTCTGATGCTTCTGAGAGGAAACCAAAACACCATTCCATTCGTATAGCCACCAGAACAGATTACAAGTTCAGCTGGCCCATCCTATCGATCGGCTATCGGAACACCGCAGACATCGTAGCCGATAGGCTCGACATACAAATGATTGGGAGTAGACATGGATTCTGGGCTCGCGCCATCGTCCGCGGTTTCTAGTGGCAAAAATGAGCTCACCCCTGAAGATGTTGAAGACGCACGCAAAGCCTTTCTTCTGAAACGTTTCTGGATCAGTGCGAGAGGATTTTGGGGTCGTGGTGGAGATGTCTTCGCTTGGGCAGCCTCACTGGGTCTTCTCATCATGATTGGCATCAATGTAGGCTTCCAATACGGCATCAACGTTTGGAACAGGGGCCTGTTCGACGCGATCGAACAGCGCAACGCAGCCGATGTTTATTACCTCGGCTCTCTTTTCCCGCCCTTGGTTCTGGGTAGCGTGGCACTGGTTACCGCACAGGTCTATGTGCGCATGAGGATTCAGCGGCGTTGGCGCACATGGCTTACGAAAGGCCTGATCGGGCGTTGGCTCGATAACGGCCGGTATTACCAGCTGAACCTGATCAAGGGCGACCACCAAAACCCGGAAGCCCGTATTTCAGAGGATATGCGGATTGCCACGGAAGCACCCGTTGATTTTACAGCAGGTGTGATCTCTGCATTCGTTTCTGCCTCGACATTCATCGTCGTGCTTTGGACGATCGGCGGTGCACTGACCCTGCCGATTGCCGGAACGGTCGTAACGATCCCAGGGTTTCTCGTCATCGCCGCCGTCATATACGCGACCATTACGTCGAGCTCGATTGCCTTCATCGGGCGGAATTTCGTACGCGTTTCCGAGACCAAAAACCAGGTGGAAGCCGAGTTTCGATATACGCTGACACGCGTCCGCGAAAACGGCGAAAGCATCGCCTTGCTTGGTGGTGAAGAAGAGGAGCGCGAAGACCTCGATCGCAGGTTCGCCAATGTCCGAAAGCAATGGAGATTGCTTTCGAACCAATATATGCGCACCACATTGGTATCTCACAGTTCGATGTTGATTGCCCCAGTCGTGCCAGTCCTGCTCTGCGCTCCCAAATTCCTGGATGGAAGCATGTCCTTGGGTCAAGTCATGCAGGCCGCGTCCGCCTTTACAATCGTTCAGGGAGCATTTGGATGGCTAGTTGATAATTACCCGCGTCTTGCAGACTGGAACGCCTGCGCACGACGTGTGGCATCGTTGATGACGTCGCTGGACGGGCTTGAACATGCGGAGAAGAGCGAAGAGGTAGGGCGGATCAAACGCGGCGAAACGACGGGTGCCACGATGCTCAGCCTTAACGATCTCTCGGTCTCGCTTGGCGATGGAACTGCGGTCGTGAAGGAGACAGAGGTTCAGATCGAGCCGGGTGAGCGAGTTTTGGTTGCTGGAGAGTCTGGTTCTGGCAAAAGCACTCTGGTGCGCGCCATTGCTGGATTGTGGCCATGGGGAGGTGGCAGTGTCAATTTTCATCCCGAACATCAATTGTTCATGCTGCCGCAAAAACCTTACATTCCGACCGGGACACTCCGCCGTGCCGTGTCCTATCCCCGCCCTGCCGACAGCTGGACGGAACAGGAAATCCACGCTGCGCTGGAAAAGGTTGGTTTAGGCCAGCTCAACGAAAAGATCGAAGAGGACGCACCATGGGATCACACCTTGTCAGGTGGTGAGAAGCAGCGTCTCGCCTTTGCACGGCTTCTGCTCCATAAGCCGAATATTATCGTTTTGGATGAAGCGACTTCCGCGCTCGATGAAAAAACGCAAGACAAAATCATGGGAATGCTCATTGAAGAGTTGCCCGACGCGACCGTATTAAGCGTGGCGCACCGTGTAGAACTCGAAGCTTTTCACACCAGAAAGATTACGTTGGAAAAACGAGAAGGCGGCGCCAAACTCGTTAGCGATGTCGGTTTGATGCAGAAAAATCGAAAAGGCAATACCCTGTCACGGCTGATAAAACGCGGACGCTCCCGCAAGAATTCAGGGAGATCGCAATGACATGCCGAACGTGCCGGGCCAATGAAAACCATCGCGTTGGGGAAAGCCTTCAATGACGAGGTTGATCTTCATTCTTGGCGATCAGTTGTCACCACACATTTCATCGCTTGTTGGTGCTAAAAAGGAGAAGGATACGATACTGCTGTGTGAGGTGATGACGGAGGCGACTTATGTCGGTCATCATAAACAAAAGCTGGCCTTCGTATTTTCGGCAATGCGCCATTTTGCCGATGAGCTTCGAGCCGATGGATATCAGGTTATTTATACCCGCATTGACGACAAGGATAATGCGGGTTCATTTTCTGGCGAGTTGAAGCGGGCAATCTCGAGGGTCAAGCCCGTTTCGGTCCGAATTACCGAAGCGGGAGAATGGCGTGTTCGGGCCGAAATCGAGTCCTGGAAAACCTGTCTGGGTATTGACGTCGAGGTTCGACCTGATGATAGATTCTTGTGCACACACGATGAGTTCGCGAACTGGGCTGGTGGCCGCAAGACGCTGACGATGGAATATTTCTATCGCGATATGCGCAGTAAGACCGGCTTGTTGATGAACGGCGATGATCCCATCGGAGGACGCTGGAACTTTGACGCGGAAAACCGCAACCCTGCACGCCCTGATCTCTTCCGCCCACAAAATCGCTCTTTCCCACCAGACGCGACAACCCGCGAGGTTATAGAGACAGTCGCCCGGCTATTCCCCGGCAATTTTGGTAGGCTCGACAAGTTCGGCTTTGCGGTCACGCGATCAGATGCAGAGCGCGTGCTGCAATCGTTTGTCGATGATTTTCTTCCCAACTTTGGCGCAACGCAGGATGCGATGCTGCAAGAGGATTCCAACCTTAACCACTCGCTGCTGTCATTCTACATTAACATCGGCCTCCTGGACGCTCTCGAAGTCTCTCGAGCCGCAGAGCGAGCCTATTTCGATGGCACTGCACCGCTCAATGCGGTTGAAGGCTTTATTCGCCAGATCATTGGCTGGCGAGAGTACATGCGCGGTATCTACTGGTTGGCTGGCCCTGATTACGTCGAAAGCAATTTTTTCGACAATACGCGACCTCTCCCTGACTTCTACTGGTCGGGTAAGACTGAGATGAATTGTCTGGCGACAGTCATCACGGAAACGATCGACCATGCCTACGCCCATCATATTCAACGGTTGATGATAACTGGTAATTTTGCCTTGATCGCGGGGATAGATCCAAAGGCAGTCCACACTTGGTACCTGGAGGTTTACGCCGACGCGTACGAATGGGTCGAACTACCCAATGTGATCGGCATGAGCCAATTCGCGGATGGCGGATTTCTCGGGACCAAACCATACGCGGCAAGCGGCAATTACATCAACCGCATGTCCGATTATTGTTCGACCTGCCACTTCGATCCGAAACAGCGGGTCGGCGTCAGAGCCTGTCCATTTAATGCGCTGTACTGGGATTTCCTTGCACGCAACAAGGCAAGATTAGCCGGAAACCCTCGCTTAGCTCAACCCTACGCCACATGGTCTAAAATGGATGACGGGGTCAAAGGAGGAATCAGACAACAGGCTGCGAAGTTCTTGTCCCAACTCCAATGATAGTCGACTACCAAAAAAGGAAACTGCTGCCGATATATAACATCGGGTGACGCTCACATAGACATCAGGAGAGGTATACTGGGCCGCAACATCTCCTGGACGGGTATCGTGAGGGGCTTGATATTCTGCATCCTTTAAATGTTGAGATTTATTGATTTTTTTTGTTATAGGGGCCTGAGCGCACGGAGACTTGCAAAAATCGGCTGCCTTGAAGGGATTCGAACTCCCAACATCCAAACTTAGCTATTCTAAACTGGAAAGGCTCCTGAATTTACAAATTCTAGTGACTTCATTCCGCCGCCACCTTCTCATCCGCCGTCCGACTTTCCCATTCCTGCGGCGTCAGCGTCTTGATATCGAACTGATCGCGGGTGCGGGTATAAGTGTGTCCACCCATGCGGCCGACGGCATCCATGAGCTGTTGGTCGATATGAAGGTTGGCCGCGTTGACAGCATCGCTGCGAACGAAGACGCCAACGACTTCGCCGAGAATGATTTCGCGGGCCGGACCGACCTGGAGGGTCGTGTGGCGGCGGCATTCCAGGGCAGCGGGAGCCGACAGAATACGCGGGCTGCAGACCATCTGGCCAGGCACGGTCGCGAGGCCCGCTTCTTCCATCTCGTCCACCTCGGGGCCGAACTTGATGGCACAGATTTCCATCTGGTCGACCAGCGCGTTATCGCAGATATGGACAGTGAATTCGCCGGTCTCTCTGATATTGCGGGCAGTGTCCTTGAAGCGCATGTCCGAATAGTTCTCGACGCCGATTGCGACGATGGCTGGATCATGGGTCAGGACATTGAAGAAGCTGAACGGGCCGGCGTTGGGTGTCCCGTCCTTGCTGACCGTCGTCACCAGTGCAATAGGGCGCGGGATGACGGTGCCTATGAGTATTTTGTAGCGTTCCCGTTCGCTGAGTTTTGCGAAATCGAAATGGGTGTGTTCGGTCATATCAGGCCTCGGCAGCGATACGGTGGGTTTCAAGCGGGGTGTGGCGGGAAAGGTTTTCGAACCCTTCCTTGGTGACGACATACATATCGCCGACATTACAGCCTGCCGACAACGGCTCAAGCCATTGCGTGTGCAGCACGAACGCCATGCCCTCTTCCATCCGGTCATAATTGTGGGATGAGATATTGAAGCTGTTCTGGCCACCAGCCATACCGACCGAGTGACCCAGATTGGGGTTATGCGGCCCATGCGTCGCCGGGTAAACATGCATCAAAGTGCGGCCCTGCGCCTCCCAGTCGATATTCTTGACATATTGGCGCGGGATCAGCCGCGCGCTGCCATCATCCATCGGTGCCCAATTGTACGGCATGGTGCGGGCTTCCGGTGAGGAAAGCATGCCGCGCTCAATCATTGGCTCGAAGGCCGCATTGTTGACATCCCGCATCAGCGCGCCGGGACGGATCAGCTTTTCGGCTCGTTTGACGCCTTCAGTGCAGGCCGCCAGCACCTCTTCCTGCCGTTTAGTGATATCACCAACCGCGATCATGCGCGCCGTCTGGGCGGTGTAACCGCGATAGGTGATGTTGGAGACGTAAAGATTGATGAGATCGCCCGGACGTGCGACATGGCCATATGGCTTGCCGCAATGGGTGCCGAACTCGTTGATGCCGATCTGATAGCCATCACCGGTCTCGCCGCCAAAGGAGAGCTGTGCCTGCGTGAAGGCGGCATAGATTTCGTGGTCGGTGATACCAGGTTTGGCGACATGATAGGCTGCCTGCGTGGCGATGCTGACAAGTTGGGCTGCCGCTCGAAACATTTCGATTTCGCGCGGCGAGCGCACTTTCTGCATGCGGTCGAGAATGGCATTGTCAGAAACGAATTTGCTTTTCGGCATTAACTCATAGAGGGCCGCCCAGAAGGTGAGCGAGGTACGGTCACCGATGCGTCCGATCTGCGCCTTCGCCAGGCCCATACCGGCCAGCAGTTCGGCACATTTTTCAGCCGTCTTGATCACGCTGTCGCCGGGACGATCGGCATATTCGCGGCCAATTGGACCGATCTGCCAGATGTCTTCTACCAGCACAGGCTCACCGCCCGGCGGCAGGAGCACAGATTGCGTGAAGAAGGACAAGAGCACCATCGGCTTGTCGGCATCCGTCGGGATGATCAGCACGCCTTCGCGCATCCAGTCGCAGATATAGCGCAGATAGTGGTTGGACGTATGGAACCAGCCGACGCCTCCGGTGTGGACGAGGAGCGCATCGTGGCCAGCTTCGACGGCCTGGCGGCGAATGCGGCGTAGGCGGTCCTCGAATTCGTCGATGGGTAGAGGCAGGGGTGCGACAAAGTCGAAATCCGGCTGGAAATCGGCAAGCAGCGATCCGATGCGATAGTTGCCTGCCTTATTGGCGTGTATGTTCATTGGGTATTCCTTCCAGAAGTATTTTTATTGGTTAGGTTGCCGGGATGGTGCCAGCACGCGCCTCGCCACCAGCATCACGATGAGAGTCAGTCCAATCAGGATTCCCGACATCGCGGCGACACGGACATCGAGAGACTCTTCGATCAGCGCGAACATGCGAAGCGGCAGCACGGTCGTTTGCGCATCGGCGAGAAAGAGCGAGATGGAGACGTTGTCGAGCGACTGAATGAAGACGAGGAAGGCACCAGCCAAAATGCCGGGTGCCAGCAGCGGCAGGATCACACGCCTCAACGTCGTGTACCACGTCGCGCCCATGACGGTGGAGGCTTCCGCCAGCGACGGGTTGATGCCCTGCGCAACAACGGATGCGGCACGGTACATAAGCGGCCCGAAGACGACGATATGGCCAATGACGGTCAACCAGAGCGACGGCTGGAAGCCGACGAAATTTGCCACGATCAGCGCCGCCAGACCATAAACAAGGCTTGGCAGAACGAGCGGTGCGAGCAGAAACGGCTCCAGCGCATTGACCGCGCGGCGTCTCATCCGCGCCATGCCGATTGTAGCAGGCACCGCAAACATCAGCGATCCCAGCACCGCAAGACCAGCGATTTTCAGCGAATTACCGGCTGCGATATGTTCTGTCCCTGAACGCACAGGATCGATCAGCGCCTCATACCACCGCAGGGAGAACCCCTCCGGCGGATATTTGAGTGTCTGGCCAGAGGTGAACGACATGGTGATGGCAATCACGATCGGTGCCACGAGATAGATCAGACTGAGACTGCCGAAACCGAAGACAAACGCTTTGTAGAGAAAAGTCGGGATCGGGTTTTCGCGATGATTATGCATGGCCGACAAGCCTCCTGTGACGGGAAATCATGGTCATGGCGACGAGAAGAATGCCGGTCGACAAAAGCAGGATGACGGCGATGGCCGAGGCCATAGGCCAATCGAACAGTGTGCCGACCTCGCGATAAATCAATTGCGGCACATAGACATTGCGCGCACCGCCGATGACGGCTTGGGTGACGAAGGACGCACTGGTGCTGGCAAAGACGAGGATCCAGCCTGCCAGCAGACCGGGCAGCATCATCGGCAGCAGAACCGTCACCAAGATACGCCATGGCCCGGCACCAGACACCTGCGCGGCCTCGGTGAACTGCACCGGCGTTCGCGACAGGATGGCGATCAGCGGCAGGATGATCAGGGGCAAGTCGATCTGGCACATGGCCATGACGAGACCTAACTCGGTGGAGAGCAGCGTGAACGGCCGCTCCGCAAGTCCAAGCGCCACGAAGGCCTCGCTGATCGGTCCCTGTCGTCCAAGAATGACGATCCAGGCGAAGGTTCTCACCACATTGCTAGTCAGCATAGGAACAAGCGTCAGGAAGATGATGATCTGCCGCGCAGTCTTGCTACTGTGCCAATAGAGCAGCGCAATGGGAATGCCGAGCAAGGTGGTGCTGGCGATGGTCTGGAGACCGAGTATGGCGGTGTTAACCAGCACACGGTAATTGAATGCATCGCCAAGAAAGCGCGCATAATTGTGCAGCGACACGCCGTCAGGGCCGATGAAGCTGAACCCGACAAGAACGGCGAGCGGCGTCGCAAAAAACGCCACCGACAGCAAAAGCATCGGGATAACGTATGGGAAACCGCTCGCTTTCATGTGCTTACCTCAACCGGCGACGAGAGCGTCGAACTGGCGGATCCATTCCGCACGGTTCTTGTTGATTGCAGCCCAGTCCGGATAGACCAGCGATGCCAGTTGTTCGCGCTTCACATAGGCCTCGATACCAGGTGTCAGTTCCACTTCCTTGTTGGTCGGGAACATCTCCGTCGGCGGCATTTTCAGCTTGTCCTGCGCTGCCTTGGAGATGGCCGCATCCATATAGGCATAGGCCGCATCCGGGTTTTTCGCACCCTTGGTCAGATGGATGTTGACGGGCGCCGCTGGCGAACCCGTTTCCGGTTGGACGAATTCGGCCTTCAAGCCCATGGACTTGAGACGCGCAACATTGCCGGTCGAGCACATGAAGACGGCGATTTCGCCCTGCTGGAACAGCGTCATCTGGTTATTGGTGCTGGCGACGACGCCCTTGATGTGTTCGGGATGGTCCTTGAACAGCTTGAACACGGCGTCCATATCTGTCGGGCCTTTGCCGAATATCTTGGCGATTTCGGTATAGGCCATGACGCCGGTGTTGGAGGCAAAACCAGTCCAGGAGACAAGGCCCTTGTAGACAGGGTTTTCGAACAGGTCGCGGTAACCCTTCGGCGCTGGCACCAGATCCGGGTTGTAGGCGATGCCGTTGACTTCGACCGTCACGGTCGGGCCGTACTCGCCCTGGAATGCAGGATCGAGCATGCTCCAGTTCCTGAGCTTGGACGGATCGATCTTCTGGATCAGATCATTCTCGATGGCGACGGCCATCTGGCCGGGCGACATCAGCAGTGTGTCGTAAGGCGGGTTGCCGGGGCTGGCCATGACCTTGGCCAACTGGTCCTGCGCCATCGCTGGCGCGACCGTCAGATCGAAACCGGCTTCTTTGACGAGTGGCGTCAGTACCGTGCGATAGCCGTCTTCCCAGTTGCCCGGAAAGGTCGCGGCAATTGCGGTGCCACCGGCAGCACGGGCTGCAAAGGGGGCGGTGACGGCTACTGCCGCACCAGCGGCAAGCAATCCGAAATGACGTCGTGTAATGTTGAAGTCCTGCATCTGTTCACCTCTGTTGTTGTTCATTCACTGGATGCTTCCGGTTCGCTCGGAAAGGCGTGACACCTTGCGGTGTCAATCTCGGCAAAGAGCTGTGCTCCCGGCTCGGGAATGAAGGTGGAAGGTCCGCGTACCTGCGAAGCTCGCAGGCCCGTTCCGTCCTCAAGAAGAAGATCATGGACGAGCGTTGGCCCAAGGGGCACGGACACTGTCAGCCGTGCTGGCAGTGCGAATTCGCTTGGGCTCGTTGAAAGACGGACGTCTTCGGGGCGGAAGGTGATGGTGACCTTGGAGCCAACCGTAAAGTTCAGGCGACGCGGCAGAACGAGTGTTCTGCCATTCGTGAGCGCAATGGTCGTCGACTCCGCATCCAGTCGCTCCACCGTGCCATGCAGCAGATTGGCCTGGCCGATGAAGGTGTTGACGAAAAGCGTCTTCGGCCGGTCATAGACGGCCATCGGCGTGTCGATCTGCTCAACATTGCCCTTGTTCATCAGCACCAGACGTCCGGCAAGGCTTTGCGCCTCTTCCTGATCATGGGTGACGATCAGTGTCGTGATGCCGAGCGTCTTCTGCAGATGCAGAAGCTCGACCTGCAAATCGAAGCGAAGCGCCCGGTCGAGAGCGCCGAAGGGTTCGTCCAAGAGTAGTAGCGAAGGCCGGCCGGCGATGGCACGGGCAACAGCAACACGCTGCTGCTGGCCGCCGGACAGTTCACGTGGCAGCCGGTTTCCATAACCGTTCAACTGCACGAGCGAGAGCATTTCCTCCACCCGTTCCCTGCGCTGTGTCCGTGGCATTCGCTGGCAGGCCAGTGGATAGGCGATGTTCTCAGCCACCGTCAAATGCGGAAACAGCGCGTAATTCTGGAACACCATGCCGATGCCGCGAGAGCGCGCGGACACGTTGGCGAGGTCCTGGCCACCGAGCTGGATCACGCCGCTCTTCGGCTGGATCAAACCGGCGATTGCCCGCAGCACCGTGGACTTGCCGCAGCCGCTCGGCCCCAGAAGTGCTACGATCTCGCCAGCCGCAACCTCGAACGAGATATCGCTGATCGCATTCTGTCCGCCATAGCTATGGGTCAGGCCGCGAACGCTGAGCTGTTTACCATCGCTTGCCTTCGAGCCCTCTGCCATTGATATCCCTTTGAGTTGCCTGCCGCCGTCAAAGTTTTCTGCGCCCGATGTTACGAGGCGAAGATGGGATCGATCAGCGATGTGCGTTTCTGTGTTGGTCATGCCAAAGGTTTTGCAAGCTGCGTGCCAGTTTGCGGTTTTCAACGGAAATCCATTATCAACATACTGATTAAAAATAATTATTTCTGTTTTCTATATTTACGAATATTCATAATAATATTAAAC
>NZ_FMUD01000015.1:0-125206 GCF_900100825.1 Agrobacterium sp. DSM 25558 | reverse complement strand
CTTTGAACGACGACCGGTTGATCATCGAGGCCGCGCTGGGAGGGGCCGGCCTCGCCTATGCGTTCGAAAGGCAGGTGCTCGATAGCATCCAGTCCGGCGCGCTTGTGCGCGTCTTGGAAGACTGGTGCGAGCCGTTTTCCGGGTTCTTCCTTTACTATCCCAGCCGCAAGCTGATGCGGCCCGTGATGCGGGGGTTTATCAACGGCATTCGCTCTTCATGTCTCTGAGAGGGAACGGTAGAGGCTATGTCTTCGACTGCGGTCAGAAGGAGCACATAGCGGTTGTCGCAGATGTCCCGACATTTGCTCGACATGATAAGCTGACTTTTGCAGCGCTGCAAAAGTAGGATTTTTGCGACGAAGTTGGAGCTTGCCGCACCCTATACAATCTCCGACCCGTGAAAGACCCGCCGCGCTTGACCGTTGCGGGCTGCCCAGCTTTTCAGACGCAGACCGTTGAGCTTGATGAAGCCTTCGGCATCATGATGGTCGTATGTGCCCGATCCCTCTTCGAAGGTGACGAGATCCATCGAATAGAGCGATCCGGGCGAGGTGCGAGCGATCACATTTGCTGAGCCCTTGTAGAGCCTGAGCGTGACCTCGCCGCTGACATAGGTTTGGCTCTGATCGATCAAAGCTTGCAGCATTTCTCGCTCCGGGGAAAACCAAAAGCCGCTATAGATGAGTGCGGCGTAGCGTGGCATGAGCTCGTCCTTTAGATGAGCCGCCGCGCGATCAAGTGTGATCGATTCAATCCCACGATGAGCAGCAAGCAAGATCGTGCCGCCGGGCGTCTCATAGATCCCACGGGATTTCATGCCGAAGAACCGGTTCTCAACCAGATCAATCCTACCGATCCCATGCTTGCCGCCTAGGCTGTTCAGTTGTGTCAGAAGTGCAGCAGGCGTCAGGGTGATGCCATTCACGGAGATTGCATCACCTTTCTCAAAGCCGACGACGATGGTCTCAGGCTCGTTCGGAGCATGTAGGGGATCGACTGTTCGCTGATAGACATAGGGTGGTGCGATCTCGGACGGGTCCTCCAGGATCTTACCTTCCGTCGATGTATGCAGGAGGTTCGCATCGATGGAGAAAGGAGCTTCTCCGCGCTTGTCCTTCGGAATAGCGATCTGGTGCTTTTCGGCATACTCGATCAGCTGCGTGCGCGATTGAATATTCCACTCGCGCCAGGGAGCGATAATTTTGATCGACGGATTGAGTGCATTGGCTGCCAGTTCGAACCGAACCTGATCATTGCCCTTACCGGTGGCACCATGGGCGATAGCGTCGGCGCCAACCTCTCTCGCAATGTGAACGAGATGTTTGGCGATCAGCGGCCGCGCAATAGAAGAACCAAGCAGATATTGACCCTCATAGAGCGTATTGGCCCGAAACATCGGAAAGACGAAGTCACGAACGAATTCCTCACGAACGTCGACAATACGGATATCTTCGACTCCAAGCCTCTCGGCCTTTTCGCGCACTGGTTCCAGCTCCTCGCCCTGGCCGAGATCCGCCGTGAAGGTAACCACCTCGCAACGATACGTCTCCTGAAGCCACTTGAGAATGATGGAGGTGTCGAGACCTCCCGAGTAGGACAGCACGATCTTGTCGGTCTTTTTCATCATCACCCTCGCCTCCATATTGAATATGCAAAACGATAGGCCAATCCACACGCAATGAGATTGCAAAGAGTTCAAGAATGCCGGATAGTTTGGCATATTATGCCGTAGATTGATGAAGCGGAGCTATATTATGTCATTTTCTTTAGACGCGATAGATCGACGTATCCTGAAGGTACTTCAGCGGGATGGACGCATTTCCAACATCGACTTGGCGAAAGAAGTCGGGCTCTCTCCTTCGCCATGCTTACGCCGCGTTCGGCTTTTGGAAGAGGCGGGTATTATTGATCGCTACGTGGCCGTTCTTGATCCGGCCAAAGTGGGTGCAGGTCTGACGGTGTTTGCCCGCGTCTGGTTCAAAACGCAGGATGCACAGGTCACACTCCAATTTGCAGAAGCTGTCAGGCGCCTACCGGAAGTCATGGAATGCTACCTGACCACCGGAGAATGCGATGCCATCCTGCGGATCGTTACCGCCGACCTACATAGCTATTGGCGCTTTCAGGCCGACCACCTAACGCGTATCCCAAGCGTGCTGAACGTCAAAACGGACGTTCCAATGGAAACCCTAAAGCGAAGTTTCGAGTTGCCGCTGACACTCTAATATCGGTGCAGGAGGCATCGAGGAGATCGTTGCGTGCAGGGGGATGAAAATGAGGCGCAGCAAGCATTCGCGAAACTCCCGATTAAAGTTTCGATTTCGCGCCTGAGTTTTGCGACGTTGCAGAACGCGCATTTCTGCGACAAAACCTTCGGACTTTTTATTACATATTTCCGGCAGGGGCAAAGTCAGCATGATCATCGTTGTGGAAGGGATCAGCGCGGCTGGCAAGACGACCTGGTGCCGTCAACACGCCTCGCAAAACTTGATCAAGGAAAGCTACCCTGAAAAACGTCCAGACCGTCATGCGGACCCGATCGAGGCTGCCCGCCTTTGGACGGAATGGAATTCCAAGCGGTGGTCCGACGCTCTTGCGATGGAGCAGGCCACAGGTGTTGCCGTTTGCGACACAGATCCTCTGAAACTGCATTTCTCCTGGGCTCTGTGGCAGATCAGTGAGGCGCCCGAGGCCGAGTGGCTTGCCAACTTGGAGTTTGCCCGCGAAGCGATCCAAAATCGCCGACTGGGTTTTGCCGATCGCTACTTGTTCAAGAGAATAGACTCGCAGGTCGCGCAACAGCAGCGGGATCGCGACACCGCCAGGCCGAGGCCGAATTTCGACCTGCATCTTCAGTTGCACAGCTCCCTGACGCGATGGTACGTGACAATTGCGGAGGTAATGCCCGGGAAGCTGGTTTGGGATCTGCCGCAAACACTTCCACCAATCGAGATGACGGCAAGCCCCCATCGCTACGATCTAACGCTGTTCGACAGGTTCATCGGGCTGTTGCCTCGGGCCGAGCAGAGGCCTTAGGCCGTTTGCACGCCGGGTGCATTGCAGGACAATCTATATATGATAATGTCCTTTATCATATATAGATCAGGACCTTAGTGCGGATCGCTCGAGGGTGCTTCGCCTTGAAAGGACTCGAACCAGCATTCCATCTCTCCGAATTCAACACGCCTAGAGCGTTTCCCTGACTGATTGAATCGGATTGCTTTGCAAATCAGTCTCCTTCTGATTCAAACCATCTGCCGATGGAGGTCGGCAGATATGTCGAGAGCCCTTTCCGTTGATCTTCGCATACGTGTGCTCGCTGCCGTGAACGGCGGCGCATCGCATAGAGAGGCTGCCGAGCGTTTCGGCGTGAGCGCAGCCAGCGTGAGCCGTTGGCGTCACTTGCAAATCCAGCAGGGAAATGTTCGACCCGGTCCACTCGGCGGCGACCGCAATTCCCACAAGACAGAAGCGCATGCCGATCTGATCATGATCTGGCTCGTCGAGCACCGGGACGGCACCCTTTTCGAGCTTCGCAAAGCCTTGGGTGATCAAGGCATTTCCATCAGCAAGTCGGCGCTGCATCGCTTTCTTGTCCGGCATGAACAAACGCGCAAAAAAAGACTGGCCATGCGGTAGAGCAAAGCCGTCCGGACGTGCTGGAAAAGCGGCAATGCTGGTTCGAGGCGCAACTCGATCTCGATCCAGAGCGGCTCGTGTTCATCGACGAAACCTGGACCGCGACCAATATGGCTCGTACTCACGGGCGATGCCGCAAGGGCGAGCGGTTGCGGATGGGTTTCCCTCACGGTCATCGCAAGACGACCACATTGGTTGCGGGCCTCCGCAACACGGGAATGGTCGCGCCACTTGTCATAGACGGACCGATCAACGGTGAGTGGTTCGAGGCGTATGTGGCTCAGGTTCTGGTTCCGACATTGAAACCAGGGGACGTTGTCATCCTCGACAATCTGTCCAGCCACAAACGACCGGCAGCAAGGGAACTGATCGAGGCGGTCGGCGCGACAATGATGTTTCTTCCGCCCTACAGCCCGGACTTCAACCCAATTGAGAAGGCCTTCTCCAAGCTCAAGGCTCTCCTACGAAAAGCTGCGGAGAGAACCGTCACCGGACTATGGGATCGCATCGGCAAGCTGATTGATATGGTCGAACCGCAAGAAGCTCAGAACTACTTCAATTCCTGCGGATATGATCCAACATGATAGGGAAACGCTCTAAAAACACTGGAATATCAAGACGGAGCGACTCCCGTCGCAGCTGCGCCGCGTTCCGCTAAATGTCATTCATTCTCAGATCTAGAGATTGCCAACCCGAACGTTCACCGCGACGTATCATACAGCTAGTTGGCGACCAGACTGGCCTTCCTGATCCGCAATCGCCTTGAAGACCTCGAAGTCCATTGCGGCACGCGCCTCGAACGCTTCGCCAAACGGACGATCGAAACCGGCATTGTCGAGTTGCGAGGTCATTCCAGCCCAAGTCCGATTGCAGCGTCGTCCAGCGCAAGCAGCGACCACCCCGGTCCGGTCGTTTCGGCCTGGGGAGCTACAGTTTTTACTTATTAGAACAAGTAAGTGCTTTGGAGCATGACATCGAAATCGTAGGATACTGAATATTGATTTCATACCTTTGAGAGCGTCCATGGACAGTCAGGCACAACAGCCAAACCGGGAACATCACTTTTACGCTTCGACCGCCAAGTTCCTTTTCCACCATTCTCAGCACGGCATTGTGGCTGTTCGCGATCCGATAAAACTGACGGATGCGGAGCGATATGGTTTGACTCCCATTCTACTCTACGGCCTCACGGTCGCCGGTCTGCCGATCCGTTGGCTGACATTTTCCACCATAAGGCAACGCAGATCTTTGCGCGATGTGCTGCTGAAGGCGTGGAAAAACGCGGAGGGTTTGCGCGGCATGCCAGATATTCTCCGTGTGAATCGCTATCTGGCACAGGCCGATCCGTTGCTGGCGGCAGATCTTGCAAGGATCGGCGTGCGTCTTGAGGTGGCCGACGCCAAGGATAAGACAGTGCCTGCCTCGCTACGCTCAGCTCAGGATGCTTCTGGATGGCTATTGAAGAAACACGATCCGGTTGATCTGTCTCTGATAGCTTCTGTCGAAGGCCTCTGTCTCGATGCACATGACGACCACGATTGGAGAGCGAGCCGCGGACCTCTAGGGCTCAGCAACCGAAAACTCGAGGAGAAGATCGAGCAGTGGCTGGAATTGCCAATGCGACAACCGCCATCCGTGCCACTCGCAGACCTCGAATGGGAAGCGGGACCATGGCTGTCATCCTGGGAGACCTCTCTCCCACCCGATCAGCCGCGTTATTTTCGCCATGACGGTATGAGCGGACGAACCTGGCTGCTTCTGGGAGAGGATCCATCGGAAGACATCGATGATGATGACGAGATCGCGGTTTATGAAGAGCACGACAACACGGCGGAAGTCGCCAAGAACCTGGTAGCCTGCTGGCCCAATCCTCCGAAAGAGGTCGCGGCTGCGGCCGGGATTACTCTGCGGCAACTCCAATGGTTTACCTCGGAACGTGCCGGCCTCGACAGGTCAGCCCGCAACGACCTGGGGCGTCTGCTGGGTATCGAGTACGACGAGCGGATGGGCGGTTACACGCCTGCGGGGCCTTACGTCCTGATCGCAAGGAAAGCCCAGGCGATCGAAGCGATCTACCAGGAGATTTCCGGAGGTGGTGATGCTTGCCCTTGCGAACTTGTTCCGGCTCAGGGACAGGCCGACCCGAGCTGGAGGTACGTGTTGATTAATGCGCATAGCACACCCCCGACTCTCGTCATGGCCCCTCGTGGAGAAACAATTACGGAACGGCTTCCCGATCTGATGATGAACTACGAAGGCATCCGACCAGTGTCGCCGGCCTTTTACCGCGACGTGGTCACCACCTGCGCCCGGGCTTGCCAGACGCCCATTGCCAACGTTCGGGAGATGATTGAATTCGCGAAGCGGTATGAACGACACTGGAGCGATTGCGCATGGCTACCGGACTGAACTTTCTGGAAGCACGTGAGCTCTGATGTTTGATCACGTTCGAACATATCGACCTGGATTCTTTGCGCGCCTTCTTCCCCAGGGGAAATGGAAGGTGGTGCTGCGCTCGTCGTTGCCGGCGACGGTGCAAATCGATCTGAACGGCGCCCACAATCTTGCTTGCCTGGACGTGGTAGCCATTTCCGTCGGGAAGGCGTTGCTTTGGCATTCAGTCGAAGTCCGGTCTCGCAATCAGGTCTACAGCCTTTCCTGTCTTGGCGAAGAGGCAGCAATCCGGCTGGCCGCTGATCTCTATAGCTTCATCAACCGCCACCTCTTTCACCTGGTCGCCTCCAACCCCAAGCGTCTGAACGAAGTGGATGTGAAACTGCAAGGAATCGTTGAGGGTCAACGCCATTATCTCGCCCATGCCGACCTCGCGCGGGCGATTGCCGGTGTGGATGATGAAGCCGCCGCCGCACTTTCGCACCCTCTGTTCGATCCGGAATTGATGCCGGCCACCCTGAAAGCGGCGCTTCCCCGATCGCTCGCACTCATCACCGATCCGGATGTGCGCCACAGATATAATGACGCATTCGTTTTAACCGAGCTGTCGAGATATCGATCGTTCTTCGACGATCTGGATGGCCGATCATTGTCAGATCAGCAACGCGAGGCTTGCATTCGACTGGAGGACAACAATCTTCTCGTTGCCTCCGCCGGCTCAGGCAAGTCCGCCACCATGGTCGGCAAGGTCGCCTATGTCCTCGACAAGCAGCTCTGTCGCCCGGAAGAAATTCTCGTGCTCGCCTTCAACAAGAGCGCGGCCGACGAGCTGAAGGAGCGGATAGCGCGGCAGCTGGCGGTCGATCCCACAAATCTTGAATGCAAAGTGACCACGTTTCATGCGCTCGGTCGCGGAATTATCGAAGAGGTCGAAGGCTGCCCGCCTCAGCTTGCCGACTGGGTCGACCATCCGGCAGGCGAAGCGAAGGTCATCGAACAGATCATTAGTGAGCTTGTAAGTTCGGATCCGGAATTCGCGGGCCTGTGGGTCAATCTCCTCGTCCTTCATCCCAAGGCGGATATTCCGGCAGAGGTGTTCGATTCCAAGGCTGACTACGAACGCTACCTTTCAGCGCGCCGCCGGAACGGCAATGCGACTGTCGGCACGATGGCAGGCGTCCATGTAAAGTCGCTTCAGGAACAGACAATCGTCAACTGGCTCTGGCTGAACTCCGTTGAGTTCGAGTACGAACGCCAGATCCCGATCGAAGAGGATAACGGTGAGATCCGCTACGTGCATCCGGACTTCCATTATCCCGCCAGCAACACCATCCATGAGCATCTGGCCATCAATGCCGGCGGTTCCTCCCCGTTCGAAAACTATGTCACCCATGCCGAAAACAAGATGGCTGCCTACCGAAAGGCCGGGATGGACGTGTTTCAGACGACGTCGGCGCAAGCGGGCAATGGATTGCTGACCACAGCCCTCGAAGCCGAGATCACGAGACGAGGCATTCCGTTTGAACGAAAAAGCTACACGGCAATCGTCAAGGCTCTCGAGCCAGTTGTCATCAAACACTATCACAAGCTGATTGCGGTTTGCATCAAACACATCCGGGCCAGCCACCTGACTCTGGACATGCTGTTCAAGCGCGCCAAATCGCTTCACGATCGTCCCCGCGCCAGAGAATTTGCGGAGATCGTCTGGAAGATCACCGAAACCTATTCCCGGAAGCTGGAAGAAGATCACCGCATCGACTTCGACTCGATGATCGCCAATGCAACCCGGCTCGTGGAGACAGGACGGTATCAGAGCCCCTACTCCCTGATCCTTGTCGACGAGTTTCAGGATATTTCCGAGCCTCGCGCGAACCTGATCAAGGCGCTGAAACACCAGAAGCCGTTTACCAAGATCTTTGCCGTCGGCGACGACTGGCAGTCGATCTATCGCTTTGCCGGTTCGGACATAACCATCTTCACGCATTTCGACGCGAATTTCGGAGCAAGCTGGCAAGGTCGTCTGGAGCAGACGTACCGCTGCAACGAGCTGATCGCTGAGACAGCCGCAAACTTCGTGCAGCGCAATCCGATCCAGCTCAAGAAGTCGGTACGTTCGACGCGACCGGCCATCCCACGATCGATCCGGGTCATTCCGATCGAGGGTGGGGGCCACAAGCCAGATTTCGGGGATGCATGTCTCCGATTGCTGAAGCGCCTCGATACCTTCCTTGGCGGGATATCAACACAGTGGCGGAACGATGAACGCCAAAAGCTGAAAGTCATGGTGCTCTGGCGCTACAATCAGCTCGATCCGTTCAGAGGGGCGCCGCCAAAATTCGAGCATATCGAGGTTTCTGGCCAGTCGTTCCATCGCGCCAAGGGGGCTTGAGGCAGACTATACCGTCCTGCTCGATGTTAGTGAGGGCGATTACGGTGTGCCGAGCCGGATCGAGGACGATGAATTGCTCAATCTCGTCATGCCCCGCCCGGAGACATTTGAGTTTGCCGAAGAACGTCGCCTTTTCTACGTCGCATTGACCCGCGCGAGCCGTGGCGTGTTCCTGCTCACGAACAGCCGCGAGCCGTCCAGGTACATACGCGAACTCTCAGAAATTGCCGGCGACGATCTGCGTTTCGAGACCGTCGAAGGTGGTGCGCTAAATCAGTGTCCGACATGCCGTGTCGGTCAGTTAGTCGAAAGGAGTGGTCGCAACGATAGCCGATTTTGGGGATGCAACCAGTATCCGACCTGCAAACATACGCAGTCATCGGTCTAGATCAGGGCCCTTGCCTTTGGCGGCCAATGCTCCGCGACGACCGAGGTTCAAGCATGATGCGGACCCGATAGTGCATTCATCGATCAAGGATCGCTTCAATCCAAGGATGAGAAATCAACCCCAAACAGCGAGATTAAGTTGTGTATGGTTCGGGCCTACTGTCGACATTCCCATCTGTCGCGTAGATCTTGAAGTTCCGGCTTGGAACCCAAACTCGCAACGGCTTTTCATGAAACGTAGTTCGAAAGAAAGAGCTAACCGACGACCGCCATTGGAAGAGCGGTTTGATTTCGTTGGTGACGCAATTGATGCGGGACACAAAGGCAGTTTGCGAGCTTCGATTTACGATATTGAAGAACGGGCTTCAGGCGTTGAACGGACATTGAAGCTGTGGGAGAAGACCGGAAGTTCGGTCGATGATGATCTAAGGTCTCTGTGGCTCCATGAGATGCGCCAGGTGCAACGCCTGATGTCATATGCGGGTGCGCAAGAGGTCATTGTCGATCTCCTGGAATTCGTCGAAGACGACCGCTACTTCGGTATCGTGCTCGATCGTCTCGGCCACCCACTTTCCGAGAAGCGAAAGAAAGCGTCTCGGGGTCACTGGCTGCGCAATCTTCAAGGTTCCCAGCTGCGCTCGCTCTTTTGGCGAAACGTTCGCAGAATTGTACAAGCGCTGGCTATTGTCCATGCGCAAGGGTTGGTGCACGGTCGCGTATCTGCGGAGAACATCCTCACAGAAGGTGGTGAAAAACCGGATTTTCTTCTTACCGGCTTCGAATGGAGCCTCTGGCTGAACGCTCACCAGCCCGAGGCGATGAATGCTTCTGTGGGAGATAGGGCCCATGATATGCGCGCGGGGCCCTATTCTTTCGACGGAGACTGGCGGGCGCTCGGCCTCACGACCGCAAACTTTCTCAACGCAACGGTCAGGACGTCGGGCGAAGTCGTATCTGACAAAGCGGCCGAACCATTCATCGCGCTCGATATCTCGGAGCGATTACTGATCCGGCGCCTCGTGGCTCCAGGAAGAATGGATCAACTTGACCCGGCCGCAATTCTTGAAGCGATAGATGATATCGTAGCCACACTCGCCCAAACCGCGCAAAAGAGCGCCGGGGCATTCGTATTAACCTTCGAGCGCAGAGCGAACCTTGGAAACGCGATTTACGACATCACCAACGGCAACATCGCCATTGACGAACACCGATTGCAACTGGAATGGGTCCGCGCGGATCTCGAAGACGCCCCACGCCTGATCGTGGCGCGTGATTTCGATGGCGGGTCAGGCACGATGCGCATCGTCGGAAAATCCCAGGTCTACCGGATCAAGGCATCGACGCTTGAAGGCAACACAACCTGGAGCGTGGCGACCTGCTTCTCGGTTCAACACCGCGACGGTTCTTTTTCGATCGGTGACAGTCTCGACCATCAACTCTTGCAGCCGATCGTGGTGACGGGTGGGTCAAGGGATACGCAGGAGACGATTTCCAGGCTCGGTCCTGACATGATCGACTGGAGCGTGTTTGCCGGAAGGCCCTCTGACAAGGCGCCTGACACAGAGCTCGAAACCGTGACCAGCGCGCTGATACTACTTCAGACGTTGGAGGGTGTGGTGAAGGGCCTCGAAGTTTACCCGATTGAAATCCTCGATCAGGGTCGTCGACACGGGCGCCTAACGGTGCTGCTGCGAGCCGACCCACATAGCGATAGGGACAGGATAGCAAAGCGTATTGGGCTGTCCGAAGGCAATAAGTCCCTGAAACGCCTTTTTGAGGAAGAGCAACGGGAGTCCGAAGCAAAGTGGCTGATCAGCCAATCGGCAAGCTTGGGCGGCAGTGGAAACAGTGACGTTGCTGCAGCCTTCGTTGATGTTGGCGACCATAGGGGGCTGCGCTGCTACGAGTTTGAACTCGATGAGCCGCTGCCTGGCGAAGGCCCTTTTTTTCTACGGCCGGCACGCGATCTCGGGACCGAACACGCTATCGGGCGCCGGTTGCGGAACATCAAAGCACTGAGCACCCGTGTTGATCTAGCTGAAATGTTGGCAGACCCATGGCGGGTTCGCCGATCGGGCCGAGATATACTTTCGGAAGATGACCAATCGGATGAAGCATTCCTTGATCTCGACCAACCGAAGCGTAACGCACTGATCGCACTTTGGTCCACCCTCCCCTCTTTTTTTGTCGTCGGCCCTCCGGGGGTTGGAAAAACAAAGCTGGCTACCGAAATCGTCCGGAGGAAATTTGCTCGGGAGCAATCCACGCGCCTTCTGATTAGCGCTCAGGGCCATGATGCACTGGACCACCTGCAATCAAAAGTTCAAGAAACCTTAGACGCAGAAGGCATTCGTGACCTACTCGTCGTTCGCTCGACGACCACGTCTGAAAAACGCGGACCTGTCACGAAAGAAGACGTCCATGCCATGAGCGGTGACATTCTCAGGCGACTGAAGAAAAGCTCGCTGCGACAGAATCTGCCAATCTCGATGCAAACGCGCATTACCGATCTCTGCGACGCAAACGAACGTCCGGTGAATGAAAAACACCTGGTCGATCGCGAGCAAAGGTCCGGGATTGGCGCGCTGTCCAGCCTTATGCTGGATTCAGCCAACATCGTCATTTCAACGGCCAACTCCCCTGATATCGAAAGGCTGGTCGAAGACCGAGAGCAGTTTGATTGGGTCATCATCGAAGAGGCAGCAAAGGCAACTGGTCCCGAATTGATCGGTCCTTTGATGCTCTCGGGCCGTCGCCTGCTGATCGGCGATCATAACCAGCTTCCCCCTTTCGAAGCTGACCGTTTGGTGAAGATCCTCAAGGATCACGATCTTACCGCCGAGGCGCTTGCACTGGTTCCGACACTCGTTGGCCCGCTTCTGAGAGATGGCGAGATCGACGGCATCACGGAAATCACATCGGATCCTGCCCGACTTAGCTTTATAGCGCGCATCGCACTGCGACTGCTGCAGCCCTTCAGGACGTTCGTGAATGATGACGAAGACCGTTCAAGCACGAACGAAAATCACAGGGCCGTCTCATCGACCCTGACCGAGCAACGGCGAATGGACCCTGCGATAGCCTCTCTCGTGTCGAAGACGTTTTATCATGGAACTCTATTGACCGAACAGGGACGCCAGGCGAGAGCCGAGGCGGGCGAGAGTCCACTTGCCCAGCAAGCACCTCTACCGAAGTCCCCGATCGTGGTAATCGACTTTCCCCACGTAAGTGCGACGAAGCAGGCCCAAAGCATCGAGCGTGGCCGCCCTCGTTGGCACAATCCCTCTGAGGTCGATTCTGTCATGGATGCGTTGAGGCTTTTGCGAAGTGCGGATTCAAAGACCGCGCCGACGCTCGCTGTGCTCACGCCCTACAAAGCGCAGGTTGACAAGATAAGCAGCCGCCTCAAGCTGGAGATGAAAAGATCGTTGACCCACCTCGCTGAGTTCAGATCGGTGCGGACCGATGGTTCTTTCGTTGGCACGATCGATTCGTTCCAGGGCAATGAAGCGGATGTGGTCGTCCTTTCCCTCGTGAGAAATAATCCGCGCACGGGTAGTGGCGCGCTCGGGTTTCTCAGGGATCCACGCCGAATGAATGTCGCGATCAGCCGAGCGAAGTCTCAGCTCATCATCGTTGGGAGTACAAAATTTCTGGAAGAGGCAGTTGATGGCGTGAACCCCGACGATGATGAGCACGACCTCTCCTTTCTGACTTTGATGATGACAACTTTGCGGGACCTGGCGAAAAGCGAGCGGAACGGTATGCCTTTGGCCACTTTCATCAAGCCGGATCGATTGAAAGATTAAAGATGACAGTCCTCATCGCGATCCCGATCTTCCGCGTCGGATGCAAGGTAGAGATTGATCGTGGCCGCTCATGGAGCGTTGTCGAGGAGGCCCTTTTGTGGGCCGTCGCTCGGCAGGGCCGGACGATTGCCTGGCTAAAAGAGCAGGCTGACCTGCCCCATCAAATTGTCGTTGGAGCTCTGGCACGACTTATGCAGTTCCGGCTTGTGGAGGCGCTCGTTTCCGAAAATGGTGCGTCATTCAAGGCCAGCGCCTACGGACTAAGGATCGTTACCGGGGGCGATGCATTGCCATATTTTCCGAAACGGTTCTCCAAGCGAGTGGGATTTGTCATCGAATGGGCGACCGGCGAGTTTTTCCCGACGTCTCAGATCACCCTAATGTCACCCTATAAGCTGGATCAGGAAAGACGCGGTGGCGCAGAAATTCGGCAGTTAAATGTGAGCGGCGGTTTGCCCCCAATGTCGCATTCCGCCAACCTGAACCGGTTGGCAGATATAGCCACCCGAGGGTGGGACGAGCGGATTGCGTTGGTTGACGGGCGTACTGCAACATTGCACGATAATGAGTTCATGATCGTCAAAGTGATCGATGGCGCTCCCCGAGGGCTGCCGGACACCACCGGCCCCAAGCTGAAAGCGCTCGTGGACGAAGCCTGCGCCTTGCCTACAGGTACGAAAACGATGTCGGTTTCATATGCCGGACCGCGCGAGGAGGACGAAGCTCTGGCCGACGAGCATCCTTGCTCCTTCGATCATTCCGACATCATCATTGGCGGATCTCAACAACGGGAATGTTTCGAGGGGATTCTTCAACGGGCTCATAGAAGAGTAGTCATCCATTCGACCTTTCTGGACGCGAAGCGCTTCGAAGTTATGAGTGAGCCCATTCGGGCAGCATGTGTGAGAGGGGTGCGCTTCGACTTCCTGTGGGGTGCCGAACGGGATGATGACACAGAGCAGAAAAACTATCGCGCTGCCCTCACGATAGCGAAAATGATCCGCAACGACCGAGATTTACGCGGCCGGTGTACTATTCATTTACGCTCGACCGGATCGCATGCAAAGCTCATCCTTGCCGATACGCTTCACGATGGCTGGATTGGTGGCGTCAGTTCGTGCAACTGGCTTTCCTCCCCATTCCAGAGCGTTGAGCTGACAGCTTTGTTGCGCGACCAACACGCTGTAGCGGACGTGGCGGAAGCGTTGCGGCATCTCGTTGGAAGACGAGGATTATATGATGATCTGGCCACAGAGATGGCGATAACCGCAATCGATCTTAGACGGATGCCAAGCGGAAAGGGCATTGATCGCGTACGCGTGCTTATCGGTGAGGAGCATGACCGCTTTATGCGGGTCGCAAGCGGGGCGGCCAAACGACGATTTGTTGTCGGGAGCAACCGCCTCGGCACCACGGCCCGCCCTGGGGCGCTCATTCAAGGCGAAGTCGCTGCTTCCGCACATGTCCCGGCGACGGTTCTCTATTCCACGACGACAGGCCCCGTGAAGAATCGCCACGCCAGAGCGCTGGCGGAGCAATCGGCCGAGGCTGGAGTGAGGCTCGTGCGGACAAAGAAGATACCACTGCACGGTAAATTCGTCGCGGTCGACGACGACGAAATTGCTGTTACAAGCCTCAATTGGGCGTCGGCTTCTGCGGATCCAGATTTCCCCTGGGGTGAAATCGGCGTCCAAATCCGATCAGAAGGAATAGCGGCGGCCGTATGCAATCAGCTTGAAGGGATTTTCCCAATGTTAAAAGAGGGCGCTTCTGCGTCTACTGAGGCGGTGTCGGACTGACGCTGTATCGGAACGGCAGCACCGCCTCCTTTAGTGGCCGTCCGGGCAGATTGCCAAATAGCCTGGCACAGCCAGGTCGTTGCCTCTTGCGGCGATGCGCTGAAAAGAAGAACAAAGAGTAGGCAGAGATTCAAATGCAAGGGACAGGTAGGTAACCAAACGGCAAACCAATGAATGCCCGATTCGGGAACCAAACATGACCTTTGTTACGCAAAGTGAAGCCGAACTTCCTGAATGTCGCGCGGGGTGGCTGTGACCGGCCTGCGTTGAAGTCAAAGGCAAAGACACCGCCCACTCCTTCTTCAAAAGAATGGCCTGACTCCGAAAATTTCGCCCGTGAGCGCCAAGCGGGCATCGTAACGCCGTACATTCTCACGAATAGGGTTTCCTGTCTGACCGCCCTTTCGTTATGGTTGCATTTGCCGACGCAAGCAGCTTGGGGGGTAGATGAGTCGAATATTCTCAAATGGTCCGGGAAAAGATTTCGTGTTCAATCCTTTTTCTAAACTGATCGGAGCCTCGTCGTCCGTGCAGTTGGCGGCACCCTACTTTACCGAAGCACAGGGAATATTGGCGGCCGCCCAGGCCGGTAAACAGGTGCGGCTTCTCGTCGGCCTGAACTCGGCGACGAGCCCTGAGGCCTTAAAAACAGTTTTCGGGGTTCCTGGGCTGACCGTCCGATACCTGACGCGGCGGTTTCATGCAAAGATTTTTGTGTTCGACGATGCCGCGCTGTTGGGCTCGTCCAACCTCACGGATGGAGGATTTCGCGCAAATCGTGAAGCGGTCATCTGCTTGGACCGGGAGGAGGATGCGGATTCAATCGAAGAAATCAGGACCCTGTTCGTCGAGCTCTGGGAGGCAGGGCAGGTTTTGACTCAACCGAAGCTAACCGCCTTCGTCAACGCGACTAACACTATACGCAAACGCATGCTCAATCCGGACCGAGAGATCGAAGACGCCGTTGGCAAGGCTGAGCCACCGAACATCAATGTCGCCAGCACCGCGAAACCTAAGGAGCGTGTGTTCCTCCAAACGCTGCAGCGCGAGATCTATGAACAGTACCGGCCGGCCTTTACGGAAGTGGCTGCACTCCTCGCTTCAAATGGACTGCGCCGACCTGAACTCGACGCGATAGGGCTTGCCAATGAAGCCAATCGATTCCTCAATTTCGTCCGGCTCTCTCACGTCATCGGAGACGAGGCGTGGCAGTCAGCACCGCTGCGCGGAGTCGAGGATCGCAAAACACTTATCTTGTCACTTGGGAAGGAATGGATCAGGGCAAAGAACAATCTGGTTCCCGAGAACTTCACCGATTGGCTCGATACAGTCGCTCATACATTCGGGACAGCCGAGTCTCTCAAAGCAGCAAGCAAGGACGAAATCACGCAGGGTCTCCTGTCTCTGCACGCATTTTCCGAGCAGCTGCGTTTCGTAAAGGGCGGTCAAAAGAACCTGCCCGGAGAGTTCTGGGCACGCAACGAAGACCGGTTAGACCACGTTCGATCGTCGCTGAACTATCTCATCCATGGGCCAGGGGACTTCATCGAGCGTTTCCATGACATTCTCTACCATCCGTCGCGCCGATTGGGACGGTTCGGCTATTTTTCCGCGCTGGAACTCTATGGCACCGTGAAGCCGGACGAGTGCCCGCCGATGAACGGAAGGATGGCGAAGGCTTTGCGCTATCTTGGTTTCGACGTGAAGGGGGCCTGAACAAGCATCATGTCTAAACCTTCCAAGAATCACCATTATGTGACGCGAGCACAGCTTCGGCATTTCTCGATCGACAGTAAGGAGAAGCAGGTTTGGGTCTTCGACAAGGAAAGCGAGAGGACGTGGCCGAGCGGGATCGCCGCGGCCGGCTCGGAGAACAACTTCAATACGGTTGAGCACGAGGCCGGGAAGTGGAACTTCGAAGATCTGTTCAATGATGTAGACAATCGATCCGCCAGGCTCATCCGCGACATCGTTGGAGCACGATCTCTCGCTTGGTTTCAGGCGGAGGACCATATCGCGCTGCTTAATCTGTTCGCGACACAGATGCTGCGCACCCATCTGGCGCGCACGTCACCTCGGATGCTTGCCGAACAGATGCGGGACCTGGTACGCCAGTTTGGCTACGATCCCGACCAAGACCCAGGAATGACGGTACCAAGCGAGACAATTCTGCGCCTGGGAGCCGTGCGCAGTTTTCTAGATCGAGGCGAACTACTCAAGCCGATGGCCCGTCTCGTCCCAGCATTATTTGCAGCACGTGATAATGCGCGCTTTGTTCTGTCTGATCACCCGGTGGTTATGAGCAACGCCTATCTCTACGGTGATGCGGCGCTTCAATCCCATGGGGTGATTGTCTTTCTTCCTCTCGCGCCCGGCATTGCTGTCGCGCTCATTTGCCCCACAATCATTGCAAGATACGAGGCGATCGAGCGGGCCGAACTGCCAGCAGAACGACGGAGCCGGATGGAGCGATATCGCAACGGCTTCCGCGCTGGTCAACCGATAACAATAGAAGATGCAGAGCTGGACAACTGGAACCGTCTCCAGGTCGCTTGTAGCCGGCGCTACCTCTACGCTTCGACTAACGATTTCAACTTCGCGCGCGCCATCCTTGCTAAAAACGCCTCGCTTCGAACGGTCGAGACGCATACTTCGATGGGGGAAATGGGGAGTGGTCCCCCTCGACGGCGAGGAATGCCAGCGGGGCTGCAACTGTTGGTTCACGGGCGATACGACAGCTGCCTCCTGACAATTGCGGAAGTTGATGAGGCTGGTGAGGGATTGACGGCAAGGACTGAGAACCTGGACCTCCTTCAGCAGGTTTCGGTGGATCCTGACGAGTTGAGGGTTGAGCTCTACGATAACGGCAGAGTGCGGCGCGGCATGTCGGCAGCATGTGTTGAGTGCTTTGGGGACCCGCAGTTTGGGTGGTTTCGCGTTGTCCATCGCGACGGAGCATTGCGAGAGCTCGCGCGACGGACCGATCCAACACGTCCCTTGAATACCCATCCTCCGCCCTGATCAACTATCGAAGGTGTTCATCGACGGCGCCTGTGTTCGTCGAAGTATTCTGTTCGATTGCAGTCACTGCAGCCTTGATCCTCACTGTTTGCGTGCCGCGTCGGCACCTTGTGCCTCACCTGCTCCGGAGCCCCGCCAACGGCAGGAAACGATCGCGACAACGGAGAGCGCTGCCAGGAATGCAGCGAAAAGGAGGACGAAAGAAAGCGAGCGCGTTGCAATGGATCCTGCGACTGCAGTTGCAGCTGCCGAACCGAGCCATGATCCGGCCTGCAGCCATCCGAATGCCGAACGAAGGATGTTCGCGCGCATGGAATTGATCAAGGCAACCGATGAAGACTTTCACTTCCTGAGTTCGTGGCTGGCGGACGAGGAAAAAGCATACCAGCGGCTGCGTGACAACGATCAATACGGTGATTTCGACAGAGGCTTCTGGTGCAATCTTTCGGTTATTGAGAGAAACTTCGAGCGAGGCGAGCTTGAAGTAGTCCGAATCGGTGGCAAAGCCGTCGCCTTTCATTTCGGCCAGTTTCTATCGCCCGGTATCACGGAGGTGCATCCCCTCTACAGGGGTCAAGGATTGGGTACTGCGATCGTGAGGCAAGTGCTTGCACGAGCTTCGAGCCTGCGAGTGTGCGAGTGTGCGAGTGTGCGAGTGTGCAGACTACACGTCTCCTGTATCACGCAACGGTCGGTGCAGTTTTGGGAAAGGTTCGGATTTTATCCGCGCGACGCCGACGCAGACGACCGTTATAAGATCCTGGACCACCCGATCAAATTACCGTTGGAGGCGCGCCCGGTGGTGCAGGTAGAGTTTTTCGGCGAGGGCGCGTGGTACACCCAAGGGTCGGGTGGAAGGCCCTATAAGATGGTGGATCTTCCTTGCGTCCTGGTCGGCGACAGGATCCTGCTTGGCGCGATGTGTCACGATGCAACGGCTGACCGTGACAGTCCTCGGGGCGATCGACACGTCCGAGTCACGTTGGACGGCGAGACGATTTTTCACGACTGGATCGGTACCAGCTCTTCGAAAGCCTTTGGCTTTGGTCGAAACCCGCATTGCTATACAACCTGCGCAGACTCGTTTGATCTCTCAACGCTGACGATTGAGTAGGTCCGGAAGCACCTCGCATCAATCCAAGAACCAGCCGCATCAATCCAAGAACCAGCCGCAGCAATCAGAAACTCGCCGAGGCAAACGGCAAGCGGGCCGTGATCGATCACGCGACTTTGACCGCGCTCGCAGATGGTTGTTCAACCTTGTAAGCCGAACAATCCACCTCAGGGCGCGTACAGTATGCTGGCAAGCCAATGAATGGATTATCGCCGGAAGGCCGGGTAAAGCACTGTTCATGGAACTCCGTCCAGCAATGACCGTAGGTTTGATACAATTACCTTTGTCATCGCACTCGATGACAGCCCAAGAATGGCGGCCGTAGCGTGGGCGGCAAGCGGCACGTCGCTCGGTTCGGTTGCCTTTCCCTCCAGCTGGGTGAACGGTCCATCTGTTTCGGTGAGGATGCGATCCCGCGGAAGGATTGCGATAAGGTCTCGACCGCGATCGTTTCGGGCCATTTCGGCATTAATCGAGAAGTAACACCCCAGAGCCGCCGCTCTGCGCGCATCGCTCTTGCTGCCGGTGAACCAGTGAAGCACGACCGTTCCGCGTTCTCGTGGAAGGTAGGTTTCGATCATGTCCAGAACCGCAGGCGCGCTCCTCACGCTGTGTACCGTGAGTATTTTCCCGCCCGCTTCGGCGCATCGTACGAGAACCCGCTGAAACACTTGTTTTTGAGCTTCCAGCGACTTGTAAAAGCGAGGGCCTGCATCGAGACCAACCTCACCCACGTAGCGTGCCTCGGGCAGATGACGCTCCCATAAAGACAGCTCGTCGGCGCGCTCGGCAACCAGCTGAGGGTGTAGCCCCAGCGCTGCGCGAACATAACGTGTGTGTCGCGTGAGCTCGTGGTTGCGTGCCCACGCCCTCGGCGTCGTCGTCACCGTTAGCGTATAGATCCGCGCAGCTTCCGCTTTCGCGACGGCCGCTATGTGGTCGGGATAGAGATCGAGGTGACAGTGGAAATCCACGCCACGGATTGATGCCGCCTCGGTCATCCGGGTCTCGTCCTCACGCCCTTGAGAAGTTCCTCGACTTCTTCAAGCCCGCGTCTATAGACATCCGCGAGAGCGGCTTGGCGCTGCGGACTTTCATCGAAGAGCGGTCCCGGTTTGTGAATGAGGATCGGCGCCAGTCCCGGCCGCGCGCGAAGACGCTCTATGGCAAGCTGGAAGGAGCGAACCTGCACACCTTCAGATTGGCGCGTGTCGAGGGCGTGAGCGGTGAGATCGGCTGCGGTATAGACCGTCGGGTCGGCATCCGGCCGCAAGCCTTTAAGCAGGGCTGCGCGCCGTATAAGGCAAGGCAGGCAGTAGCCGCAGTGTTGTGTGCCGAGCCCCTGCCATCTTCCTTTCGTGGGGGAGGCGCAAGAGAGCGACGCCGGCGTAAGCTGACGCAGAAGCGTAGGGTTGGCGCATTCGTCTGCCATCTCCCCTTTCGTGCGATCCCAATAGGGGTTTTCGATGCGGCCCGGGATGCCGAGCTCGGCCAGGGCGTCATTCCAACGAGCGATATAGAAGGGATGCGTTGTGCGCGTGCTCAGCGCGCCGAGCCGGAGCGGGTCAAGTGGTACGTTGACCGCGATCAGGCCGTTTTCGGGCACTTGCAGGGTGAAGGCCCGCTCCAGGCCGGTGCCAGCGAATATCCCCAGAGCGAAGAATAGGAAAGACCGTCCTCGCGTGGTATTCTCTCCAGCCGATCCCCGGACCAAACCATCGGGGAAAGCCATCCAGAGACGCAAGCGCTCGAAGCCCCGTCCTCGGTAATGTGCCTTGAGAGCGTCAAAGATCGTTCCTTGCGCCTCGCTGGTAGCGCCTTCGCCAGCGTGGCTGATGAGTAGCGGGACACGGCCCGCCTCAAGGGCATCGATTGCCCCGATCAGACTGTCGAGGCCACCCGAAAAAAGGGCGAGGTCGTCGAATAAGGGACCGAGAAGCCTTGCCGGAGCCGCTGGCGCCACGCGCCCGAAGCGCGTCGGACGAGAACGGAACCCCAACGACCAACGATCGCCGGTCAGGAAGTTCAACAGTCTCTCGAAGATCGAGGCGGCGCCCTGCCAGCGGCCCACATCCGAGACGGGGACGATCAAGCGCAATTCACGTGTCCAGCCGTCCTGGGATTCGCTGTCGCGCGAGATGCGGGTGTCGGCTGCATGAACATGCGCCGCCAATACAAGAAGATCCACGCCCATTTCCAAGGGGAAGACCCCGAGCCGAGAAAGATCGGTCAGCGCGCGCCCGATCCCATGGTCGAGTGTTCGGTCGCCAACGACGAGATCGAGCCGGGTTTCGACCTCCCCGTCACCCAGCGGCATACGGTCACGATCGCCAGGGCCGTAACGGCCAGTGATAACATGTCTTCTCATTCGCCCTCCGCCTCCGCCTCCGCATCACCCATAATCCGAAGGATGCCGAACGCCTGCTCGTAAACGCGTCCGACAAAGGCGAGCACACGATCGGGTGTCAGCGCAGCGGCCGCAGCCCGTGCCGTCGTGAGCGCATCGGCGACCCCGCGCCTGATGAAATCATTGAGCTGCGCCTGTACGCGCGCGGCTTCCCGGCTGTCGCTGGGTAGGGTCACTGTCCTCGCCCCGATATCGTTGCAGAGCCGGGCTTCGATCGCATTCGTCGCATAGAGTTCAAAAACAGTCTGCATCTGCTCGGCGGTGATGCCGTCGAGGTCGGTGATGCCTGCCCCAGCAAGGTCGGCGATGGTTTCTATGAAGGCTTCACGGGCGATTCCCTCATCGATCGAACCGCCATCGGGGCAGACATAGTCCGCAAGGCCGAGGAAGATTTCTTCGATCGGCCTGCCGGCCAGGCCGTCGAGGTTGAGAGCGCGCAACGCTTCGGTGGCGCCACGGTTGACTGCATCCGACAAGAAGCCGAGCAGGCGACTACCCGCGCCCCGGGCCGAGCCCATCCTCGCGGCCGCCGTGCGTGCGCCGCCAGAGGATGAACCCACATAATGAGATACAGCGCGGCCGAGGCTTCTGCGGTCGTCGCCGCCGGAACCGGCGAAGCGCGAAAAATTGTTGCGCGCCGCCGAAAATCGGGTCGGATCGGCGATCGGTGGCAGTGGAGGTCTCACTGGCGCGACCGGTGGCGCGTCAGGTGGCGTTCCGTCAGGGGGAGCGCCATCCGGCGGTTGACCCTGAGAAGGCGGCGTACCGTCAGGTGCTGCCGGCGCGGCGCCGTCATCACCAAGCCAGCTTGGGACGAGAGGGGTGCTACCGCCCTGTCCGCCGAACGCGCTGGACGTGCCCATCAGCGACCTCCCTGCCGGGTGCGCAGCACACCGTTGGCCGCCGTCTTCAGCATGAGCCCACCGTCTTTACCCCACGCCTGCAGCAGTCGATCATAACGCTGGACGGCCTCACCGTCCTTAATGACACCCTCCCAGCCTCCGCAGCCCCATGGACCTAGGCGATCTCGTGGAAGTGCGTCGAGGAAATCGATGAGTTGGCCCTGAAGCGTGGGATGGGCCTTGATCAACACCGCGAGACCTGCCGCGCCGGCGGGTTCCGTGTCGAAAGCGTCGGTGCCGACGATGCGGCCGCGGACCGCTTCGAATACCTGCGCCGCCTCAGGCGGGGCGAGCCGCTTGAGATCGGCTTCGAGGCCTTGCACGGCGAACTTCCCGCCGAAGAGTTGTTCGACGACAGCGGCCAGATGTCCGAGAACGGAGGCGGCGCCGAAATAATCCTTCCGATCCTTCGCCACAAACAGGTAGGGCCGGAGATCCTCGTCGCCGATCATCGTGGGCACCATCGCCCAAGCCTTAATGGCGGGCGACGAGAGCCATTCACCCAGAAGCGCGCTCTCCGTAGACTTCACCACTTCAAGCGCGGGTTTTGCACCATCACCTTCTTTACCGGTTGTCTTACCCGCCTTCGCCTTTGGTTTGTGGTCCTCTTTCACTTTCGCTGCGGCTTCCAAAGAAGCAAGATCGGCGCATTTGCCATCGCTGGCAGCGGCGGCGGCTGCGGCGATTTGGTCGAACAGCCGCGGAATGAACCGTTCGGCGAGCATCAGCTTGGCCAGTACGGGCAGCTTCACGTCATCACCGAAGCCCCGCGCCTCTGCGGTCCGCTGTCGCAGGACCAGCATATTAAGGAAGCGCTTGATCTGTCTTGGATTGCCCTTCGTGCCGCTGGCGAGGATCGGTCCGATCTGATCACTCAGGGCAAGCGCATTATTCGCACGGGACGCCTTTTCGCCAAGAGCTGTCCTGACCGAAGCGGAATCCAGCGCACCTGAGGTCCATGGACGTTTCAAGCGCTCTCGTGCGACGCCAATCAGTTTGTTGAACGCCGGATCGTCGTCGCCCAGTTCGGCCCCGACGAGCAGCAACGTCACGTAGATGCGCGTCTCAGTGTCGCCCAGCGCGGGGATTCGAAAGGGGACCTGGATCAGCTTCTCGAGATAGTTGCGGGCATACGTCTGCGGTCCAGTCGTATCAGGCAGATCCGGGAAATGCTTGCGCACGGCGTATTCGATCATCGCCTCGTCTGCCGCGACCACGAACGCGGTCCGTGACGTGAAGACAAACAGCCGGACCGCTTCCAAGGTTTCGATGGCTGTGTCAGGGAGGCAGCGATCGAGGTCATCGATGAGGACGACGAGCTGTTCGACACCCGCCTTTTCAAGGAGTTCATCGAAGGCTTTGCGGAAGGCGTTGATCTCCTCGGGAACGTTGGCGCTTTCACCTTCCCCGTCTTTCAGCAGCCCCTTTACGCCATCGATAGCCGATTGGACATTATCCTTGGTGGCGAGCTTCGCCGGATCGGAAAGGAAGCCCTCCAACGTGCCGACGATTGCACCGATCTGGTCGGGCGTGGGGATGCCCGTAAACGCCGTGAAAGCGAGACCGCCGGCTTTCTTGGCGACCTTGAGCCAGTCGATACGGCGGAACACATCCTTGACGGCTTCACCTGCCCGCGTCAGCGAAGGCCGCTTCTCGATGAGCCCGGTGACGATGCCCTCGATCAGGGCGATCTTGGCATCCTCGAACCCCTGAAAACGCCATCCGTTGAACTTGAGGCAAAGGACCTTCGATTCCTTCTCGAAACCAGCTTCGATCATCTCCAGGACGCTCGATTTGCCGGCGCCCCAATCGCCATGAACGCCGATCGTCACCGGTTGATCAGGGCGATCTCGCAGGAGCTGAATAATCGTCGTGGCGATCGCCTCGTTGTTGAGAAGATCAACCTTGGTTTCGTTGTCTGTCAGGATCATCGGCTCCCCCCGTTCTGATCGAAAAGCTCCCGGACCGAGATGTGGGGTCGGCCCGTCTCGGCCGCCCTGCGGACCTTCCGCTCAAGGACCGCCTTCAGCGGAATCTGACGATCGAGCGCATCGTAGATGTCACGGCCGTCCATACAGATGAGGCGCTTGCCCGAGCCGAACGCAGTCAGCCCCTCGGCCGTGAAACCATTATAGCTGACGAAGAGTCCCCGCGCCCAGGCCGCCTTCTGTTCGAGCTTACCGTGGAATACGTGCAGATCGGCGACGCCGGTCGACAATGCATGCCACTTTGCCTCAAAAAGGTAGGTCTCCTCGCCAAGCAGGAAACTACCATCGATCTGTTCGCCGGTATTGCGGAATGGCTCCCGGGCGGTCAGGCCCGCCATATCGAAGCTGCGCTTCAGGAAAGCCTCGAAAGCGTAACCTCGCTCATGGGGTTGAAGTGATGCGACGGCCACGAGTTCGTCTCGCAATTCGGCGAGGAGACGCAAGTCGAATGCCGGCCTGGGAGCCTCACCAACACCGTTGGAACCTTCTCCCGTAAGTCGGGCCAGAAGGGTCAGATACCGTCCTTCCGCGTTGACAACAGGATCCGGCTGACCCGTGCGCGCAAGATATTCGCCGCGATGTTCCCATAGCGCCCGTAGCGCGCGGATGGCCGTGGCATCGTCGACTTTCTGGAGGAAGCAACGCAAGCGCTTGCCCTTCGATCCGCCGTGCTCGGCGTAGGTCGGATCGTCGATATCGATGTCGAGCTCGGCAACAAAGAATTGCGAGAAGCTCGAATCCGAAAAATCCAGCACGTAGCCACGCCCCCGCGCAAATTCGACGAGGTCCTCAATCAACCGCAGATCAATGGATCGTATCGAGCTAATGAAAGTCCTCCCCCGAACACCCAGTGTCTCTATTTGTTTACTGTTTCTTCCAGGACTGCAACTTTCGCAAGTATTTCATCGAATGGAGGCGGGCTCTCATCGAACATCATCGGCGCCATTGCGCGATAGTCCGCCCGCAGGTCCTTGATGCGCGCCTCGCTCGGCAGAAGGCGGAGCGTGCCCGGCCGAGCAGTGTCGTAGGTCGCCCAACCCGATCGGAAGAAGATCGCCTTGTGCTTGGCCACGGTGACCAGGAGGTCGACGTCACTGGCGGCAGCCTTTCCCTCTTCAGTGTCGAGGAGCATGGCGAGATCATAATAGTGCCGTGAGAAATATTGCGGCGTCGCCGAATCGGCAGGACGATGCGCCTCAGCGTGCAGGGCCGTGGCTTTCTCCCAAAAGGTCCGTTGAGCCGCCAGAACGGTGACAATCGTATCAGGATGCTCGAAGAAATCTGGGAAATCTTCCGCCGCATATGGGCGGATCACCTTGTCTTGGGTCGGCCAAGGATCTCCCCGTGCTCCGAACTCCAGCTTCACGCGCGGCGTAATATAAGCCATGCCCGAATATTCTGCCGTACCCAACGCGGTCGGATAGTGGAAGTTCACCGTTTGGCGGTCGGCGGGATCTATTTCCAGCGACCACTCGCCTTTGTTCGCCTCACCCAACTGCGCGACGATTATGGCACGAAGGGCCGGAACCAGCTTTTCGGAGATATGCTGCTCGACATCGCGCACCAGCGCTTCGATAAGCTTGTTCGCCTGCTTCTTGCTGATGCCCTCCTGCTCGGGATCGCGATCACCCGTGTAACCGAGGTCGGCTCGATCGAAGGACAGGTCGATATCCTCGGAAAACCGGCGGATGGCGCCGAAGGCTTTGGAAAGGGACGTACCACCCTTGAAGACGAGGGAGGCTGTCTCCTGCTTCTGCAATTCGAACAGTCGCCTCAGGGTCCAGCAGACCCAGAAGTCCTTTTCGATGATGGTGTTCGCGACGCCACGGGCAGCACCCGTCTCCCCGAAGAGGGCTGCCCGATCGCGAGGCGGTAAAAGCGCCACCTTATCCATTGATGCCACCCGGGGCAGCGTTGGCGATCGAAACGAGCGTCGCACGCATCCAGGCGGGCGCTTGGATCGCAGTGGACGCGAGCGTCTTCTTGTCACTTGCCGATAGGCGCTGCGCCGCGACATGCATGACGTCGGCGGCCCGCACAGGTCCGACGTGACGTAGAGCCTGAACGACTGTCCCGGCCACACTGCCCGGCGCGATCAGATGCTTGGGCGAGGCGTGACGCAAATCCACCACGCGCTTGCCCAACACTACGCGTCGTGAGGGCCCGTCAGTCAGATAAGTGCTTTTCGCGGGGACCTGTGTCGAGAGGCCGAGCGCATTCGCCGCCCGCGCACCAGCGATTTGCACCTGCGAGCCGGTTTCGCGGGCGAGCGCCTGGGCGACATCGTCAGGGGCCGGCGCGAGAGGACCAAGCTTCGGATGGATCTTTGGGAGATCGTATAGACCCCGTGCGAGCCGGCGAAGTTTTCCGCTCTTTGCCAATCTCGAAAGCGCCTGGTCCACTGCCGCGCGGCCGGCGATCCTCAAGAAATCACTAGGCGTGAAAACGCCACCGCGGCCGTTTGCTCGAGCGCGCTTCATAATCTGGTCGGGAACTGATGTCGTGGTCGTGCTCATATGTCAGAAAATAGCCTATATTTTTCTGACATGCAAGCGTTGCCAAAAAGGGCGTGTCCAGTGGAAGTTCGTTACCGAACCCGCCAGTGCAAGCTTGGATTTTCGGCCGCGCTTTCGTCACCGGCGATGGCCTTCATTCCGATGCTCATCACCAAGCTGTGCGGAGTAGGAGATTAAGCAACTGAACGAAAACGACGCGCCGGCTTCTAACCATGAAGCCTTACCGCCTCTTCAGTTGTGCGACGGGATCAGGAGGGCATCGCGGCCCTTAAACCCCACTACTGTTTGTTTGAAATAATCGGACAGACATGGTGCGGCCCGGTGAGGCCGCATCCATCTCATTCGGAGATACCTTATCCCATTATGGGCAACAGAGTCTGGCCCCACACAGCAATGAGGTGAGCTCGTCAGCCGATCTCGCCACGACCTTTGCGCCGGCTGAAAGCAATCGGTGATCATGGTCCTCAAGGCAATGGCCGCCTGCTGTGAACCCAATCACCGTCATTCCCGCCGCGACACCGGCGCGAACGCCGGCGATGCTGTCCTCCACGACGACGCAGCGCGCAGGCTCAACGCCCATCTTGGCTGCAGCGAACAGAAAGAGATCCGGCGCAGGCTTGCCAACCTTCACCATGGCGGAGCTGAAGACGTGTGGATCGAAGTGCGGCCACAGTCCGGTCAGTTCAAGACCCAGTCTGAGCTTTTCGGGGGCACTGCTCGACGCCACGCAGCGCGGTAGCTGCAATTGATGCAAGAGCTGATCGATACCACTGATGGCTTGCAGTTCCGTCCGATAACTTTCCTTGATACGATCCTGCACGATGGTGTCGAAGTTGCCCGGCAATGGACGGCCCCAATCTTCTTCGATCAACTTGCGCATGGTTGCCGACGATAGGCCGGTAAAGCGCAGTACCACGTCAGAATAGGATGTGGGATAGCCGATGCGTGTCAGTTCCTCAGCGTCGATGCGGCTCGCGAGTGTCTCACTGTCGATCAAGACGCCGTCGCAATCGAAAATGACTAGGTCATAAGGGTTCTGCTGTTTCATTGCGTACCTCCAAGTAGCGGACCCGCTTCCGAGACTGCCACGACATTTCTGTCGCTGACTTCGAAGCGGTGAACGAGCACGCCGTCGTCGTCGATCAGCGCGACGTCAAAGGCCGGCGCGTCCTCGACGAAATCTGCGTCCCTGCGTGTGAAATGTGGAATGATCTGATGCGCCACGCCGCGGCTTGCGCTAAAGGGAATACCGCGCCAGCTGCCGCCGACATCGACATGCACATGACCGTGGAAGATGTGCCGGACATTCCCGACCGCGACGATCGCCTGCATGATCTGGTGCCAGTTCTCGGTGTTCCAGGGCTCAAAATGCGGCAGTCCGATCGGCTGTAGTTGATGATGGGCGAAGAGATAAACCGGAGAGTCCTGTACCTCGTCTAGACGCGCCAGCAGCCATTCGAGCCGGCCGTCGGTCAAAGATCCATGTCCAAACCCTTCAACGAGGGTATCAAGGAAGATGAGGCGTCCTGCAGAGCTTTCATGGACCGACTGCACAAAGCCGTTTTCATCGCACGGCTCGTCAGGAAATGCCTTTATGAAATGGCCGCGGTGATCGTGGTTGCCAAGCAGAAGCCTCGTAGGCACGCGCAGTTCCTGAAGCACGTCGCGCAGTAGGTCGTAAGCGGCGGCATCTCCCTCGTCGGTGAGATCGCCAGTGACGACACAGAGTTCGGCGTCGGCGTGATCGCGGTTGATGCGATTGATGGTTTCGCGCAGCCGATCGGCAGGGTCGAAGCCGAAGAGCATGGCGCCTGGAGGCACCAGGTGCAGGTCGGTCAGGTGGATGAGTTTCATGGGAGAATCCGTTTGAAGCAAAGGGACACGGCACAATTTGCGCCGCATCCCCCTGGGGAGAACTAATTTGTCTTGGGCAGAAGTGCGCGGACCTCGGTCGCCATGTCTGCAAGGGCAGCTTCCGGCTCCTTCGATCCGAGCGCAATAGCCGTCATTCCGTCGCGGAGGACCTGGCCGATCTCGACGCCGTTATCACCTGGCCACGAGAACCACGGGCGGGCCCGCGGGGTCTGGAGCACGCTCGTGTACCAATTTGGGTGCTTGTCGTAGAAGCTGCCGAGATGATCCTTATCGAGAGCAAGGGTGTTGGTCGGCATATAACCGGTATTCGGCACGACCATGCTCTGGCCTTCAGGTCCGGTCGCGAACTTGAGGTAGTCCCAAGCGGCGGCGCGCTTGGCTTTGTCGTCAGTCAGGATCACGGCCACCATGCCGCCTGTCGGCATCGTGGCATTGTCAGCGCCGAGTGGCTGCTGCGCCGTCTTCAGCGCAAAGCGATCGCCGATCTCCTTTTCGAGACCGCTGACGCTGCCGGCGGAAGCAAAGAAGAAGCCGAGCTTGCCGGAGGTGAACAACTGGCGCGCGGCGTTAGAGTCGATCGCCGGCTGGGCGCCATCGGTATGGAACCGCTTGAAGAGCTTGACCGCAGCCTGACCGGCGGGACCGTCAAAAGCGATGTCGGTTTCCTTGTCGTCCATCATTTGGCCACCGAAGTTGCGGACGAGGTTCTGCGTCGTCCAATCGTCGGAGCCGAGCTGATAGTACATGCCGGATGTACCGTCGCCCAGCGCTCCGATCTTGGCGGTAAGCGCAATGAAATCATTCCAATCCGTCGGGATCTTGGCTGGATCTCCGCCGGCCTTCTTAACGAGATCGGCGTTGAAGTAGACGACCGGCGTCGACATTGCGAATGGCAGGCCATACACATGTCCATCGATCTTGGCGAGCGACAGGATTTGATCCGTATAGCCCTTATCGCTCAGATGATCGGCGGCGACGAAATCGTCGATCGGTTTTACCAGCCCGCGCGTCACAAGCGGCCGAAGCACGTTGAAGCCGACATAATGGACGTCCGGCAGTTCGCCCGCCATGCTCTGGCGGATCAGCGTCTGGACAGCATCGTCATAGCTGGGGGCCGCGGCCCGGAAGCTGATCTTGACGTCCGGGTGCTCGGCCATGAAGCGATCGGCGATCGGTTTGTGGATGACTTCGTGTTCAGCCCAGGCGTAGTAGACGTCGAGTTTCGTTTCGGCTTTCGCCGGAAAGGCTGCTAGCGCGGCAGTGATACCGGCAGCAAGGATCGTTGCAATTGTTTTCACATTGCTCTCCTGAGGTTTGAGATTGGATTGGGAACGGAGCTAGTGTCGGCCGAGCACCAGACCCCGGATGAAGTGCTTCTGCATGAGAAGGAAAAGGGCGACCAAGGGCGCGGTCACGAGGACGCCCCCGGCCATTAGCGCACCGACGTTTCCGGCGCCCTCACCCGCCTGCCGAAAATAGGCGATGCCGAGCGAAGGCGTCATCATGTCGGGATCAGTAGTCACCACCAGCGGCCAGTAAAGATCGTTCCAATGGGCCACGATGGAGAAGATCGAAAAGGAGGCGACCGCCGGCCAGGCCGCGGGCAGCATGATCCGCCAGGCGATCGAAAGCTCGCTAAAGCCGTCCAGCCGCGCGGCGTCAAGAACCTCGTCGGGAAAGGTCACGAAGAACTGTCGGAACAGGAAGATGGCGAACACCGATATGATCCAGGGTAGGACCAGCGCGGCATAGCTGTTAAGCAGCCCGGATTTTGCCAGTGCGATGTAGATTGGTATCGTCGGTATCTGCACGGGCACCAAGAGCCCGAGAAGGACGGCTCCTAGGAGTATAGGGCGACCTGGGAAGGACAGCTTGGCGAGCGCATAGCCGGAAGGAATAGCAACCGCGATCTGCAGCACAAGAATTGTAAGGCACACGATAATGCCATTTCCCATGAAACGCAGAAGAGGAATCGCCGAAAGTGCGGTACTGTAATTCTCGATTGCGCCGTTGAACGTCGGAATTGGTAAAAGACTGCCGCTGAAGATCTGGCTCTGCGGTGTCAGCGAGGCAAGCAGCATCCAGAAAAACGGGAAGACCATCAAGACTGCGCCGCTCGCGAGCAGCGCGTGCGAACCAAGGCGCGATGTAGAAGATTGCCTTATGATCATGACCGGCCTCCATTGGTGCTTGTGCGCTGCCGGCGCTCGGAGATCCGCATCTGGAGGAGCGACAGCAAGGTCACGAAGACGAAGAAGGAAACCGCGATCGCTGACGCATATCCCACTCGAAAGAAGCGAAATCCTTCTTCATAGAAGGTGTAGAGGATGACCGAAGTGGATTTCATCGGTCCGCCTTTTGTCAGGACTGCAACTGTCTCAAAGACCGAAAATGCCCGGATGATCGTCATTACCGTGACGAACAGTGTCACCGGCGCCAGCATCGGCCAGGTTACGAGCAGGAAGCGTTTCACTCCCCTGTCTGCGCCATCGATCGCCGCGGCTTCGTAGAGCTCCTCGGGAATTGTCGAAAGACCCGCCAGGAAGAGGATCATGTTGAAGCCCACCAGCTGCCAGACGCCGATTCCCGCAAGGGCGTAGATGGCAGTGTCCGGATCGGACAGAAACCTGACCGGAGACGTCCCCAAGAGCTGCAGCATTGTGTTTGCGAAGCCGAGGCTCGGATGCAAAATTGCTTCCCATGCAGTGGCAAGCGCCACCAGTGTCGCTGCCACAGGCAGGAAATAGGCCGTTCGATAAAGCGTAGCAAAAGGCGATCGAGCGATCAGGAGAGCGACCAGAAGCCCCCATCCGATCGATGTCGGCACGACGACAAGCACATAGAGCGCGGTGTTGCGCAGGCTGTGGGATAAACCCGGATCCGTCAGCATGCGCACATAGTTGCTAAGACCGACAAACCGAGCACCCGCCAAACCAAGCGAGGCGTCCGTGAAGGACAGGACGAAGACAAGGATGGCAGGGCCGATCAAAAGGGCGGCAATCAACACAGTCGCCGGCAGGGCCAGAATGAGGCCGGCTCGCGCTTGGGCGCGCGTGAATTGGTGGTTGATCGAAACGCCATCCGAGGCGCTGATCGGAATGTCGTTGACCACGGCCATATCAAGCTGCCCTGCTCTGATCGAGACACTGGCGCGACCCGGCGGAAGGGAAGAACCATGCCTTTTCCGCATCGATGTTCAGCCCGACGATCTCGCCGCCACGCAGGGACTGCGCGCGTTCCGCTGCAATCCGGACTACGAACTGCGCTCCGACCTCAGCGTCGGCAAAGACGTAGGCGTCGGTTCCGGCATGCTCGACGCGCGCGACCTGAACCGGCAGGGCGCCCGGCTGGTCTCCACCAGTGAGCGACGCATGTTCCGGCCGGAAAGCCAGCGTGCCGGCCTCTCGGGATCCGAGCGCGTCGCGAATGATGATCCGGTTGTTGCCGATCGTCAGTCCGCCGCCGGTCGGTGCGGCCACAGCGAGCTCGTTCAGGAAGGGCTGAGCCAGGAACCGGGCAACATCGAGATCTACGGGATTGCGATAGAGATCGGCAGGGGCCGCGACCTGGCGGATCTCACCGCCAAACATGACCGCAACACGGTCCGAAAGGGCTGCCGCCTCGGCCTGATCATGGGTGACGAAAAGTGTCGTCGTTGCCATTTCCTTGTGCAGCCGGGCGATCTCGCCACGTGTATGAATGCGCAGCGCGGCATCCAGGTTTGCCAGCGGTTCGTCCATCAGGAAGATCCTCGGATTGCGCACCATAGCTCGCCCCAAAGCCACGCGCTGGCGCTGCCCGCCCGAGAGCGCCGCCGGCCGGCGGTCGAGAAACCCGTCGAGTTTGAGGAGCGCCGAGGTCTGCCGGACCCGCTCGTCGATCGAGCGATTGCGTTGCGCGGCTCCAGGCAGCAGAGCGCCGATGCCGGGAAGCCGTTCAAGGCTGGTCAGTTCGCGCATGATCAATGGGGCGGCAATATTGTCGTAAACGCTGAGATGCGGATAAAGTGCGTAGCTCTGGAACACGAAGGCGAGATCCCGATCTTTCGGTGCTACGCTATCCAGCCCCCGTCCTCCTGCACTCACGTGACCATGATCGGCGCGTTCGAGCCCCGCGATGATGCGCAAAAGGGTGGATTTACTGCAGCCGGACGGCCCAAGCAGCGTTACGAATTCGCCGGCCCCAACCTTCAGCGAGACGCCGCGCAAAACATCGGTCGCTCCATAGCGCTTGCCGACATTGTCGATGTGGAGGTCCAAAGCTGCCATATCCGGTTCCTTTCGGTTGGCGGCAGCTGTAGTGGTGTTTTATTTCATTCTGATGACAATATGGAGTTTAGTTTCATTTTGGGGAGGTTTCATCCATCGCAGTCGCGAGCGCGAGCATCAGGCTTTCGATCACGAAGATCTTGCCGACCATCGGCGTCAGAGTGCCGCCAATTGGTCGGTCGTGCAGGCCCGAAGCCTGCAGTGCAAAATCTGCTGCTTCGCCGATTGGGCTGCGCGCTCGGTTGGTGATGGCAACGGTCACGGCGCCTGCTGAGCGGGCACCCTTCAGAAACTGCACCGTATCGACCGACAAGCCGGAGATCGAAAAGGCGACCGCCACGCATCCGGGACCGAGGCCATTGGCAACTTCATGAGCCATGTTGGCGTTTCTGAATGCCACGGCCGTCAGCCCAACACGCATCAGTCTGTAGGCAAGCAGCTCTGCCGTCACACCCGACATGCCGGATCCATAGAGATCGATCCTTCTGCTTGCCGCGAGCGCCGCAGCGACGGCCTCAAGCGTTTCTCGATCCGCGTTGGTATGAGCGACAGTCAGGTTGTCCACCATGATGTCGCGCAAGGTTTGCAGAGCGGCGTCGGGGTTTTCAGGAAAAGAGGATGGGCCCCCCGGACGGCCGATCTCTGCTGAAAGCGCGAGCTTGAACTCACGGTAGCCTGAAAACCCGATCTGCCGGCAAAGACGCACTATGCTCGCCTCACCGCTGCCTGAGAATTCACCAAGCTCTGCGACCGAATGGTGCAGTACCTTTTCAGGGTTTTCAAGGATGTACTTGGCAATACGCGCGAGCGCATTCGGCAGAGCATCAATGTCATCCTGCAAGCGGCCGAGAATGCTCTCATGCCGGGGCCCGAGGGATGTTTGCGATTTGATATTCACTGCCAAGCTACTTGCTCCTTGATAAGGCTTTGAGCACCCACATATTGGCTAAAGCCTGCGCTGCCATCGTAGGAGATAGCACACTCGCGAAAGGATCGGCGGCTCCAGGTTTGGCCATGGCTACTTTCCAGGAACTGATCTGCGATCAACGACTTTCCCCCCTCGCAATTGCCCCAACCGCATGCTGCTCCTCCAAAACCGGAGCCAAGGCTGCGACCAGCACAGCAGAAATTCCAACAACACCGAAGCAGACGCGCAGGCTCGTTGCCTCCGCGAGCAATCCGATTGCAGGCGGTCCCAGGACCATCGCACCATAGGCAAAGGTCGCAATGGAAGCGATCGCCTGGCCAGGCGGGACATGAGGGTCCGCCGCCGCACGGCTGAAAGTGAGCGGGATCAGGGCGGCGTAGCCCACGCCCATCAGCACGAAACCCACCAGAACGACGGGTAAAGTCTCGGAGGGAGCAACAATGAGAAAGGTACCAAGGGCTGCGGAGACGCCGCTGAACCTTGCAACGACGGTTGACCCGAAGCGCGTGACGAGGAAATCCGCAGCGAGTCTCATGACCACCATGGCGGCGGAAAACCCCGCATAGCCGAGCGCGGCGTGCGCCTCAGCGGTGCCGACGACGTCATGCAGATAGACGGCGCTCCAGTCGGCAGCAACGCCCTCGCCCAGTCCTGAAGCGAGCGCAATGAGGCCCACGAGAAAAAGGGCGCCGCGGGGAAGCGGCAGGCTGCCCGCCACCTTTTGCTTCTTGCGGATCGCAGATTGCCAATCGAGACAGAGGATAGGTCCCAGGAGACAGCCAACGAAAACCGCGGTGACGAGGAAGTGAAGGTGCAGCGGCGCGTTCGCATGGGCGCCAAAATAGCCGCTCGCCGCGCCGAGACCGGCCCCAAGGCTCCACATTGCGTGGAAAGACGACATCACCGGGCGTCCCATGTGCTTTTCCACTTCGCTTGCCCAGCTGTTCATCGTTACGTCCATCGAACCGTGGCACATGCCGAACAGGAAAAGTGCTGCGCCCAAGAGAGGCAATGTCGGTGCAAAGCCGAGAAAGATGATTGATGTCAGGAGCGCAACTGCGATTGACCGGGTCACTCGCACAGCACCGAAACGATCGGACAACCGGCCCGCAAGCGGGAACGAGATGAGCGCGCCCAGCCCAAGAAGCAGCAACAGCGCTCCGAGATCCGCCTCGCTCAGGTCAAAGCGCATCACCACCGCCGGGACACGAGAGGCCCAGGTTCCAAACAAGACGCCGTTCAAGACAAACGCTGCAGCGACACTGCGCCAGGGAGTGAGCAGACTTGACATTGTCTCCAGACGAAAGTTGGCTCTCAGTCGGCCGCCCAGGCCGAGATTTTACGGGTTCCTGATCCGGCGGGCCGCGGAATCAGTGAGACGATCTCGGCTGCGTCCGATGCTCTGTGTCATCGGCAGCCTATAGCGGTGCTTTATTTCACTTTAATGACATTTTGGAGCCAAGCTCCATAGCCCAACGAATGGAAGTACATTCACAGCATCCGCGGACGGGCCTTTCAAGAGAGGTCGCGGAATGCTGCGGTCGCAAAAAAGGCTGCCGTCAAAAGCCATTCGAAAACTCAGTCCTCGAGAACTTGGCTCTCCTGCTCAGAGGTCGCGTGGCCTTCAAGCGCCTGGCGACTGAGCAGCCCGGCGTCCTCGAGCCGCTCGAGATCGGGCAGGTCGCGCAGCGTCTCGAGGCCGAACGCTGACAAAAAATGCTTGGTCGTCACATAGGTGTACGGCGCACCGGGTGTCGGGCTACGCGGGCCGGAGCCGAGGAAGCCGGCGTCGCGCAGGCTGGCGATGGTGTCCCGGCTCACCTCCTTGCCGAACATGTTGGACAACTCGCTGCGCGTCACCGGCTGCAGGTAGGCTATCGCCGCCAGAACCGCGGCCTCATGCTCCGACAGTGCCACCGAGGATGAACGCGTTGATGCCTGGGAGGCGCGGATTGCGGGCGCATATGCCGAACGGCTTCGATGCTGCCAGCCGCCGGCGACCGGAACGATGTCATAGGGACGCGACCGCAGCTCCTCGCGCAGGTCGTCGATCAGCAGATCGATGCTGCAATCTTTTCCGACCACCCGCGCCAGCGTCTCACGGCTGGCGGGCTCGGGGGAAGCAAAGATCACCGCCTCAACCCGCAGCATCCATTCCCGCCAGCGCAGCTCCGGCGGCAGCTCCTCCAGCTCCCGGTCGTAGAGGCGTTCACCTCCCACACTTTTCTCAGAGCCCCGTTTGCTGCGAGTTGCGGTGGATCCGGCCATGGTCACAATCCAAAGATCCGGAAGGATGAGCGACCGGACAGTTCGCGCACCACGTCAAAACTTTCAAGGCGCTCGAACAGCCGGGTGGCAGCCCAGCGTGACAGGGTACTGCCGTGTGCCGAAGCCGGCACGGCATCCTCGTTCAGCAATTTGCGGATCACCGGCTCGGCACCCTTGGTGCGCAGCTTTGGTGCCACGGCCATCAGCCGGCCGGCGCGTCGGTCGATCTCAGTGGCGGACCGCAGCGCCGCCTCGACGCCCTCAACCAGCGCAGGCAGATCGCTTTTGGATAAGCCGGTTCGCCCGGTCGCACACGCCCTCGTCCGCCAATCGTGCGGAAGGCCGCGCCATATCGTTCGGGCAGAAGCAACGGCACGGGTTTCGGCCATTTGAGCTTGTGCGCCAGGACGACCTCGGCCATCGCAAGCGCCAGCACCTCGGCATCCGGGCGAACGGCAGAAATCGCTGTTATCAGGTCCGCCACCGCGAAGGGTGCTGCTCGCCCGGACTGATTTGCAGAATCGACGATATCAGGAATTGACGCAAGACCGTCGTCCCACCGAAGGCCAAAAAGATTGGCGATCTCTTTGACGAATGAGGTGGTGACAGGCCCGGATCGGTGCGTCAGCATTCTTGTGATCAGAAACAGCTTTCCGGCCGGGCCAGGATCGTCGCCAGCGACTGTCAGCAAGACCGCGTCGCGGAGCGCGCTTTCCTCTTCATCGCGGCCGACCATTTTCGCGGCGACGGCAGCTGATTTGAGGGCAAGTCGATCGCGCCAGCAGCCAATCCATGGTGGGCCCGCACGGATCACATCGTCCAGTGATTTCAGAGCGATACCAGCGGCAAAGGCGGCGTCGGATTCGCTGATGTCGCGGCCGCGCGACAGCGCCCAGCCCGGAAGACGGGGCGACCAAGCAGGGGCTATTGAAGCGGTGGGCACGAGCGAATCCATGCGCGGGAGTGTAGATTAGGTGCGCAGTTTAGGCCAGCATTATCCACTTGAACCGCACGCCCCGTCGCTGCTATAAAACGTCCGATAATCTTGCATTATCGGACGTCTTGTTCTTTATATAGAGAATGGCCCAAATCATCGAGCAGAACACCGAAATTTACGTCGAGGAGACCTCAGCGCCGTCTCTCAGCACGGCTTCTGGCGGTGATGTTTCCGCGCCGGAGGTGGCACGCCACGGCCCGCTCTCCTCTCCCGCCGGTCAGGATCAGACGCCGTCCCATCTCGCAGACCTTGCTGATCGGGCCCGGGGTTATGTCGAAGCCGCCAGCTCCGCCAATACCCGCAAGGCTTACGCCTCGGACTGGAAGCATTTTGCCGCTTGGTGTCGGCGGTCCAATCTGGCTCCCCTCCCCCCGCACCCGCAAACCGTTGGGCTCTACATCACGGCCTGCGCATCTGGCACGGCTGAACGGGGCATCAAGGCCAACTCTGTCTCCACGATCGAGCGCCGCCTTTCCTCCCTATCGTGGAATTATGCGCAGCGCGGGCTCGCCCTCGATCGTAGGGACCGGCACATCGCAACCGTTATGGCGGGGATCCGCAACAGCCATGCCAAGCCGCCGGTGCAGAAGGAGGCGGTCATGGCAGAGGATATCATCGCCATGGTCGAAACGCTCGACCGCGGGTCGCTGCGCGGCCTGCGCGACCGTGCCATGCTGCTCGTCGGCTTTGCAGGAGGTCTTCGCCGCTCCGAGATCGTTGGTCTTGATCTGAAGGCAGACCAGACCGAAGACGGGCGCGGCTGGATCGAAATCCTCGACAAGGGGATGCTCATCACCCTGCGCGGGAAAACCGGATGGCGAAAGGTCGAGGTCGGTCGCGGCTCGTCTGATGCGACTTGTCCAGTCGCCGCGATCGAGACCTGGATCAAGTTTGCCAAGCTGGCCCATGGCCCCCTCTTTCGCCGTGTCACGGGGCAAGGGAAGGCCGTTGGCTCGGAGCGACTGAACGACAAAGAGGTGGCGCGGCTTGTGAAGCGGGCCGCAATGGCCGCAGGCGTTCGCGGCGATCTCAGCGAGATCGAGCGGGCCTTCAAGTTTTCTGGACATTCCCTTCGCGCTGGCCTCGCCTCCTCTGCCGAGGTCGACGAACGCTACGTCCAAAAACAGCTTGGCCATGCTTCCGCGGAAATGACCCGCAGATATCAGAGACGACGTGATCGCTTCCGCGTGAATTTGACCAAGGCTTCAGGGCTTTAGCTGGCCCCTCCCCTCCTCCGCGTGAAATCGTAAGCGAAGTTTTTGGGTTCGGGATTCTCACTTAGCTCTTCAATTGAAATCGGGAGCTAAAAGCCACAGCCGCGTCCGATATCGGCCGCAGCAACGTCGAAATGGGCAATTTGCCGAGATCGTAAACCATTGAAATCATGGTAAATGATTTTCTAAACGGACGCCAGTGGATAATTAGTGTCTGTCACATTGTACGGTTTTGGGCTGATGGTCTAACCATCGATAAGTACTCCTTATCGATGGTAGTTGATATCAAGCCGCAAATCAGTCAGAATCGCTGCAAAGCGGGGCCGTCAGCGCCGCAAAACCAGTCAATTTGGAGCATCCTTGGCCAAATCCTCTAAATCAAATTCCGACGTCGAACGGCGCGCCGAGGAGCTCGACACGATTGCGTCCGTGCTTCCGCTTGAACGTCGCGACGAACTTGCCGAGCTTCTCACCGAGCAGGACATCGACACTCTGCGCCACCTGGTCAATGCCGGCATGGGCGCCAATACACTCAGGGCGCTGACATCGGATCTGGCTTACCTTGAAGCCTGGGGCCTGGCCGCGACCGGCAAATCCCTGCCATGGCCAGCTCCTGAAGCGCTGCTGCTCAAATTCGTTGCCCATCATCTGTGGGACCCTAAAAAGCGCGCGACCGATACCGCCCACGGTATGCCAAACGATGTTGACGACAAGCTGCGTCAACAAAAATTTCTCAAATCCATCGGCCCACATGCGCCAGCCACCGTGCGTCGGCGTCTGGCGAACTGGTCGACACTGACAAGGTGGCGCGGCCTGGATGGTGCCTTCGCCTCCCCTGCCCTCAAATCGGCCATTCGCCACGCCGTGCGGGCCGTCCCCCGAACGCGTCGCCGCAAAAGCGCCAAGGCGGTTACCGGCGACGTGTTGGCAAAACTGCTGGTCACTTGCGCGGGCGACGGCTTACGCGATCTGCGTGACCGGGCGATCCTGATGGTCGCGTTTGCCTCCGGTGGCCGTCGGCGCAGCGAGGTCGCCGGGCTTCGGGTCGAGCAGCTCACCGTCGAGCCGCCAATCGAGATGCCGGACGGCCCTCCCCTCCCCTCTCTCGCCATCCATCTCGGTCGCACGAAAACCACCTCCGGTGAGCAAGACGATACCGTCTATCTCACCGGCCGGCCGGTCGAGGCTCTCTATGCATGGATGTCGGCGGCGAAGATCGACAAGGGCAGTGTCTTTAGGGGGATCGGGCGATGGGGCACCGTGTCCAAACGGGCGATCGATCCGCAGTCGGTCAATGCGATTTTGAAGCAGCGAGCGGAGATGGCGGGGTTGGACAGTGGGGAGTTTTCGGCGCATGGTCTGCGGTCAGGCTATCTCACCGAAGCGGCCAACCGAGGCATTCCCCTCCCCGAGGCGATGGAGCAATCACGCCACCGATCGGTACAGCAGGCATCCAGCTACTACAACAACAGCACACGACGTACAGGTCGGGCAGCCCACATGATTTAACCGCGATAGCGAGCAGTTTCTCTATTAAACTCGTAGCGTGGCTCGCCCAACGAAAAATGATATGTAAGTTTTGTAGCCTCGGAGAAGGAGCGATGAGGATGAACGACAATCCGGCAGTCAGGGTAGTCCTTTTGACTGAGCAAGCCACTCCACCAGAATATAAAACGAGCGGCTCAGCGGGAGCTGACCTCTTCGCGGCATTCGACAGCCCAGCCATAGTCTTGGGGCCGGGCCAGCGAGCAAACATTCCAACGGGAATTTGCATAGAAATTCCCGAATTCATGGAAGCACAGGTTCGTCCGCGATCAGGCCTTGCGTCGCACCATGGAGTAACCGTCCTTAACTCCCCTGGTACGATCGACAGTGACTATCGCGGCGAGGTTAGCCGCGTTCTCACAACGAATTTCGACACCCTGTTCGAACGAGCGGCAAAGGACCGTAAGGAAGAATGGCGCAGCGTAGCCGTGAAAGGTCTCCCCAAGCCTGGAGGTCCGCGTGACTATGGGATCCATCACCTCCATGGTCGCATAGCCGATTCCGTTCTTGAACTTCCGGAAACAGAGCTAATCCTTACGAGTGCTGATTTTGGTGACGCGTACCTGCGGGACGGATGGGCCTCACGTTATGTCGAAGACCGCATGCGCACCGCGACTCTGGTCCTTGTTGGCTACAGGGCAGAAGACGCGGCGCTTCGTCTCCTTCTGGAGACGCTCGACGTTGATCGGGAGCGATTTCCGGATCTGAAGAAGGTCTACGCTTTGGAAAGAGGAACGCCCGGCTCTGCTGCACAATGGAGAGCAAAGGGTGTTACGGCCTTCCCTATCGCGAGACAGTGCAAGCACTGCTTCATGGTGAGGGAAGCGAAGTAATGGAGGAACTTGAAGATGCTTCGCACAGGACGTTCGAACCGGAGATCGCTCGCTACCTGGTCGCCGCACGCGCTTCTCAAGAGCGCGGAGAGTACGATCAAATTCGTTCTTCCTGAAGGAATCAAGCTCAGGTGGATCGTTTTCGTAGGCCTCCCCGAGGTCCTCGTAGATCTTAAGGGTAAGCTCGTTGAAAAGCGGAAGGTCAGCTCCTTTCGAAATTCCAGCGCCACAAAGGAAAACAGCGTTGCCGGAAAGCACCGCCTCAACGAGCTCGTCTGGAATTTCGGCCTCGCCGTCTATGAACTTCAAGATACTCTCCGTCAAAAATTTCAAGGCGTCGCCAAGAGTTACAAACCAAGTGCATGCAGTGCTGCACCAGCTGTCGGCGCATATTGAATCAAGGACGGCCCAAAATCCTCGGCGATTTCATGTTTCAATATCCTCGCTTGGGTGAAATATTCCAAGGTGTTGGACGACAGGAATATGAATGGAGCAGTATTGCCTCCTGCACGTAGTAGCCGTCCCGCTTCTAGATAGGTCTCCAATATCATGCAGTCCTGCCAAGTATCCTTCCCCCGTTGTGCCGGAGCGCGGTTCCCCCGCACCCGTCCGAAAGCGCGAGCCTCCGTTTGAGCGTCGGGTAGAAGCGAATGGAAAGTTGCAAACCACCTCTCTAAGTTGGCACGCGCGCGGTCGACGTGATCGTCAAGATGGGAAAAGTCGATCTCATTTGGAGACCCGAAGACCGCGGTGATCTCCGATAGTTTAACAAACTGCTTCCGCAAACGCTCAATGGCTTTCGCAGCCTCATCCTGAATACGCTGGTCATGTAAAGCGAATTCGATTTGCACCTGTTGCGCGATCAAGCAGGATAATCGGCCGTCAACAGACGCTTGGATCAAGCTCAAATAAGCCTTACCGTCGGAAGCGCGAACTGCGTCTCGCGTTGGGTCTCTAAAGACATCAAGGATTGAGCATGTGTCGATGCACAGGGTAGGCAGGTTCTTTGAAGCCAGCTGAACGTCATCCATGGCTACTAACGATCTTCGTCAGAATATTTCAGAAGCGCTCGAGCGTTTTCATAGTCACCAGCGAGTTTGTGAGCCGTTTCCTCGTCCCAGCCCTCTGCCTCATGCAGCCACCTAAAGAGCGTGCCGGGGTCAAGCCGCTCGTGTCTACGGTGAGCCGCAACGATGAAATCGAACCAGCGTCTTTCGTCGCTTGGATGACTCGCGCCAGTCGATTTATTTGCAGCGCCAGAAAATCTCTTAAGCTTTGTCCCTACCTCGTCGGAAACCCAATCGGCCAGCGTTTGTCGAGATTCGGTCGCCCGTAATTCAAATCCTAGTCGATATGCTACCGGCTGGGCGATTGCATCGATAAACTCCTGGAGGATTGCGTTGTACTCGCGCTTGGTGAGGGATCCAAATTCTAAGGGTACGACGTTCGGCACGTAGTATCCCTCCTGCGTCTCCCAAAGGGTGAGGCCAGCTGCTGGGTGCTCGTTATTCCCGGCGCAACGGAAAAGCACCACATCCGCATCGGTTACTGCGCTACTTTTCACTTCCGCTGAACGCTCCAGATCCACGTCCCAATCGCCGGATGCGGCGGCTATAAGCGCTTCACGCAGCTTTGCTCGTCTTTCAGAGGGTCCATGGAGGGACATATCTCTAAACACTTCGATTTCAGCGGCCATTGTTACTACCCTTCGCACCCGATCATCTGATTACGTCTAGTCACGAGAGACCGACAAGCATGAACATCGTCAATATCCGGTAAAGTTCTTAGCCGGAGGCTTTCGTCATCGGGAAACTCGTTCTCTCTAAATACCGATGGGGTGTTATAGGGCCCTGTGATTGATTTGCCTAAAGGTTGATTTCGACGAATGGCCCGCTGACTAGCGGGTAATCCGTCGTTTAGCTTGGCTACCCGTCAGGAGCCTTCCCTCCAGTTCATCAGCTGATCCTTCGCAAAGTTGAAGATCACGACTGACTATGAGCTTGATGACGATTTTCGGGTCTGCTCAATCTAGGTTTGCAAGACGGCAAGTGCCAATCTCGCCGGCCCAAGGCACCCACTAAAGAGTGTGTTGCCAGCGACCTTGCTGCACGAGAGAACCTCGAAAGCAGGAGCTCTGCTATCTTCACCACTGTCTGGCGGGAAAAAATTAGTGAGCGGCTGACCATCTGCTGGCTGGTAACTCACGTCTAAACCAATGGAGTGGAAGTCGTACGTCTTGAGGCCCTGGCTCCGACTGTCATCATTTGCACCCTTCCTCCACGTTAACATTATGTCTCAAATCCCATAACACCCTGAACTTAATCAGAAATTGACGAAAAAAGACGGCTGACAAGTTCTGTTTCTGCTGCTCGCTACTTCTACCTCAGGGGTGACCTGATCGTGGGGGCAAATGCGACTGTTCTATGCATATGACTAAAGCCTATCCACCTCTCTGGGACAAGCCTCCGCTCCCATGACTGTTTTTCATGGAACGATGTGATCGCGGCCGTTTGCTCCGCGACTAGTTTTATAAACGCATCGAATGCCACATAACAAAGATCCCGCTCGATTTCGAGCAATCGAGCGACTTTTGAAATGCCGAGAGGCTCATTACCACCAAATACATATCTAACTTTGCCATCCTGACCGTCCGTTGGACGGTGCTGGTGATACCCATTTGCCTCCAGGTGCCGTTGCATCAATCGTGTCTCGAAAGCGTTGATACGCTGCAACAAGTTTATCCGAGCGGTTCTGCGTAAAATCATCGGTCACGCAACAGCACTCCCTTCACCATTGGACCTCAAGAGTGACATCAGCATCGGCCCGAGCGAAAACTCTCCCTGCTCCGATCTTTTCGTCAAGTCTCGTAGATAGCCACCAGGCGAGTTTATGAAATTCGATCGTTCGAGAATGCACGCCATCGCCACCGCCGCATTTTCAGGCCCCATCGCACAGCAAGCCTCCTCGTAGGCTGACGGGCTAACGCCCATCATCGAGCGGACCACCACGGCCGCGGTCATCAGCTCCCGCCAATGTGCAATACCGCCCACGGGACCGTAGTCAACAATCTGCGGGCAAGCCCGAAGGACCATGCCAAGCGGGAAAGCCTTTATTTTCTCGAGTTTAATCTTAGTCTTTGCGCCCGCCACACTCCTTGCATTCGGCTCTTCCGGCACGTTTGCGCCCTGCTCTTCTTCGGAGCTAGGTTCAAGTTCATTTATAGATTCGGATTTTGAATTCTGTATGTGCCGATCATTTGGACCGGCATTGCCATGCATAAATTCAGTTTCTAACTGCATCTCCAACATGTTGATGACTTCTTCACGCAGAAGCTCCATCTCTCCAAGTGTTGTCTCGACCTGGTTTCTGTCTGGGTGGCGAGGATGGCGGCTAAGGATTCCAACGTATATTGTTTCTACATGCCCCCAATTGCCAGGGGCACCTTCCTCGATCGCAGCTGTAATCAGTTTGCGGACGTCTCGACGGCATATCGTAAGCGTTTCTTTTGACCGGCGAAACCGCATCCGTTCCGCTGCGACGTCTTGGGCCAGTAAGGCTAGCTCGGTGGACCGTGTGAGCAGCGGGCTCAGATCGAACCCGTAGGCTTTTTCGATTTCACCATCGCGACTGCGATGTGCGTAACGTTTCCCGTTCGGACTATCACGACGCAGGATAAGTCCAGCATCGACGAGCGCGCCGAGCTGGCGCCGCAGTGTACTTTCCGTGATCCCATGAGCGCGGACCGACAACTGCGCATTCGATGGGAATACAACAAGCCCGTTCGAGGCGTCGAGCTGTGTATCAGGGTAAAATGTCAAAAGGGCATCGAGAACGGCAATTGCTCGGTCCTGCAGGCCGAAGCGCTCCCTCGTTTCGCACACATCGCGAAAGACCTTCCACTTTTCGACACGCGTGCTTGGTGTTGATGCAGCGATCGCTAATTGCTCTTTCACCAAAGCAAGCTTCGCTGGCCGCCGCCCAAAGGGCGTCGTTATATGTCCCGTATGCATTTTTCTTTCACCTTTCTTCAGGCAAAGGAAATTCGCTCACCAAATCGGCGCCAAGACTCTTGACTGTGATTCCGGGAAATGCGATTCTCAATCCTGCGAGAGATACGAGAGAGGCTTCCACGGTTTACCGTTTGGGGGCCTTTTTCTTTTGCTGTTCAGTCTCCGTTGTTTTCCTGCTTCGACCCTCTGTACTCGACGTACAAACGATCCATGTGGGCTGAAAGCCACTCACTGAAAGGCTTCGCTTCGACATTCGAGAGTTCGATCGCAACTTTCTTCGACTTGGCGTTCATCACGAATTTCAGCGAAGAGTCAGTTGACGTCCAGTCCTTCACGGACGAACTGGTCTTTGGCTTCTTGGCAGCTGATCTGACTTTGTATCGCTTTAAAAAATCATGTAGTTCATCGAACCGCTCATCGTCGGTCAACTCCATGAAGTCGGCAGTTTCCGTATGCTCTGTGGCTACCTTCGAAAGGGCAGGCGCGAGGAGCAATTGACGGAGACTCAGCCACCTATCGCGTCCGATCTTCTTGGACGCTCCTAGCACCCTGAGGATCGAAGCCGGGACAGTTTCCACGACCCCCAGCATTTTCGAAAGCATCGCCTCATCGATCGCGAGTGACGACCGAACCACGTCCTTCGTCATTCCCGACTCAATCAGGTTTTGTGCGAAATATGCACGCTCTATGAACGACAGGTTGGAGCGAGCGGAATTCTCCTGTCCCTGTGCAATAGCGGAAGTAACATCGTCCAGTTTCTTGACGACTGCCTTGACCGAAATTCCAAGCTCTCTGGCGACTTTCAGACGGCGATGACCGAAGACAACCATGAAGCGTTGGCCGTCTGATGAGCTGGGGCGAACCAGAATCGGCGTTATCTGGCCGGATTCCTTTATCGCCTGCTTGAGCTCCTGGTATTCCTCGCCATCGTCGGAAAGGCGATCGGCGACAAAGGAACCGTCAATTAACTGCGGGTCCAGATCGACGATCACCTCGCCCTGCATCAATTTCTTGCTGTTCTCCGCCATATCCTCGATCGACCGAACGACGGTCTTAGCGGCCCCTGTCATGCCGTATCCAGGTTTTGTCGGCGTCTGGTTTGACGCGATTGACGCCATGTCCAGTTTTGCAAAAGGATTTTCACGCGCCATAGCCAGCCTCCGAACTCGCTTTCATCTTCGACAGGGAATTGATATCGTTCACAAATACCGGTGAAAAAACGGCTGACAAGTACGTCATTTGCGCCCCCATGCGCCGTGGATCAAGTCCTGGATTTCACCATTGGCCGCGTTCAGGCTCTCCATTGCCCGATCATAGGTAGACCGGACGAAATCGCCTCGCTCCACCTCGTACAGTGTTTGCTTTTTTATTGAAGCGTCAGAGATGGCCGTTGATTTGAGCACATGATTTCGCAACATCTGTTGGGCGAACATGGATTGCATGAACCCGACCATCTGTGCCTGGGGGATGTCGGTCGGTTCGAAGCGCGTCACGAGATAGCGGAACCACTCGACACGCATCTCGGCGCCCGCCTCTGCGACCGGACCCATGATACCGCCCAGCATCATCAGGAATTGGCTCATTGACATGATATCCAGCATCTGAGGGTGGATCGTGATCAGAATGCCTGTCGAGGCCATGAGCGCCGTGATCGTCAGATACCCAAGTTGTGGCGGGCAATCAATGACCACCACATCATACCTGTCGTCCACCTGCTTCAGCGCATTGAAAATGCGCATATAAAACAGTCGGCCGTCCTCACCTTTCTTGGAGGATATCGCCAGGGGGACATCATATTCGTACTCCTGCAGGACCAGATTTGCAGGCACCACGTCAAGACCAGGGATATTGGTTGGCTGTATAACGTCTGCAATAGATTTCCGCTCCTCATCGAAACGAAGAGCCTCATACAGGGACGCCGTATCATCGAGTTCGGGCTGGATCCCGAAAAGGGAGGTGAGGGACGCCTGAGGATCAAGGTCGACCGCCAACACACGATGGCCAGTAAGAGCAAGGTATTGCGCGAGGTGTGCGGCAGTAGTTGTCTTGCCGCTCCCGCCTTTGAAATTTACGACCGAGACGACCTGCATCGGTTCGCCTTCGCGTCGCCGAGGAACGTAATACCTTTTGTCAGATTTCTTATTGGCCTCAAGATAGTCCCGGAGTTCCAACATTTGATCAGCCGTATAGTAGCGGCGTCCGCTGACCGACTCTATCTCCGGGCCCTTTCCGTCAGAATGAAGTTGTCGGAGGTGGGTCTGGGTAACCCCCATAAAATCCGCGACTTCCCCTAGTTGGAATTTACGAAGCCCTTTGCGAGCATCAGGAGGATACTGCTGGCTGCGTAACATATGTAACGCGTTGGAGATCTTGGCACCCTGCTGGGCAATCTCAATATCAAATCTGTTGGGCAGCGAGTTGCTCATTTTGCGAACTATTTCCAGTAGGGCATCACTTTCGAAAAAGTGGCCGCGAAGCCGTCATTTGAGAAACTATCTCGCGATTCCCATAATGCCGCAAGGGATTTAAAGTTAATGAAGAATTAAGAGGCGGAAATCGTTTTGTCTCTTTATTTGCAAAATAGCTAACAGAATCAGCTTTTTAACTCAATTTCGGACGAGTTCGTTCACTCTCCGTTTTACTGTGAATCCTACAAAGACTCCTGTGCAAAGCGACTTGGAAAGAAAGACACGGCGCGACAACGTCTGTGAGAGGGATCCGACTCACGCTTCGACTTGTAGGATTATACAACTGCCGAGCCGTTCGAATCTGTGCTGATTTCCAAACCGTCCACCAATGACGGAGGAAAGTCATGCAGGTAATCGCGTTCTCAACACCCCGGACGATTCAGGAAGCTCGCCTCCTTCACCTCCAATACCAGCTTCGTGCGAGGGTTTTTTCCGATCGCCTTGGCTGGGAGGTCGACGTAACGGCAGGGTGCGAGTCGGACGGCTTCGATGCCCTTCAACCGACCTACGTTATCGCGATTACCGAGACCGACCAACTGGCGGGATGCGCGAGACTTCTCCCGGCGCTTGGTCCGACTATGGTGTCCGACGTTTTCCCCTCGCTTCTCCCAGACGGTCAGCTCATCGGTCATGCAGCGATGATCGAAAGTTCTCGGTTTTGTGTCGATACCACTCTCGCGGAGGGGAGGGGAACAGGCTCGGTCCACCAGGCAACGCTGACCATGTTCGCGGGCATCGTCGAATGGTGCATGACCAATGAGTACACCGAGATCGTCACAGTAACCGATCTTCGGTTTGAGAGAATCCTCGCTCGCGTCGGATGGCCTTTAAAGCGTTTGGGCGAGCCGAAGAAAATCGGTGTGACAATAGCGGTCGCTGGCACACTTCCCGCCGACGCGGACACATTCGCGAGGCTTCGACCCTCCGACTACTGTTCTGAACTCGACCCCTCTCGGTCAGGTAGCCTTAGGAGACATTCGTGAACCAGCTTCGCTCTCATCCCAGACTTGTCCGCAAACTTCAGGAAGCGCTGGGCGATCAGCTTTGTATCGCCCTGGATGACGCGACTGTCGTCGAGATCATGCTTAATCCGGACGGAAGACTGTTCATCGAACGACTGGACCATGGCGTTGCGCTGGCTGGCGAGATGTCATCTGCAGCAGCGGAGATGGTGATCGGGACTGTGGCGCATGCGCTTCAGTCCGAAGTGGACACCGAGCAACCGATCATCTCAGGCGAACTGCCAATCGGCGGCCACCGCTTCGAGGGGTTGTTGCCTCCAGTTGTCGCAAAGCCCGCATTCACCATCCGGCGCCGCGCATCACGCCTCATTCCACTCGAAGACTACGTTCGCACAGGTGTGATGACCGAATACCAGGCCGCCACGATCCGTAGCGCCATTTTAGCGAGGCTGAACATCATCATTTCCGGTGGGACGGGCTCCGGTAAGACGACGCTTGCGAACGCGGTGATCGACGGAATCGTCAAATCGGCCCCCGAGGATCGTCTGGTTATTCTCGAGGACACTGCGGAAATACAGTGCGCCGCCGATAACGCCGTCCTCCTGCATACCAGTGATACGATAGACATGGGGCGATTGCTCAAGAGCACCATGCGGCTGCGTCCCGACAGGATTGTCGTCGGCGAGGTTCGCGACGGCGCAGCTCTTACACTGCTTAAAGCCTGGAACACTGGTCATCCGGGGGGCGTAGCGACCATCCATTCGAACACCGCCATGTCAGCGCTGCGACGTCTCGAGCAGCTGACCGCTGAGGCGAGCCAGCAGCCGATGCACGAGGTCATCGGAGAAGCGGTAGACCTGGTCATCTCCATCGAGCGAACACCGCGCGGGCGGATCGTACGCGACATCATCCAGGTCGAGCGTTTCATCAACGGACGGTATGAAATCGAATCCGATCAGCTCACGGAAGAACAGGAGGCGCGCGATGTCGCGTAACCATACCCTCATCGCCGCCGCGCTCTTGGCGGCACCCATCGTTTTTGCCTCGTTTGCGCCGGCGCTTGCCAGTTCTGGAGGCGGCCTTCCCTGGGAAGGTCCTTTGCAGCAGATTCAGGAGTCGATCACCGGGCCTGTCGCGGGTGCGATCGCGCTTGCAGCCGTGGCGATCGCCGGCGGGATGCTCATCTTTGGTGGTGAGTTAAACGATTTCGCGCGGCGACTTGTCTACGTCGTCCTCGTTGCCGGCATTCTTCTCGGCGCTACCAACATCGTCGGCTTGTTCGGCGCGACCGGTGCGTCGATCGGGCTGACCGACGTGGAGATGATGCCGATTGTTCCGGACGTAGGAGGGGAGGGGGATCATGGCTGAGTTCCTATCCCGCCTGCGGCGTAACCGCATCCATCGGGCGCTGTCTCGCCCAAATCTGCTGATGGGCGCCGACAGGGAGCTGGTGCTGATCACCGGCCTTGCGGCCGTGATCCTGATCTTTGTCGTAATGACAGTTTACTCGGCACTTTTCGGTGTTGCTGTCTGGGTCGTGATCGTTGGCGCGCTAAGGATGATGGCCAAGTCCGACCCGCTCATGCGCCAGGTCTATATCAAACACGTTTCTTACAAGCCCACCTACAAGGCGACCACGTCGCCCTGGCGACGGTATTGAGGTGGCGGCCATGGTAGCTCTCAAGCGCTTCCGGGTAACCGGGCCCTCCTTTGCCGATCTCGTTCCTTATGCTGGTCTCGTCGACAATGGTGTCCTGCTCCTGAAGGATGGGAGCCTGATGGCCGGATGGTACTTCGCGGGACCAGATTCAGAAAGCGCTACCGATCTGGAGCGCAACGATCTTTCGCGGCAGATAAATGCGGTCCTGTCGCGACTTGGAAGCGGGTGGATGATCCAGGTAGAGGCTATCCGTATTCCAACAGTCGACTATCCGTCAGAAGACCGCTGCCATTTTCCCGACCCGGTGACCCGCGCGATCGACGCCGAGCGACGGGCACATTTCGAGCGTGAGCAGGGACACTTCGAGAGCAAGCACGCAATCGTCCTGACCTACCGACCACTCGCGTCCAAGAGAACCTCTCTGAGCAAATATATCTATTCAGACGAAGAGAGTCGGAAGAAGTCTTACGCGGACACGGTGCTCTTTGTCTTCAAGAGCGCCATACGAGAGGTTGAGCAGTATTTCGCCAACACCCTTTCAATCCGGCGAATGGAAACCCGTGAAACGATCGAGAGGGGAGGGGAGAGGATTGCTCGCTATGACGAACTCCTTCAGTTCGCAAGGTTCTGCATCACTGGCGAAAGCCATCCGGTCCGGCTTCCCGATGTCCCCATGTACCTCGACTGGATCGCAACCGCCGAGCTTGAGCACGGGCTGACACCAAAAGTTGAGAACCGTTTCCTCGGCATCGTTGCGATCGACGGTTTGCCGGCCGAAAGCTGGCCGGGTATCCTGAACAGCCTTGATCTTATGCCGCTGACCTATCGGTGGTCGTCACGTTTCATCTTTCTCGACGCAGAGGAAGCTCGGCAAAAGCTCGAACGCACCCGCAAGAAATGGCAACAGAAGGTCCGGCCGTTCTTCGACCAGATCTTCCAGACACAAAGCCGCTCGGTCGATCAGGACGCGATGACAATGGTCGCTGAAACAGAGGACGCGATCGCGCAGGCTTCATCGAAGCTTGTTGCATACGGCTACTATACGCCCGTCATCGTGTTGTTCGACAGCGATCGCGAAGCACTGCAGGAGAAGGCCGAAGCGATCCGACGACTGATCCAGGCAGAAGGTTTCGGGGCAAGGATTGAAACGCTCAACGCTACCGACGCCTATCTCGGCAGTCTGCCTGGTAACTGGTACTGCAACATCCGTGAGCCGCTGATTAACACCAACAATCTCGCCGACTTGATCCCGCTTAACTCGGTGTGGTCTGGAAGCCCGATCTCCCCAAGCCCGTTTTACCCACCGAATTCTCCGCCCTTGATGCAAGTTGCGAGCGGTTCGACTGCGTTTCGTCTCAACCTGCATGTCGATGATGTCGGCCACACGCTGATCTTCGGTCCGACTGGGTCAGGCAAGTCGACACTTCTTGCCTTGATCGCCGCGCAGTTTCGCCGCTACGAAAATGCGCAGATTTTTGCATTTGATAAAGGTAGGTCGCTGCTTCCGCTGACACTCGCTGCTGGCGGCGATCACTACGAGATCGGTGGTGACATTGCGGAAGAGGGGAGGGGCCTGGCTTTCTGCCCATTGTCCGAACTCCAGACTGATGCCGACCGCGCCTGGGCGACGGAGTGGATCGAAATGTTGGTCGGTCTGCAGGGCATTACGATCACCCCGGATCATCGCAACGCCATCTCTCGGCAGGTCGGCCTCATGGCGAAAGCATCTGGCCGCTCACTCTCGGATTTTGTCAGCGGCGTTCAGTTGCGCGAAATCAAGGACGCGTTGCATCACTATACCGTCGATGGCCCCATGGGTCAGCTTCTCGATGCGGAGGAGGACGGTCTCACGCTCGGAACCTTCCAAACCTTCGAGATAGAGCAGTTGATGAATATGGGAGAGCGCAATCTCGTGCCCGTGCTGACCTACCTGTTCCGGCGGATCGAGAAGCGTCTGGATGGTTCGCCGAGCCTGATCGTACTCGACGAAGCTTGGCTCATGCTCGGTCACCCGGTCTTCCGCGACAAAATCCGGGAATGGCTCAAGGTGTTGCGCAAGGCGAATTGCGCTGTCGTCCTTGCGACCCAGTCGATCTCGGACGCCGAACGGTCCGGTATCATCGACGTCTTGAAAGAATCCTGCCCGACCAAGATTTGCCTTCCAAACGGCGCCGCCCGCGAGTCCGGGACGCGCGAATTCTACGAGCGTATCGGTTTTAATGAGCGGCAGATCGAGATCGTCGCAACGGCGATACCAAAGCGCGAGTACTACGTCGCCACGCCGGAAGGCCGGCGGCTTTTCAACATGTCGCTTGGGCCGGTCGCCCTGAGCTTTGTCGGCGCGACGGGCAAAGAGGATCTCAAACGGGTCCGCATCCTTAAATCCGAGCACGGCCGTGAATGGCCGATCCGCTGGCTTGAAACGAGAGGAGTTCACGATGCCGCATCGCTACTCAAGTACGAATAGAAGGATTGCCTGCCTGGCGGCGGCGCTCGCCATCACGGTTGTCAATCAAGGTTCGGTGCAAGCCGGTTCAGCCGCCGGCGCCGCAACAGAATGGACGCAGCTGGCCAACAACGCGCAACTCGTAGACCTTATGAAAAGCTCCGGCATCCAGGTCGACAATCAGTTGACCCAGATCAGCCAGCTTGCGGAGCAGATCCAGAACCAGCTGAAAATCTACGAGAACATGCTGCAAAACACTGCGCAGCTTCCCAGTTATGCCTGGGGAAAGGTCGAAAGCGATCTCAACCAGCTACGCAGCATTGTCGAACAGGGTCAGAGCATCTCATTTTCTCTGGGCAATGCCGATGATGTTCTTCATCAGCGCTTTGAGAGTTACGCTGATCTCAGGACGAGTTTATCCGACAACGCCACGTTCTCCTCGACCTACCAGTCCTGGTCGGACACCAACCGCGACACGATCGCCAGCTCGCTGAGGGCGGCTAGTCTTACGGCCGACCAATTCGATAGCGAAGAAGATACGATGTCGTCACTACGGTCGATGTCGGAGACGGCAGATGGGCAGGTGAAAGCTCTGCAGGTCGGGCATGAGATCGCGGCTCAGCAAGTCGCACAAATGCAGAAGCTTCGCGGTCTCGTCTCCCAACAGATGACGATGATGGGCACGTGGCTGCAGACAGAACAAACCGACAAGGACCTTGCACAGGCACGGCGTGAAAAGTTCTTCAACGCTGAGGTAAAGAACGTGCCGCAGGGCCAGAAGATGGAGCCTCGCTGGTGAGCCGTGCCTTCCCCGTTGCCTTGCTGCTCGCCGTTGCCGCTTCGGCTGCAACGGTGCTGATCGTCAGTTCCCGAAACACAGGAACACCCCCGCCGACGCAAGCGCAGCGCGCCGCCTGGGAAGGTTTTTTTGGCTCTGAAAGGGAACTGCCGCCAATCAAGGAAGGTCAGGAGATGCGCCCGAGATGGTGAAAATAGCCGCCGCACGCTCGTTCCTGATTATAGGTCTCTATGTCCTAGCCTTTGCTGTTCCCGTGTTCGCGCAGGAAGGACAGGTTCTCACGGAACTCGAAAACCAAGTCTCGACCGCTGCGAAGGGGTGGGAGACTACCGTAATGGACGCTGCGAGATCGCTGTTCTGGATTCTCGCAACGATCGAGATCGGCATTGCGGCGGTTTGGCTGGCGATTCAATCCGCCACGCTAGACAGCTGGTTCGCCGAACTGGTCCGGCGGATCATGTTTATCGGGTTCTTTGCCTTTGTCTTGGCGCAGGGTCCAACCTTTGCGCGAGCTGTAGTCGACAGCCTTTTCCAGATTGGTGCCGGCGGCGGTTCAGCGTCGCCCGCTGAGGTCTTCGATGCCGGCATACGCGTTGCGTCTCAAATGTCAGGGCAGGCACAATTCGGGGTGTTCGAAGACAATGCCCTTGCGATCGCAGCAGTTCTCGCCATGGGCATCGTTGTCATCTCGTTCTCACTTGTTGCAGCGATCTTCGTATCGGTAATGGTTGAGATGTATGTCGGACTGCTCGCCGGCATGATCATGCTCGGACTGGGCGGTTCGTCCTTCACCAAAGACTTCGCCGTCCGCTACCTCGTCTATTCCTTTGGTGTCGGAATGAAACTGATGGCCCTGGTGATGATTGCCAAGATCGGATCGAGCGTTCTGCTTGGTCTCGCCCAAGCGCCCACGGCATCGTCGGACCAGTTTGTCACGACGTTGGCTATTTCCGGTATCTCGGTAGTGGTCTTTATCATCGCCATGTATGTCCCGAACATCATCCAAGGCGTTGTCCAAGGCGCATCAGTGTCTGGAGGAATGGAAGCAATCCGTCACGGAGGCCAGGCGGCGTCTTTCGCCGCAGGCGCTGGCTTTCTCGCCGCCGGCGCGGCAGGCGCGGGATTTGCGGCGGCACAAGCCGCACGCGCTGGGGGCTCATCGGTCGCTGGTGCTGCTCTGCGCGGCATGGGCGCGAGCTTCACTTCCGGCGCACAGGCTGCGGGATCAGCCGCGAAGGAAAAAGCGATCGGTTCTCCCGGCGCCTATGCGGGGTCGATCCTCGGGTTGGCCAACGCCAAGCTCGATGAACAGCGTGGCGGTCACAACGGGCCGAAACCTCTTCCCGAACGCAATGACAAACCATAATCGAAACAAGGGAAGAATAAATGGCCGCAAACCGTGCCCCGGAAAACCCGTATCTTGCCGCTCGCCAGGAATGGACGGAACGCTATGGCTCCTATGTGAAGGCGGCTGCCGCATGGCGCATCGTCGGAGTCCTTGGGCTGGCCATGGCGGTGATCGGCTTTGGCTATGCGATGTATCTGAGCACGCAAGTTCGGCTGGTGCCGTACATCGTCGAGGTGGACAAGCTTGGGACCGCCGTCACAGCAGGCTTTCCGCAGCAGATCGAGTATGCCGACGTGCGCGTGGTGCGTGCCACGCTCGGCAACTTCGTCACGAGTTTTCGCTCGATCACCCCGGACGCAGTGGTGCAGAAACAATATATCGACCGCACCTACGCGCTTCTCCGCACCTCCGACCCGTCGACCGAGAAGGTCAACGCCTGGTTCCGAGGCAATTCTCCATTCGAGAAGGCAAAAGCTTCAACGGTTGCAATCGAGGTCAACAACATCGTTGCGCTCTCCAACCAGACCTATCAGATCGACTGGACCGAATATGAACGGGACCGCAAGGGAAAAGAAACTGGCACGCGGCGGTTTCGCGGGATCGCGACTGTAACGATCACCGCGCCTCAGGATGAGGCGACGATCCGCCTCAATCCAATCGGCCTTTACGTCCGGGATTTCGATTGGACAGCACAGCTTTAAGGGCAGGGGATTTTCAATGCACAGAACACGACTACGATTGGCAGCCGCCGTCTGCATGACCGCCCTTGCGGGGGGCGCATATGCTCAGAGCATGACGAGTAACGAACTGAAAGGTACAAATCTTTCACGGAAATGGCGCGGCACACCGGGACTGGTCACGACAGGTCCGGACGGGAAGGTCATCTTTCTGTTCGGCCAGACCCAGCCGTCCGTTATCTGCTCTCCACTGCAGGTCTGCGACATCGAACTTCAGGGTGGGGAGATTGTCCGCGACGTACTTGTCGGCGACACGGTGAGGTGGAAGGTGGAACCTGCCACTTCGGGGGCGACAAGCGGACAGGCGATCCATCTCATTGTCAAACCGTCGGAACCAGGCCTTCTCACCTCAATGGTCGTCACGACCTCCCGTCGCACCTATCACATTCAGCTCAAATCCCATCAAAGCCAGTACATGGCGCGGGTCGGGTTCGAGTATCCGGAAGATGTTTCCACCAAACTCGCCGACATCAATTCCCGTCTCGAAACGGCCGGTATTCCGGGCACTGCGCCGGAGAAACTGAACTTCTCCTATTCGGTGAGCGGCGGCGCATCGTGGAAACCGAAGCGGGTCTATTCCGACGGGGTGAAGACCTATATCCAGTTCCCGAAGTCTATTTCGGGACAGGACGCACCTGTGCTCTTCGTCGTTTCAGCCGGTCAAAACCGTATCGTCAACTACCGGATGAAGAACGACATGATGACGGTCGACTATGCGATCGACAAGGCGATCCTCGTATCAGGCGTTGGTTGGCGGCAACAGAAGATTACCATCCGGCGGGGAGGCTGACCATGCGCAGGCTTTTCGCATATTGTGTTGCGGGTGCGTTTCTCTCTGGTTGCCAGACGGCAGACGACACCTTGATAACCAGCTCTGCCCCCGTTTCGATAAGCGGACCAGCCGCGAGCGCGGTCGCAGGCGACATGGCAAGCCGCTTGGCTCAGCAGATCGGCTCGGCTGGCGGAACCACGATGATTGTCATGCACAACGATAAGTCGGAATTCGGGACTGCCCTCGAAGCAGCCCTGAAAGGCTGGGGCTATAGGGTCGTCCCGGACGGCAAGGTATCTAAGACCGCCACGCTCATCGAGCTTGCTTATGCAATCGAGGGCTTCGACGGACAAATTCTGGCCCGCGTATCAACTTCATCGATAGCACTGAGCCGTGCATATGCGCCGAGTGCGGCCGGCGCGGCGCCAACCAGTCCGCTTTCGATCATGCAGCGCAACTGACGGAGATTTACAATGGTTCAGTCGCTCCAGCTCGGCACGTCAAGCCAAGCAGACGAACAGAATGGCATGCGCCGACTCAACCGCTTGCCGATCATCATAGCAATCATTGTCGTCGTGGTCTTTATCGGCGTTGTTGTGATTGGCCTGTCACTGCGCGGACTTTCTTTCAATCGTGGGAACTTCGATGACGCTTCTAACAGCCCCGCGACTAGTTTCGGGGATCAACTCAAGCGGGGTATTTCCGATGGAATTATCGGTGAGCCGGACAAACAGGAGGTTTTCCAACCGGCACCTGTCGAAATGGAAAAATCGGAGAAGCAGCAACCGATCGTCGAGCGCCAGTCAGTTGAGCGAGAAGAAAGTGGGCAAAGTCTCGAACCGGAAGAGGTCTGGAAGGCTCGCCTGAAGCGAGAGCAGGATGAACAGTATATGCGAGAGGCGCAGCGCCAACGCATGGCCCGCATTCAGGCTCGTGCCACAGCGCTCGATTCGCCGCTGAAGGTCGACGTTTCGGATATCGATAGTACCGTGAATACCAAAAGTGACACTGGCCGACAGCCAGCCACCAGCGCTGCGAACAGGACATCCGATCTTTATGCTGCGGCACTGCAATCCGGCTTGATGGGACAGAACGCAGATCAGAACGGGCAAGCATCGAAGGAGGATTTTTTCAACCAGGACATCAAGGATCTCGGCTATCTGCCGAACCAGGTCGTGCCGCAGATGTCACCCAATGAATTGAAGCGCGGATCGGTCATTCCCGCCACATTGATCACTGGGCTCAATTCTGACCTGCCGGGCCGTATAACTGCTCAGGTCAGCCAGAACGTCTATGACAGTGCCACCGGCCACCGGCTTCTCATCCCGCAGGGTGCAAAGCTGTTCGGTCGTTACGATTCCAAGGTATCGTTTGGCCAAGAGCGCGTTCTTGTGGTCTGGACGGACCTTATTTTCCCAAATGGATCTACTCTGCAAATCGGCGGCATGGCCGGCACGGATGCCGAAGGATATGGCGGCTTCCGGGACAAGGTCGATCGCCGACTGTGGAGGACTTTCGGTTCGGCAGCGCTGGTGGCATTGATCGGAACCGGGATCGATATGTCGATGCCTCAAAGTTCGACGCTGGCGACATAGGATACAGCGTCCGACGCGGCACGGCGAAATTTCGCCGAGAGCTTCGGTCGCGTTGCGGAAGAAACGATATCGAAAAACCTGAACGTTCAGCCGACGATCAACATCCGACCGGGCTACAAGTTCAACGTCCTTGTTGACCAAGACATGATTTTTCCCTCGACCTATAGCCTACGGTAGTTTTCACGTCGATATTTTCAATCAAAGCTTGTACATACTAGTAAGATTCTGCATTAGTATGTCACTTTTTTGACAGTTAACTCTAGAAACGCTCGGAAAAGCTGAGTATTATCAATATCGCAACATTTTTTGGCGATCTCGTCGTAAACTCAGATCCGTCACTGCATTCGCAGAATGGCCTATGGCCGAACAGTTTATATTTAAGAAATTTCGGTGTCGCCTGGTTCGGGCCATCTCGCATTCGCCGCATAGGAGAAAGTTAGTGGACGGTCACATTCGCTCACTCATTGATATGACTGAAGCCGCGCATGATGAGCGCATGATCAAAGGTGCACTGAAGATATTTGCGCATGCATGTGGCTTTGAGCGTTTCGCATATCTCCATACCGAGGGGTTGGACCTGCGCACCTTCAATTCTTATCCAGAAGATTGGCAGGGCGTTTATCTCAAAAGCCGATATTCCCGCATTGATCCCGTCGTTACGGAAGGCAAACGTCGCATGGAATTGTTCTCGTGGACGGCTGACAATTGGGCGGATCGTGGAAGTTCCGAACTCAGACGATTTCGTGACCAAGCGGTCGATCACGGCATCAGGAGCGGCGTGACGATACCCGTTGAGGGAAGTTTCGGATCGACGATGATGCTAACATTTGCATCCTCAGCCCTGACAACTGACGTTTCAAAGTTGCAGGATCCGCACATGGCGTACCGGGCAGTTCTAGCGATCCATTACCGTTTAAAGATCATTGCTGCGACGATGATCATTTCGCCAAAAAGAGTGCTTTCATCACGAGAGGCTATGTGTCTCATGTGGGCGACAAAAGGCAAAAGCGCGCCGGAAACCGCAATGTTGACAGGGATCAAATCGAGGACGGTGCAGCATTATCTGGATAAGGCGCGAGAGAAGCTCGAAGCGGCGACTGTTCCCCACCTCGTCGCAATCGCCAAGGACCACGGTCTGCTATAGAGTCAATCGTCAACATCTGGGGCAACGTCAGGCACGTAGCCGAGCGCATCAATGATTTCCGAAAGTTCTTCTTGCTGGGCTTCAGAATTCTGCTGGCGCGCGGTGTATTCTCGCTGCAAGTTTTCGACTACAGCGCTCGACGCCGTAGGATCAGATGAGGCGCGGGTCCATTCTTCGTAAACAGCTTCGTCGGCGTCGATTAGGCGGCGGTGCACTTTGATCGCAGCGATCGCCAGAGCTTCCAATTCTGACTTTTGCATTAAGGTGAATTGTGATTCTTTGTGTTCTGCCTCGTCGTTACCGTCGGCTGAGCCTGCATTATTCATCCCTCCGCTCCTAACTTCATTTCGCACCATCTGATACCGACGGTTCACCCATATAAATTGCCAACCCTTACATCCGCAATCACTGAGTCCAGGAATAGCCTCGGTTCTTGGGTCAACACGGAAACCGTTTCCAACTCGAACCATCAGCGCAGATCGGCAGAGCGTTTACATACTTTAGTTGATAAACTCAAAGTGTGTAAACAGCGATCTTCTGCGCATGGACATGCGCAAACTGGTCGGCTCGAACTTTGCACGCCTGCGTCGGGAGAAAGGCCTGACCCAGGAAGAGGTTGAGGCGCGCTCTGGTTTCAGTCAACAATACCTGAGTAGTCTAGAACGAGGGCGGCGCAACCCGACCGTGATTACGCTTTATGAACTCGCTCAGGCCTTGGATGTCAGCCACGTCGAGTTAATTTGTCCAGTGAACGAGAGAGAGTAGAGCGAGCCGACGGCCTTGAGATTACGCGCAGTATCGTATATATTCTCCTCAAGGAGAATGATTATGGTTGTAGCACTTCGTGAATATACGCCCACTGAGGCGGCTGCCGTGAGTGAGATCGGCATTAAATCGGTACATAACGCAATCGACAAACGAATCATTGGAAGTCTGTCTTCCAATTCGCGCAGCCGTGCGATCACTGACGACGATCTGTTGCGCCTGAAGCTCTGGTTCGGCGTCGGTTCAATCCTTTCCGCCGAACGCAGGAAGCGCCTTTTTGCCGCCATCGACGAAAATCCTGAAGCCGACACCGTCAGAGCGGACGACTATCTGATCGTCGACGTTGCGAGAGCGAGGGAGCATTTAACCGCGCGTGGCGAAGCGCTCAGGGAAGCGGACAAGATCATACACAGCGTGAAAGGCGTGGTTGGCGGCGAGCCGGTCTTCAAAGGCACGCGCGTTCCAGTCCGAACGATCGCTGCGATGAAATTGCAAGGCGCCGCTACGGACGAGATCGTCGAGGGCTATCCAGCTCTTACTACGCGTATGGTGGACCTCGCCGAAATCTGGGTAGCGGCTCATCCTGCCCGTGGGCGGCCACGAAAGTTGTCGGAACAGGGACTGAAAGTGAAGTCGGTGAAGCGCTTGCCTCTTGAAGCCGAAAAGCCCTCGGGCAAGGCTTCGTGAAGTTCCTCGTCGATGAATGCCTGCACACGTCTCTCGTGGCTGTGGCTCAAGAGCACGGCCACGATTGCTTTCACGTCAATTGGCTGGGCCTGAGCGGCGAGACCGACTGGGATCTGATGCCCCGAATCGTCGCGGAAGACTTTACATTCGTTACGAACAACGCCCGTGATTTCAGGAAACTCCATGCGCGAGAGGATCTGCATGCTGGCCTTGTGATCATCGTACCGCAGGTCCTACCAGTGCAGCAGCGGGAATTGTTCACGCTCGTTTTGCAGGAACTTGGCGGTTCTCCGGACCTGGTGAACGAGGTGATCGAAATCGCCATCGACGGGGAAGAGGCTCTACTGACGCGCTATGCACTGCCAGAGTGAAGAACCATACCCGCCAATTTGTACAGATCGATCCAAATCTCGATCCGTCGGCGTTGTATATTTGCTCACACTAATTTCATGCGTTGGAAACACACTAATTTGATGCTCTCGGACCACCGCTGGTAAGTAGTTCGACCGACGTTCCTCACGGGAAGACGACCTCACGCTATGGCTGAGCACCGATGCGAGATAAGTCCACCCGCATCTCCGCAGCGCCTATTTTCTTTTCGTCCAAGGATTCCACCTCAGTCTGCATGGGAGCCTCGGCATCGACCGTAGCCGCCTCCGCTGTATCAGCAGCCTGCGGTTTCTTTTGGGTGGTTATTGCCCTACCCGGATCCTCCGCGTGAAAAATACTCACACCCTCGAACTCACCGGTCTTCCAGGCATAGACTGCATCCTCGAACATTTGCTGGAACACGTCTTCTCCAGTGGGATTACCATACCATTTCGCGACGATCCTGAGGACCTTGGCGAACATCGCCGTCCCTATGCGAAGGTTTTGGCACGCATCGACAAGGTCGGGTTTCAGATCCGCGGGTTTTGTCACTCCCACACCAGCAGGGAGCTGGGTCAGCCCAACGCGAACAACCGCATGGCCAGCATATTGCCGCACAATCGCCATAGCGTCCTCTACCGATGCTGGTTTCGGAACAAGAATCATTCGACCGCCGGATTTGACGGTCACGGTGAGGGGATCGGCCGAGCCCGCTGCCCTCACAAATTGCTCCACGATCGCGGGTTTGACGAAAGGGTCTGCGCATTCCTTTATCAGTGCGGCGTCGAGCATGGAGTGTTCCTCGGCTTTCAAGAGTTAAAGGCAACGACAAGCGGTCTTGCGAAGAGCTTTGCCCACGAAGTCGCTGTGGCACGCTGGATGGCAATGATCGACGTCCCTCTGGTCCACCAGCCATTTCCCACGGCAACGACAAAATCCGGGTCGTGCAGCATGGACTGGAGGATCGGCCACACGAGCAGTTGCTCGTAGCAGATCAGCGGCGCTGCCCGATTGGCGCCGATCGGGATTACGGGGTTCGCAAAGAAATCCGCCCTTGCTCCACCGCTCTGCCCGAACAAGGATCGCCATGGTTGCCACATCGCGCCAGGAACCGGCATACGTTCCCGATAGACGATGCGGCCACCCCTGCTGTCGATCGCGACCAGGACATTGTCATACCCGGTGGCGTCAAGCAGCGCGGCACCAGCAATAGCCGTCTCCCCGCTTGCACGGAATGCGCCGGCCCAAAGCCGCTCGACAGTCGGTGTCCAGAAGCCAAGCGTACTTTCGGGAAGCACCACGTAACGTGCGCCATCGCTGGCCGCATTCTGAAACGTTTCTCTCAAGTCACGTTGGCGTTGAAGACCGGCGTCCCGACCAAGCGAAGCGCCCATTTGCAGATCGACGCCGCGCCATCCCTCAGGTAGGGTCGGATCGGTCCAGATCGCGGCGGACCAAAGCCACAAGCCTGTCAAGGCAGTGGCAACAGCTGGCCAAGTGCGGGTTACAAGGCCCACAAGGCCAGCTGTCATGAACCCAAGTCCCCACCATCCCCATCCTGGAAACACAACACCCGCGGCTGTGACGGGATGCGCCCAGCCCGTGATGCCGAATGGTGGGATGGCCATGACGGCTGCTGCCACAAGATAGCGAAACGGACGGACTCCGCTGTTCCTTGTCCAAAGTACCGTATGCACGGCAACGAAGCCCAACGACGCGCACAGCCAGAGCAACAACCCCGGCCAGATATCGGACGAATAGAAGGCGGCGACGCCCTGTGGCAAACCTCGCGATGCGGCCAGGAAATATCCGGCCGATACACATGCCGCCACCAATCTCGTTCGCGCGATTGACCAAAGAACGGGAAATCCCAGCGCAACCGGCAAAAGCAACACGTGGCCGCTCCAGCCCACCAGGCCGATCGCGATGGAAGCGAAAACGGGTGCAGCCGCCCGAAGATCTTCACGGCGCATAGGTGAGGACCTCCTGCGCCAGACCGAGAACGCCAGAGGCGGGCACCGGACCGAAGTATCGGGCGTCGTAAGAGCCTGGAAACGAGGAATAAAGGAAGACATGTCCTGGCGGAATGGTGCCACTCGGAAAGGGCGTCAACGACCGACCTTTTCCATCGCGCAGTGCGATATCTGAGGAGGGGGCCCTCCTTCCATCCACGCTCACGCTGTCGCCGATTTCGACATGCTGTCCTGCAACGGCGATTACTGTCTTGATCAAAGGTGCGAAACCGCCTGGGCAGGAACCAGAGTGGAAATAACCTCGTGCCCTAGCTGCACGCATCGCCACCGTTTCCGGTGGGCAAATGAACAAGAGGTCGTCGACTGCTGCCGGTCGATGAAGCGGGATGATACGCCACAGGCCGAGTGGCGCGCTCGGGGTCAGATTGATGCGGTAACCGCCGGAGACGGCGGTTACCACCAGCAGGATGGCGGCTACGGCCACTACCGACAGAGCCACTATCGCTCGTCGCTGCTGAGCGGTCATGGACCGGAGCGTTTCATTTCCCGCCCTCATTTCAGCGAGAGCCCCTGGCTTTTCGTCTGTCGCAGGGTTTCGGCCTGTTTGAGCGCTTCGGTCGTTCGTTCATGCGCGCCAAGCTGCTGCACTGTCCGCATGGAATTCCAGGCGGACTGGACCTCCGCCTTCTGGCCGGTCGTCATGCCTGCTGTGACGGTCTCGAATGTCTTGCCGTCAGTGTCTTTCGCGGCCAACGGCAGGAAGGTCCGTTCCCCGAAACGCTCGGACACAGCCCGGGCGAAGCCTTCGAGTTCGGCCTTCACCATTTTGTCGGCGAGCGCGTATTCGAGACCTGCGGGCAAATCGTTGCGATCGATGGCATCGCGCACGCGTTCAAGCGTTTGCCTGGCAGATGGGGAGAGCGCCGGGATGTCGACCGAAACCTTCAGCCGAACCGCGCGCTCCTGCGTCTCATGTTTGATTTCGGCCTCGGCCCGCTCACGAAGGTAGCGTTCAAGATTTCTGGAGAGCGCCGGCACATTGGCGATGGCTTTTTCCCGGTCCTGCCTGTCGGCACGGCTGGCGAGAAGACCGGTCTTGCCCTTGAGGGTGCCGAAGCTTTCTGGCTCGTGCGCGATTTTTGCCAGCGTGGACTGCGCGACCGACTGGTCCTTGATCATAGCATCGACATCAATGGCCTTGAAGGCTGCTTGCGGGTTCGCATAAACGAAATGGAAGCGGGTCGAGACGTCGTCCCATTGCATCTTGAGACCGGGGTCCGCGGCGAGCTTGTCTTCGACAGCCTGGTCGAGCGATGTCGGGAAGATGGTGATGCCTGATACCATGGGCCTGGCCTCCTTGATTGTATCGGTGATGGCGTGTTTGTTGCTGCCGCGGCCAAGCCCGAGCGCTGTGCCGATGGCGGCAAGACGGGTGCCGAGGTCGGCGAGTTTGTGTTTCTGCCGGACGGCCCATTGAAGACGATCATGTGCGATCGTGCGGGCGACGTTCATGAGATGCAGGCCGCGGGCCTCGGCAAATCGCAAGGCGTGGCCGTAGAGAGTGCTCTGCTCGTAATCGAGGGTCGTCTCCTTGGCGTTTTGGCGCGACAGGATTGGAATGAGGCCGCCCGCCTTGGCAAAGGAGCGACTGCCGTAGTAGACGGCGAGATCCTCACGGTGGCGGGTCATGGCCACATAGGTGAGATGCCGGTCCAACGAGAGGGATGCCAGGACCTTCACCCGGTCGACGGTGGCGCCCTGGGCTTTGTGGATCGTCGTCGCATAACCATGATCGAGAGTGTTGTAGAAGCGCTGCTCCACCGTGACCTGGCGACGATGCTCGCCGTCTCCAACCTCGGCAACAATCCGTCCGGGTGCAGCCTCACGCACTTTTGCGAGCATGCCGTTCTTGACGCCAAGGCTGCCCTCGTTCTTGAGGAACACGATCTGGTCGCCGGTCGCGAACATGCGAGATCCGTCCTCTGTCCTGAACACAAAGCCGTCTTCGAGAACACCGCGCTCGACAAGTCTGGCGCGGGCCATGTCGTTGAGCTTTCGCACGTCACGACGAAGGTGTGCGAGGATCAGGCTGGTCCTGGAAGGATCATAATCGCGATCCCAGTCGGCGATCAGGCGCTCGACCGCCTGTGCCTTGAGGTCCGATCCCCTGACATGTCCATGTGCGCGATAGGTATCGACCGCTTGGCCGACGTTACCGCGCGCCAGATCAAGCGAAGCGTCGCGCATCCATTCCTGGCGCTGACGATAGATCGTATCGAGTTCGGCATAGCCGATGCGATCGGCGATCGCACGGAAGGCAGCACCCGCTTCGATCGGTTGAAGCTGTTGCGGATCGCCGACAAGGACGAGCTTGGCACCGGCCTTGGTGACGGTTTCGACCAACAGCGCCATTTGCCGTGACGACACCATGCCGGCTTCGTCCAGGACGAAGACGCATCTGTCGTCGAGCTGGTTGCGTCCCTGGTTCCAGCGAAGCTCCCACGACGACAGCGTGCGGGAAACGATGCCCGCTTCTTTCTCCAAACCTTCGGCGGCTTTGCCAGCCAGGGCTCCGCCGACCACACGATAGCCGGCCGCTTCCCAGGCCTCGCGCGCTGCCTTCATCATCGTGGTCTTGCCAGCGCCAGCGCGACCGATGACAGCGGCAATCCGCGCGGGCGCAGCGACATGGCTGATCGCCGTTCGCTGCTCCTTCGACAGACGGGAATGGCGCGCAAAGGTCGCCTGCAGCACTGCCTCCCGGACACCATGGGAGGTGCTGCCGGAAAGCCAGATCGCACGATTGGCCATCTCGGCTTCAAGCCGGATCATCTCGCGCGTGGTGTACTTTGCTGGAGAACGAATGCCAGTCGTAAAGTTGATCCGCTCGCGTTCCAGCCGGAGCGCTTCCGGGCTTTGCAGAATGCGAACCATCAGACTTTGGAAGAGAGCGACATCGTCGATATAGCGGTACAGGACCTTCGCGACATCGCGCTCGTCGAACACGCTCTTCTCGCGCGTGATCAGGTCGAGCACGATCTCCGGACGGCGCTGGATACGGCGGGCGTTTTCGCTGCGACGCTGCTCCTGGATCTCGATGCGTTCGAGGTTGGAAGTTGAGGTCTGCGACGTGTGGTCGGACCGCTCGGCCTTGCGCGCGATGGCTTTGGTGCCGACGCCGAGGTGAAGGGTTGGCTCGAGATCGATCCCCTGCTTTTCGAAGGATCGGCCATCGATGCGCAGATCGAGACCGGCGAGCGCCAGATGTCTGTTCTGGCAGGCAAACCAGCCGTCGCGAAACGCGTTGAAATCCTCCGTGTTGCCAGCCCATAGCTGATAGACGATCTTGCCGGCATCATTGCGGATTGGCGTGCCATCCGGGCCTGTTACCGCGACCTTCTTCGAACCGAAACCGTCTTCGGTCAGCGGGCGCAATGTGGTCATGAGATGGACGTGGGGATTGCCGGGGGCGTCGTGGTAGACCCAGTCGGCGACCATGCCCTTTTCGGTGATGTGGCTTGTCACAAAGTCGCGCATGAGCGCGATGTTCTGCGCGGCCGTCAGCTCGAGCGGCAAGGCGATGGTGACGTCCTTTGCGAGTTGTGCGTCGGATCGCTTTTCGAAGTCCTCCACCTTGTTCCAGAAAGCCTCGGATGCGCCAGCGACCGAGCGATCGGCAATCATGCTGCGCACCCATTCCGGCGCGTCATCAGGGACCACGAACGCCTCATGCAGGAGCCCCTGCTTGCGGGTGTAGTCGATCGTCCGGGCTTCCCGCTCAAACTCCATCTTGGCGCAATGCCGGTAGGCCGCCGACAGGACGGCGCTGCGGCCGGAGCCACGGGCGACGATGCTGACGGAGAAGTGCGGGACGGCCACGGCGGAGTTCTCTCCCGGTTGCGAACGACATCAAAGCGTTCGTCGGGAGCGGCGGCGTTATCAGGCTCTGTCAGCAACACGTCGCGCCAGCGACGTATAATTGCGCCCTTGGAAGCCGTCCTTCGAACGGCCGGGATCATTCTCGAAAGCATCGCCGTTGGCGATTGTAGGATTCACAGTAGTGCGTCCCGCACTCCATTCCGAAAAACTGGGTTCGAAAGACAAGCTTTCTCACCCAGGAGACGATCGGACATGAAGAAGCCATCCTCGAAAATCCGCGATGAAATCGCAAAGCTGCAGGAACACCTCAAACTTGCCGAGACGAGAGAAGCCGAGCGGATCGGAAGGGTCGCGCTCAAGGCGGGTCTTGGCGAGATCGAAATCGACGAGGTGGAACTTCAGGCAGCGTTTGAGCAACTGGCGAAACGATTTCGCGCAGGCAATAGGGCAGACAAGGGCGGCACGAGCGGATGGAAGAAGAGCACCGGCGACAGCAGCGGAGAAGCGTCGAGCGAGGCGGACGCATCTCGCGCGGGCCCGGGCAGCGGTGGTGAGGCTTAAGCGTATGGCGAGAACGATGACATCCGACGCCCGCAAGAAGGACACGCGCGAAAAGATCGAGCTCGGCGGCCTGATCGTCAAAGCCGGGCTGCGTTATGAGAAGCGCGCGCTGTTGCTGGGCGCGCTTCTCGATGCTGCTCGCAGAATGAAAGGCGACGAGGAGGAGCGCTCCAGGCTTACGGCAATCGGTGTGGAGGCCTTCGGCGATGACCATCAGTAGGGTTGCGCTCGTGGTCGCACCAGGGACGTTGATGATCCTGACTGTCATCGGAATGACGGGGATCGAGCAATGGCTTTCCGGTCTGGGTAAGAGCGAGGCCGTGCGACAGGCTTGGGGGCGGGCGGGGATCGCATTGCCCTATGTGGCAAGTGCGGTAACCGGAGTTCTGTTCCTGTTCGCGAGCGCCGGCTCGATCAATATAAAGCAGGCAGGTTGGGGCGTCCTTGCCGGATGCGGTGGGACGATCCTGGTCGCAGCGGTCCGCGAGACGATGCGCCTTGCTGCCTTTACGAAGACGCTGCCAACCGACAAGACGGTCTTTGCCTTTCTTGATCCGGCAACAGCGATCGGAGCGGGCGTAGCACTGATGTGCGCCTGCTTGGCAATCCGCGTTATACTGACGGGCAACGCCGCTTTCGCACGGCCCGAGCCGAAACGCATTCATGGCAAGCGCGCGCTCCATGGGGAAGCGGATTGGATGAAACTGACGGAAGCCGCGAAGTTGTTTGCCCAAAAGGGTGGCATCGTCATCGGCGAGCACTATCGGGTAGACAAGGACAGTGTCGGAGTTCGGGCGTTTCGAGCCGACAGCGCTGAGACATGGGGTGCCGGTGGCAAGTCGCCATTGCTGTGCTTCGACGGCTCGTTTGGCTCGTCGCACGGGATCGTTTTTGCCGGGTCCGGCGGCTTCAAAACGACGTCCGTAACAATTCCAACGGCACTGAAATGGGGTGGCACGCTGATCGTACTCGACCCCTCGAACGAGGTCGCACCGATGGTCTCTGCGCATCGCGGCGGAGCGGGGAGGGACGTGTTTGTCCTCGATCCAAAGACGCCCGACGTCGGTTTCAACGCCCTCGACTGGGTTGGACGTTTCGGCGGAACCAAGGAAGAGGACATTGCCTCCGTTGCCTCATGGATCATGAGTGATAGCAGCGGCGTGCGCGGGGTGCGTGACGACTTTTTCCGCGCATCGGCACTGCAACTGCTGACAGCGCTGATTGCCGATGTTTGCCTGTCCGGTCATACGGACGAAAAGAACCAGACGCTTCGACAGGTGCGCATGAACCTCTCTGAGCCGGAGCCGACGTTGCGCAAGCGGCTTCAGGATGTCTACGACAATTCGGGCTCGGACTTCGTGAAGGAAAATGTCGCAGCCTTTGTCAACATGACGCCGGAAACCTTCTCGGGTGTCTATGCAAATGCGGTCAAGGAAACACACTGGCTTTCCTATCCGAACTATGCCGGCCTCGTTTCGGGAAAGAAGTTCTCGACCAGCGATATCGCGGCAGGAAACACCGACGTCTTCATCAATATTGACCTCAAGACCTTGGAGACCCATTCCGGTCTCGCCCGGGTCATTATCGGCTCGTTTCTCAATGCCATCTACAATCGTGACGGTCAGATGAAGGGGCGTGCGCTGTTTCTTCTCGACGAGGTGGCCCGCCTCGGTTACATGCGGATCATCGAAACCGCGCGCGACGCCGGACGCAAATACGGCATCACCCTGACGATGATCTACCAATCCATTGGCCAGATGCGCGAAACCTATGGCGGTCGCGACGCGGCGAGCAAGTGGTTCGAGAGTGCCAGCTGGATTTCGTTTGCCGGTATCAACGATCCCGAGACAGCCGATTACATCTCCAGACGCTGCGGTATGACCACGGTGGAAATAGACCAGATCAGCCTCAGTTCGCAGGCAAAGGGATCATCGCGAACGCGCTCGAAGCAACTCGCTGCCAGGCCACTCATCCAGCCTCATGAAGTGTTACGCATGCGTGCGGACGAACAGATCGTCTTTACCGCAGGAAATGCACCGCTCCGATGCGGACGAGCTATCTGGTTCCGGCGAGATGACATGAGGGCTTGCGTCGACGGGAACCGTTTCCATTCCAACGCATCTGTGCCACCAACAAAAACAAAATGAAGTGGAAAGTGACGTGACACACAGGATGGGGTGGCGGGTAGGTGCGAAAGATGCCGGTGTAGCGCTGCTGGTCGCAATCGTAGCCGGTGCTGCATACACGGCGTTGGGCGTCGATCTTGGAATTTTTGCTTCGACTGCGATGGCCTCTCCGCTGTCGCTTGACACACAGTCGGCCGATTTTTCTATCTGCGGGAAAAGTCGCCGCGTAAACTGCGTCGTTGACGGCGATACATTTTGGTTTCACGCCAAGAAAATCCGGATCGCCGATATCGACGCGCCTGAACTCAGCCCGCCCCGATGCGAGGTCGAGCGCGCGAAAGGGGAAGCGGCAAAGCAGCGGCTGCTTGCGCTTCTCAACGGCGGAAAGTTCTCAATTACCGCCACTGGCAGGGACCATGACCGCTTCGGTCGCGATCTGAGGATCATCACCAGGAATGGCCGCTCGATTGGTACTGTGCTCGTGGAGGAAAACCTCGCACGCCGGTGGGACGGTCGTAGACGACCGTGGTGCAATTGATTTGATTAGTTCTATCGTACCCACTCGCGGCATGGTCTTTCTGCAGCCCGGTCCGCTCTAGCAAGTCGTGCCTAATGCGACGTCCGACGGCGAGAGGATCTTTACCGAACGGCCGAAACCGCATAGCCGGGTTCGGGGAGCAAAGCGAGTAGAGCCGTAGGACGAAGCCGTCTCGCCCGATTATTCGGCGGGCTGTTTCATCACAATAATGAATCGAATGGTGTCGACCGATTCATAACTCTCGTTGGACGAGAAAGGCAGGATCGGCGAATCTGTCCGTATGATCTACCAACCCTACCACATCTATACAGAACGAACGGACCCGACGAAAAACATGGCCCGGTTCTATGCCATGGAAATCTCCCGAAGCTTGTTCGGAGAGCCCTGCCTCATCCGGCGCTGGGGCCGCATTGGAGCGTCCGGGCAGAGCATTGTGCATCATTTCGAAAACGAGCACGATGCTGTGGTGCTCTTTCTCGACCTTGCCCGGCACAAAAAATCGCGCGGCTATGTGCCGAGATCGGCGTAAAGACGGCAGAGATGATAGACACGCAACATCGCGGGTATGATTTCGAACAGTTGGCGCACCCTGATCAGAGCTACAAATGGCTATTCGAGGCCAAGATGCGCCCTAAGGACGCTCGTGAAAGGAAAGTGGCTACAAAATCATCGATTGCGTGGCCAAAAGACACGCTTACTTAAGTCAGCAGTTGGCGCAAAGTTGCCGAGGCAGGTGTTTGCCCCATGCTCAAAGGCGCGATTACTCCACAGAGGTCGGTCTCCACATCCGGCAAGCCTGTATAAAAGTGATCGCGTCATTGGACTGATCAATTGGGAACACGGCTGACCTCCCTGGCAACACAGACCATTAAATGCGGGCGCTCATAAAGCGATCGCGAGAAATTGGGGGAACCGCTAGTCCTTGTCGCGGTCGCCTCGGCCGGCAACCTCGCTCGATCTGAGCAGCTATTTCCCGATTCCGTGTGGCACCAAAAAAGCCGGGCCGGACGACGCCCGTTCCTGGCTCCATAGTCCGAGGGAAGAGGCCCGCCCGATGGGCGGAGCCTCAATGCCTCAATCGCGGTTCTGTCGGGACCAGATCAGCTGGTAACCATCTTCGCCTTCGACTTCGGTCAGGGTTGCGTATATCGGAGCAGGGAAACTCGGGTCGTCCAGCTTGACCGAGAGGTAGTCGCGATCACTCTCAGTGGATCGCTTCTGCCAGGCCGCACCCAGCTCGACAGCGCCTGCGTAGATGCGGAACTGCGGGCCCTTGTCCGAGGGGTTTTCGACGCGAGAGATACGGGCCTTGACGTTGAGGGCGAGGGTGCGGATGGAGCCTGTGAAGCCAGTTTCTGTGGAGTTGAAAGTGCCGATGGTTGCCATGGTGGTGTTCCTTTGCTTGTTCGGGCCGCACCATTGCGGCCTCGATGGCAGTCGCAAAGACCGGGGACGATCGGACCGCACCCGCCGGGGTCCCCTTCGCGCCTTACGCGATGGGGTGGCACAGGGCCGCAATGCAATGAAGGGCGGCCGGAGGAAACTTTGTTGTGCGCGAGGAATGCGAACGCAGTTCGCTGGGGAAGAAAGTTACAGACGGTCGTTGCGGGAAAATGATCGAGGCGCAGCCGGTCTCCGGTCAGACATGCCCCATCGAGCCCGCAGATGGAGCCCCGGAAACAGGTGGAGGGATATCGCTATGGCGATCTCGGGACTTGGCCCCTGCGAGAAGGGCAATCTTGGAATAATCGCCTCGGACAATCCGTCGATCATCACCCATCCCCAGCGAAAACCCATCTCATGAGAGGAGCCGGTTACATGGAAGTATTCGCGCGCGCTCGTTCGTCGGTGACGTCGCCATGAGGATCCATTCGTCAGGACACAAAGCCAATAACTGTTGAACGAGAGCCATCCCGTGGACTCACGTCCTATACTGGCCAGCCCTCGGTCTGTGGGAAGCTGGATCTTCGCTGCAACAGGTCCCGCACTTGAACGGTGTCGGGTCGTGGCAACGACGGCCTGCGATGATTACCTCCGTTGCTGACAGAATGGTTGGCTTCAAGCCGCCTTGGTTCCAGCCTCGGCTACCCGCTGCAGATCATGAAGATAACTCATAGCGCGCTGCGCATGTGCCGCTGCCTGAAAGATGGCGCGCTTGTCGCCTAACAGCACGCGCAGCCAGGACTGCAGGTAGGAGGCGTGATCGGGTCGCGGCTCCAGTTCCGGAACAATGCCAAGATCGGCACACAGGAAGCAACTCCCGAGTTCTGCAATCAACTCTTCGCGGGCGCGCTCGCTTTTGTCCCTCGCGTAGCGGCTGAGATCGCGGCCGACACGGGAAGGATGTGCCGTCCAGTGCGTGGCTTCATGGCTGAGCGTCGCCACATAAGCCGCAGCATCGCGAAACGTCTCGAACGGCGGCATCTGAATATGATCCGTCACCGGCGAATAGTAGGCCTGACCGCCGCCATGTCGGATCAGGGCACCTATATTGAGGAAGAAGCGATCGGCCTGCTCGATCCGCTCTAGGGGATCAAGGTTCTCAGCAGGCTGCCCGTAGTAGTAATCGGGAAGTCCATCGATCTGTTCGATGTTGAAGACCGAGTATGTTTTGAGAAAAGGAATCTCACGGTCGATCTCATTGCCTAAACCGTCGCTTTCGGATTTTGTGAAGCGGCTGGCGAAAACGACAGTCGAGCCCGTTTCGCCCTTGCGCACACAAGCCCCGACTTCGAGCGCCTGCTTGAATGTCATCCACATCGGTGAGGAGAAACCCCGCGCTACCCCCTCCGACCAGAGAAGCAGCACGTTCATTCCTGAATAGGGCAGGCCATTATGCCTCAACGGTCGGGTGATGCGCCCCTGTGTGTGGGCAACACTCCACGGCATCATCCATGGTCGAACGCCTTGTTCGAGATCGGTCACGATTCGATCGGTGACGCGAGAATAGATGTCGCTGCGGTCGCCTGCCGATTTCCTGGTCATCTTCATTTCTCCTTCTTGTCCGACCGCGCCGATCGCGGTTCGTCACGGAGGTCCTGAAGCAGGAGGCAAAGGATCTCGTGCGCACCCAAGGGGCCGGAACGAAGAGGAGGACGGCAAAGCCGTTGCGCGCGAAGACCGTCTCCTGCAGGAGCACCGGCCGGGACGGACCGCTATCAACCGGGCGCTCTCCGGGTTCAAATCTCAACATGGAATGGGCCGACCCCGACTAGGCCCGCCCGATTCGAAAGAAAGGAAATGAGCGGGGCCGGAGCCCCGCCGGTTGGGATCAGCCGAGAGCATCCATCTGAACTTCCGCCGCCTTGCGGTCGAGACTGGCACCCGGATTTTCGACCGGGCGTTCGAAGGGCTTCCAAGTCTCGCCGATAACCTGTTCGTAGGCGGCAACTGTCCCCTCTGCCGCCATCCTGAGTGAATGGGCCTGGATGCCCATGTCGGCCGCGAATTCTCGCTTGCGCTGGGCGGCGCTTTCGTAGCCGACTGGACCATCGAGGTCCTCGTCACGGGCGTCGTTCGACGCCTTCGCGGTTGCGTCGCGCGCTTCCGTGACGGCGCGGGAGTAGAACTGCCCGGCGCCATGCGCCGATCCGACGAAGGCTCCGACGATGCGCTGCAGGTGTATCTGCATGGCCTTCTCGCCCAAACCTTCGGAGAGGCTGTCGGCGGTCTCGACGATCAGCCGCTCGTGGAGGTTGCGGATGCCATCGCTGTCGACGAACGTAGTGCCGAAGCTTTCGGCGATCTTGATTGCCTGGGTGACGTCGGGGCAGGAGAGGCGGACCATTTCGAGGGTGGTGCCGCGGCGAGGTTGCGAAAACCTGGCGTTGGAGCGGTTGGGAGTGGCGGACTTGGCCATGTCTATTCCTTCCTTGACTGCTGAAGCGGTTCCGGCCCGTGCCGGTCTGCCCTTCGATGCGGACGACCAAGAACCGGCAAGGGACGGGCGGTTTCACAGGTCCGATCCGACTGAGCCAGCAGGGCAGGGTTGCGGGCCAGCAGGTTTTGACCTGAGCAGACCGCGAGCCTGACCTCGCGCAGTGAGGTTGGATCGGCCGCCATGCGGCGCGACAGCGGCCTTGAAACGACCGACCGCCGGTTCAGACCGCAGCACAAGAAGGGCAGTTCGGCACGGGCCCGATGCCAGTCCCCAGCAACGAGACGGTACCATGGCCAAGACCGCCGTGCCTATGACATCGAAGCCAGGCAAGTCCAGCACCAGCGCCTTCGTTTCGGGTCCGCCTATATCGGCGGATGATGCACAGGCTCATGATCGCGACGTTGGCATTCACCGATGACCAGCTCATTCATCGCCATTCTGCGAGCGATCATGTCGAGTTCGGCCCAATGCTCGAAGGTGAGGCAGTCCACGAGCTCCTGACGGTAAATACGAGGATCCGATCGGCGCCGCGCCCGGCTCCAGACCCTCACCGTCGTCGCCTGTCTTCCGGCGCGCGCCGCAATCTGCCGCGTCAAACAATCGAGATGCAGCTGGGTCTCGCGCCGAGCGCCGATTGCTTTCGCCACGTTCAAAGTGCGGAGGTCGATCATGGCCCACCCCCCGGCTTTCCCAACCAACGAAAGAGGATGGCCCGTCATATTCGACGTGACGCGCGTGATTGATGACAAAACCGAACCGGCCGCGACCAGCATACTCCTCACTGGGGACAAGGAAGCGACGCCGATGGTTGCCTGGCTTTCGGTCACTATTAACGACCGCCACGACCTCGATCATGCCAGCGTGTTCGCCAGATAGGATCGCAGAGGTGACAACGAAGTCGTTCCTGTGACGTTGATCGAACGCCCGACGGTCCTTGGCCCAGCTCTCGCCCTCGGCCAGCACGCAGCCGTGGATCATCTCCCAGGCGTCGGGCCAGATATTGCGAACGGTCTTCTCGGCCATGGACCGCTCATAGGCGGTGAACAGGTCCGGGAAGGTAACAGCCACGATCGCCCACTCACAGTCCTCCTCGTACCACGGCGTGTCCTTGCGTAACAAAGGATGGACTTTGGTGTTACGATCAGCTGAGAGATGGAGACCACCGTGGCCGGAGGTCATGTGGAAGACGATGCCATCGCTATAAATGACCGCCATCTGCGATCCACCCCATGGGGTACTCGCTGACATGCGGGTCCGCACACGATCGAGGCTAGCGAGATCGCGTTTATGCCCGGCAGTCTCAGCGACGCGCGACCGGAATTCGGCTTCGTCAGCGATCTGACCGTCATGCCCTATGAAGTCGGCCCGTGTTAGTTCTGCAAGCGGCCGCCGAACGGCGACGGCACGGCCAAGATAAGAAAATCCACTGGGTGAAAAGACCATAGCAAGGACTAGATCACCAATGCGGGCGACGGGCAGGCCGTCCGCGCTGGTAGCAAACTCCACCCCCGAAAGATCGGGGGTGGATGCAGCCATGTTCGACTGGACAGCGGCGATCATGCGGCTGCCCTCTGGTCGCGGTCGTCGTGGTCCGGAAGATCCGCATCCTGCGGCACCCTATCGACCACATCGTCGGCTTCTTGCTCGGTCTGATCGTCCGATGGGTCATCGAGATCGTTATCCCTATCATCCTGGGACCCAGCGCCGACCAAATCCGTGGCAGCGCCTGCACGGATCCATTCGAGCAGCTCGTCTGCCGTTGGCGCGAAACGGCCGGACGGATGGACAAAACGGTCATTTGCGAAATGCTCCACGAGCGCCGCGCGGGTTTCGCGGACCTTCTGCCTCGGCTGAACGGCCGCTTCGGCGCAAGACGCTTCCAGCGCCTGCCGGGACAGGCACGAGAGGAACTCCTCCGAACCCATGTTCGGCATGAATTCGTCCGCGCCGATCGCGACGCCGGCGATGCGCGAGACCATGCCGCTGTTCGACATGCCGCGGCGGCACGAGAGAACATCGATCAGCACGGAGCGGACCGCGACCCGGAGCTGCTCCTGATCGAAGGCGAGCTTGCCATGCTCGTCAAACAGTCCGACCGCATGGCGCGAAAAGCGTTTTCCGCCGTAGAACGTCCCATCCGCACCGGAGTCGACGCGAACATTCTGCCCGGCGAAGGCGAGCACCGTCAGCGCCATCAGCATGTCATCCTCGATCGGCGCGCGACCGAGTGCGTCATGTAGGGCGTCGGTGCAGAAATCACCGATCATGTCATGACCCTTCTGCGTGACGTCGGGCCGGGCCCTCGACATGGTGATTGCATCGGCATCGTCGCCACTAGCGACCGATCCGTCACCAGCAGCCCCCTTCGGCTTCGCCACCTCCGGCATGCGGTAATGCACGGACTGCACCTTGCCCTCACGATCCAGATAGAGCGCCGTGTGATCGGACTTGGAGGGCTTGCCATACACCTGGGAGGCCTTCTTCGGCAGCTCTGGCTGGCCCCAGCTGTTGACCTCAACAATTCCGCCGCGCTTGGGAAGGTTGCTCGTCATCCATTCATGCTGGGCACCGAGAAAGCCCTCGACATTGGTGGTGTAGCGCCCGTCCTCGTCGGCCGGCGCGAAAAGGTCCTCCACCCACTCGATGCCGTAAGACTGGGCCAGATCGTCACCAAAGCTCGCATCGCGGGCGTACATGCGCTTCTTGGTAAGCGCATTGGCGATCTGCCACCACGGAGCGGTGTCTCCCTTCTTCGGCTTGTGCGCTTTCCAGACTTCCTTCTGGTCCACCTGGCCTGCTGCCGCGATAATCCGCAGCTGCGGCTCGGACGGCATGTCGCCCAGGGCCATCTGCTCGAGCATTGCCGGCAGGACATTGGCAAGCAGACGCAGCTTGCGGATCTGGCGAACGGGGAGGGCGAGAGCGACCGCGATTGCTTCTTCGGTCCAGCCGAGAGCGACGAGACGTTCGATGCCGCGCCACTGATCCACGGGGTTGAGCGCCTCGCGAACCGAGTTTTCGACCATCGAGCGCATGGCGCCATTATCGTTGGCGGCATCCACAACAAGGATTTCGATTTCTTCCAGGCCGGCGGCGATGGCAAGGCGCACGCGGCGATGGCCGGCATCGATGATATAGCCATTTCCGCCATCGGGTTCTGGTGCGACGACGGGAGGCTGGACGATGCCGACGGCCTTGATCGTGGCCAGCATCAGCGCGTCGGCCTGCGGCGACGACTTTGACTGGCGCATACGGTTGGGATTTTCTTTCAGCGCGCGCGGGTCAACCTTCATGATTTGCATGGGAGCAGTCCTTTCGAGAGGTTACCGACCGGCACCTTGCCGGCCCTTCCTGTCTTCTTTTTTTCGAAGACACCTCCCGGACCGCCGAGCGGCCGGACTGCCGCAACTGCGGCCGAGCATCCCTGCTGCGCGGGACGAGCGGGGCTAATAGCCCTGCGCGGGACAAGCGGCCGGGATCGCGCAGACCGCGGTTGAGCGACAGCGTCGGTAGGAGGACCGGTCTGCGATCGGTTCATCCTCCCTGCTTTTCTTTTTCCATTTTTCACGTCTCAATTCGAGCCGACGCTTGAAGACGATCAATGCTGGGGGCAGCGATGCCTGGAGGGCGCGACTAGGTTCGGCGCCCTAGAAGGGCCAGCGCGTCAGCCATCATACGCTTCAAGATGAGTTTCCGGTTTTCCGGTGCGACAAAGGCCGCTTCCGGGATAGCAACAGCAGCAGGCGAGGGCATGGCGGTTTCGGAGGGCGGAACCGGAAGGGGCTCTTCGATCATTGCGGGGACAACGATGTGCGTGATCGTTGTTTCATCGGATTTTACCGAAACGGTGACCTGTGCTCCAGAGCGGAGACGGTCGACCCCCGTTTGAGCGGCCTCTCGCTCATCTTGAGCTTCTACCAGCGATGACTGCGTTACAAGAAAAAAAGGCATGTTTTTCCACGGAGTGTATTGATTGAGGTCTCGTCTGCAAATCGATCTCGGTCAAGGTGGGGGACCACATTTGCGGTCGCCTCCGACGCAAAAAAGGCGCTCGACCCGTTGGGGGAGCGCCTTTTTTTTAGATGCCGGGACAACGTCAAACGCCGCTGCGATTGCAGTGAGCAGGACATCGTCTCATTGAGAGGTGATGCTCAGATGTTGTTGACGAAGGAGAATTTCAAGTCGCGATCTGGACTACCCCCTGATAGATCTTCGCGTCTATCCGAACGTCAGGCGAGGCAGCATGAGCACAAATCCCGAGACCCGCAGAGCCATCGCGCAGCGTGTGATTGATCGCGCGGCGGCGCGTGGTATGCCGATCGACAAGGATCCTGCCTTCGTTGCTTTGCTGGAGGAATGGACCCGCGGAGATATCGACATGAAGGCTATGCGCGAACGGTACCTTGATGTAATCGCTCTTCAAACTGCCGAGCGGAGGGGCCAGCGCAAAAGCCCCCTAGTTATAAACCTCTCGAAATGGTCGGACGAGGCGAACAAAGAATAAAAAAATGGGCCTGCGGAAACCGCGGCCCATGAAGTGTGGAGATTTAAAACCTCCAGAGGGGAACAGCTGCTGCGACGGAACTGGGAGGTGACCGTCATATGCATCAGCTGGAGGCACTATGCCTGATTTTTGATCATCAGGAAAACATTTATTATTCAACGCAGCTATGCAGGCACCGCGACGGTCTCGTCGTCCAGATCTGCCGCCAGTTGAGCTTCGATTGCCCGCAGCTTCAGCCGCTTGTCCTCCAGCTCGTCTGCGAACGCGAAAACGCCTCCGTCTCGCGAACGATAGGATACCAATCGCCGCTTGGCATCTTCGAGCCGCTGGCGATACTGGTGCTGTTCCTCATCAAAGCCGCCAAGTGCGTGCTCCAGCCGTGAGATGGCACCGAGCGGTGTGACCGTGATCGCCAGATCGATCTCGTAATCTGCGCCGGTGCGCTGGAGCAGGGTCTCGTAGCGATAGCCATCGCCCTTGCCGAACCGCTCGCTCTCGTAGACGAGATCAAAGCCGCCGATTGTCGCCAGATGAACTTCACCTTCTTTCTGGAGCTGAAGAAGCGTGAGGATTTCCTTCATCAGCGCTCGGCCCGCCTCCTTGCGCTCGGTGTGCTCTTCACCGAGTATCATCATGGTGAAGGCATCACCGGTGGTCGGTGCCAGTCGCACGATGTCCTGGCCGATCTCCCCGATGCGTCGGGTGGCGATTTCTATCTCTCGCTCTGCGTCACGCATCTGCCGGCGGACGGCATATTGGTCGTCCTCATGAGCTGCGCGCAGCCGTTCGAGCCTGGCAAGATCTGCCTCCAGTCCTGCCTTCTGCATCAGCCGCTCGTCGCCCGACGCGATCGCCTTGGCACCCTTCAGAATCCGTGCCGGTACGAAGCGCGTGAACCGCAGGTAGCGCCAGGTTTCAGATGACGGTCGAGGATTCTGACGCGATATCCATCGATCATGGATCGTCGCAATCGCTGTTTTTGTTGGCGCTGCCGCCATCCACTCCGGTTCTATCGACTGGAAGCCGATGAGACCGGCGACACGGTCCAACGCCTCCAGGAAGCCGCCTCCGTCGAGGCGTGCAACAAGTGAGAACACGTCGCCCTTGTCATCGCCTAGCGGATCGAACCAACCCTGGCCTCCATGGGTGACGATAACGATCTCACCGCCGCGGCGGTATTTCACAGCCCGGCGGGTGCTTTCCTTCACATCGATCGCGAAGCCCGATGTCTCCAAAACCGCTCCGCACCCGACCCGTTGGCGAATTTCCTCAATATCTGTTCGCTTCATCATCTTTCCGATCGCCTGGTGATCGTCCCTTGTTAATTTCCTTTCCGCATTCTTCGCGGACCCCTTTAGTCCGGCGCGAAGAGCAAAGGCGGCAAGGGCGGGGTTGGCAATTGGTGAATCCTGCAAAGGATTCGCCAGCCCCGGCGGCGCTTCCCTTGCCACCGCTCGCTCGCAAGCGGCAGCCGGAACGGCAAAAGGCGGCTCAATGAGCCGCCCAGGGAAAAAACTCATGCTTATGCGCAGCTCCGCATAAGCACGAATATGAGCCGTGGTGACTTATGTTCACCTCAGGCTGGGGGGCCATCAGCGCGAGGAGCTTTGGCCGAGCGGCATGAACATAATCTTGGTAATGAGGAGCGCGGGGCGACGCTGGCGGCGAGATCTCGCGTGCATTGAAAGCAAATTGGATTGGCAATCGCGTTGCTCCTATTCGATGGACCAAGGTATTGTCTGGAAACAGCAATATTTGTAGATGGTGGACGACAACACCACGACATCAGGAAGGGTTTTCGCGTGCCAGAGTGGGATGACTATGAGGCAACGCTACCGCCTCCTGCGTATGGGAAGACCTGGGAGCTAAAAGAGGTCTTCACGATCATGCATGTCCGTGAAGCAGTCCGTACGATCGATGATAAGAAGATTTCCGCCCGGCTTGTATATGACGAGAGCCGACTGAATACTGCAAGGCTCCCCGTCGTGTGGTCGTCGGCCAATCATTGGCATCGCGGATCGATGTATGGGACGGTAGGCTTTCATTTCAAATGGGAAGAACTCATCGCTGGAAAGAACTTCTACTGGATCGAAGCAATCGAAGCCTACAACCCGACCGCCTTCCGTATATTGATTTGTGACCCGGCGTTGACGCCTCCGCCCGCAGCATCCACTCCTTACGATCCGCACAGGGACAAAGGCCCGCTGCGCTTTTGGAACGGTACCTGGTACTGGAATGGGACTTACACGTCGGAGTTCATGTACGCTGACGATCTTAGCCTTGAACGTCTATCGGGATTTTCTTTCTTCAAACACCACGATACTCTATGCCGATACGAAGGAAGCGCATGCGGCGAGCGCGCGCAGCATCAAAGCAAGACCGGTGCAATTATTCTCGCGCACGTACTTGCCAATGACCATCATGGTATCGACGGCTACCTCAAGCATTCGGAGGTACCCAACTCGGTCGGTATGTCACTTCAGTTCGCAGTGTCCGGTCTTCAGCTCATCTTTGACAAGCCTGCACGTTTTTCTCAGAACAAGGTGCCGACGACGTATGCAAATCGCATTCTGCTTGGAGCGTTCTCGCTTCTTGCTTCCGGCCAGAAAGAGGCTGCACAGCAGCTTGTTTGGCAATCCATGACGCATAAAAAGTTTGAGAAAGCTTTCTTTAGCCTGATCTTAGCACATTTCGATCTGCCTCCGGACGCATTTAAATAACCGCAAGTCCGCTTGATTTCCTAAAAATATCTATTATTCTGGATATATGGAAATCATCACTGCAATAACGGCCCTTTCGGCCTTAGCTCAGAACACGCGCCTCGAGACGTTTCGTCTACTCGTGCGGCACGAACCCGACGGTATTCCGGCAGGCGAACTCGCCCGGCTGCTCGAGGTCCCGCAGAACACCATGTCGGCGCACCTCGCTACACTTTCCCGTGCCGGTTTGGTTAAGAGCGAGCGCCAGAGCCGATCAATCATCTATCGGGCCGACCTCGACGGTCTGCGCGACCTGACACTTTTTCTGCTGAAGGACTGCTGCGGCGGATCGACAGAGCTTTGCACACCCCTCATCGCGGAGTTGACGCTCTGCTGCGCTCCGGAGGCGAAGCGATGTTAAGCGCGATCACATTACTCGAAGTGCGCGGCAGCAATGCCCGTCTCCGCGAAGCGCTGCACGCCGCAGATCTTCCGACCGATGACATCGAAGATGGAGGCCGCACCTTCTTTGAAGCCGTTTCGGGTGGCGACGAGATTGTCGGCTATGCCGGCCTCGAACAGTGCAGCGGCGATTACCTGCTGCGGTCCGTTGTAGTGCTGCCGGCGCATCGCGGTCGTGGGTTTGGCCGAGCGATCGTTGAGGCAACGTTGCGAGGTCTCGATGTAAACGGCGGCATCTATCTCGCGACGACGAGTGCCGCGCCATTTTTTTCGACCATCGGTTTCTCTGAGGTGTCGCGGGCCATTGTACCTGCGGCTGTGCTCATGACCCGCCAACTTTCTTTCATCTGCCCATCGACTGCGACCATCATGAAGCTCAACAGGTCCCCGACCTAACAACGGAACAAGACCATGACCGACAAGATCTACAACGTGCTCTTCCTGTGCACGGGCAATTCCGCACGTTCTATTCTCGGCGAATCCATCCTGAATCATGAGGGGAAAGGTCGCTTTCGAGCCTACTCCGCGGGGAGCCATCCGAAGGGCGAGGTGAACCCCCATGCGATCAAGGAGCTGGAAGCGCTCGGCTATCCGTCTACCGGTTTCTCCTCGAAGAACTGGGATGTGTTCGCGGAGCCGGGCGCGCCGCAGATGGATTTCATCTTCACTGTCTGCGACAGCGCGGCTGGTGAAGCATGCCCTGTCTGGCTGGGGCATCCAATGACGGCGCACTGGGGTGTCGAGGATCCGGCCGCAGTCGTGGGAACGGATATCGAAGTCCAGAGAGCTTTCGCACAGGCCGCCCGTTTTCTGAAGAACCGCATCGGCGCCTTGCTAAGCCTTCCACTGTCTTCGATCGACAAGCTTGCGCTTGAGCAGAAGCTAAAGCAGATCGGCCAGATGGAAGGGTCGACCAGCAGCCAGGAAAAGAGCGCCTGATGTCCGCGTTCGAACGCTATCTCACTGTCTGGGTCTTCCTCTGCATTCTCGTCGGCATCGCGCTCGGTCATCTGATGCCGAGCGTTTTCCAAACGATCGGCGCAGCCGAGATCGCCAAGGTGAACATTCCCGTCGCCGTGCTGATCTGGCTGATGGTCATCCCGATGCTCCTCAAGATCGACTTCGGCTCACTGTCGAAGGTCGGTAGCTATTGGCGCGGCATCGGCGTGACGCTGTTCATCAACTGGGCCGTCAAGCCGTTCTCGATGGCGCTGTTGGGCTGGCTGTTCGTGGGCTGGCTGTTCCGGCCATACCTGCCTGCCGACCAGATCGACTCCTACATCGCGGGCCTGATCATCCTCGCGGCCGCGCCCTGCACGGCTATGGTGTTCGTCTGGAGCAACCTGACGAAGGGCGAACCTCATTTCACCCTGTCCCAGGTCGCACTCAACGACGCTATCATGATTGTCGCCTTCGCACCGATCGTGGGTCTGCTTCTGGGTCTGTCTGCGATCACAGTGCCGTGGGACACCCTCATGATCTCAGTGGCCCTCTACATCCTGATTCCGGTCGCGATCTCTCAGGTTCTAAGGCGTGCCCTGCTGGCCGGCGGGAGCACCGCCGGGTTGGACCGGCTGTTGTCCAAGCTTCAGCCGCTGTCGCTTGTCGCATTGCTGGCGACGCTGGTGTTGCTGTTTGGCTTCCAGGGCGAGCAGATCATTGCGCAGCCTACGATCATCGCACTTCTGGCAGTGCCGATCCTGATCCAGGTCTATTTCAACTCCGGCCTCGCTTACATCCTCAATCGGATTTCAGGCGAGCAGCATTGTGTGGCTGGCCCCTCGGCACTTATCGGGGCCTCTAACTTCTTCGAGCTCGCGGTCGCCGCCGCCATCAGCCTGTTCGGGTTTCAGTCGGGCGCGGCACTTGCCACAGTGGTCGGTGTACTGATCGAGGTGCCGGTGATGCTTTCAGTCGTCTGGATCGTGAACCGCTCAAAGGGCTGGTACGAGGCATCGCCCGCCGTTTCCCGCAACACCATCACCGAAAGGACCTGACTATGGACGCCACCATCTATCACAATCCGGCCTGCGGGACGTCTCGCAACACGTTGGCACTGATCCGCGCAGCCGGGATCGAGCCTACTGTCATCGAATACCTTCAGAACCCGCCATCGCGTGAGCAGCTCTCGAAGATGATTAGGGACGCCGGTCTGACTGTTCGTGACGCGATCCGCGAGAAGGGCACTCCTTATGCCGAACTCGGTCTCGACAATCCGGACCTGACCGAAGACCAGTTGCTGGACGCGATGCTCGCGACCCCGATCCTGATCAATCGACCATTTGTCGTCACGGCGCTCGGCACCAAGCTTGCCCGCCCGTCAGAGGTAGTACTCGACATCCTGCCGACCGATGCCTTCAAAGGTTCGTTCACCAAGGAAGACGGCGAACAGGTTCTGGATCAGGAAGGAAAGCGTATTGTCTGATACCTTCCCCGCACTGCACGACCAGCTTCTTCAGCCCATCGAGCCGGAATCGCTCCGGCCGATGTTCTCGACACATAAGCCCAGGATCTTGATTCTCTACGGTTCCCTGCGGGAGGTTTCCTATAGCCGTCTGCTTGCCTTCGAAGTTCGTCGGCTTCTCGAACGGCTGGGATGCGAGGTTCGCGTGTTCGATCCCGCCGGGTTGCCGCTTCCGGACGAATCTCCGGTGAGCCACCCCAAGGTGCAGGAGCTCCGCGAACTGACCCAGTGGTCTGAAGGCCACATCTGGATCAGCCCGGAACGCCACGGTGCCATGACCGGGATAATGAAGTCCCAAATCGACTGGATCCCGCTCTCGGTCGGTTCCGTCCGGCCGACGCAAGGCAAGACGCTGGCGGTGATGGAAGTATCCGGTGGCAGTCAGTCCTTCAACGCCGTCAATCAATTGCGCATTCTTGGCCGCTGGATGCGAATGATCACCATCCCCAACCAGTCGTCCGTCGCCAAGGCGTTTCAGGAATTCGATGCCGAAGGACGAATGAAGCCGTCGTCCTATTACGACCGCGTCGTGGACGTCTGCGAAGAGCTGGTGAAGTTCACTATCCTCACCCGCGATGTTTCGTCCTATCTCACCGATCGCTACAGCGAGCGGAAGGAAGACGCAGCCGAGCTGGAGAAGCGGGTTTCGCTGAAGTCGATCTAGTAATTCTAGACAGTTGCGGTGGCTGGTCGCCGACAGGATACTGCCACCGCAACGAATGCCGCTATGCTGACCGCGCCGAGACACGCGTTTCCAATGAGCGACAAGCTCAGGCCCAGGTTCTCCATGGCCGCCGCGAACGCGAAAGGTGCTCCGGCTCCGAGCGCCAGTCGAGCCGCCGCCATCTTGCCTGTGATCGCTCCATATCCGTCCGATCCGAATAGATAGAGCGGCAAACTCCCCTGCGCGATGCTGTTGATTCCGGAGCCAAGCCCCAGGCAGATGGCGAAGGCGACCGCACCCGGCAGCCAGTTCCCCGTCACCAGCAGGATCAGGACGCCGAAGACGATCAGCACGGCGGCAAGTACGGCAAGTCCCGGCGGCGACAGGTTCTTCCCGAAGACCATGTTGATCAGGCGGCTCAGAACCTGCGCAGGACCGAACAGTGAACCGATAACGACGGCGGCTGCCCCCAACCCGATCGAGCCGAGCATCGGCACCATATGGGCAAGGATGGCTGCGAGCGTAAAGCCGAGGAGCGCGAAGGCCAACGAGACGATGACCATGGCGCGGCGCCTTGCATGAGGTGCGATCGCGCCGATCACCGTTTCGCGTGTCCGGATGGTCGTTTCGCCAGCATTCTGTCCGAGACTCCGGATCCAGAAGTGCAGCGGCATGCAAAGGAAGAGGTTCAGCGCCGCAAAGACGAGATAGATTTCCCGCCACGAGAGATATCCCGTAAGTGCTGACGAGATCGGCCAGAAGATTGTCGAGGCAAATCCACCAATCAGCGTAAGATAGGTAATGCTGCGGGAAGCGCTGCGGGGATCGCTTTCAACCAGAGCTGCGAATGCAGCCTGATACTGCACCATTCCCGATGACACCTCGAGCAGGATGATGGCGATGGCGAAGATTGCGACTGAGGGCGACCAGGCGCAAAGGGCAAGTGTCAATGCCGCGAGCGCTGACCCTGCCGTCATGATCGTCGCGGCACCGATCCGGTCCATCTGCTTGCCGATATAGGTGGCCGACAGACCGCCGATAAACAGGGACACGGAGAACACACCGAATACCTCTGCCAGCGATAAGCCGAGATCCTCCGCCATGCCGGGGGCGAGGATGCTGAAGCTGTAGTAGAGCGTGCCGTAACCGATGATCTGCGTCAGGCCGAGAGCCGAGACAATGCCTGCAGGGATTGTGGAACTACGCAACGACGTCATCCTTGCCGGCTGGGCTACAGCAGTCGCCGCCACGCTCGACACTCTCTCTGATCACCTGATGACCAGCGCAACAGTCCTCCATCAGGAATTTGACGAGATCGGCAAGCGCGTCGTAACTCGCGTTGTAGATGATTGAGCGGGACTCCCTTCGCTGGGAGATCAATCCTGACCGCTCCAGTTCCTTCAAATGGAAGGAGACGTTCGTCGCGGAGACGCCCATGCGTTCGGCGATCACACCTGCGGCCAATCCCTCCGGGCCCGCAATGACCAGAGCACGGACGATCGCAAGGCGGGTCTCCTGGGACAGCGCCGCGAATGACGAAAGAGCTTGACGTTCATCCATATTTCAACAATCCTTGAACTATTGGATAGAGGGATAACGCACATGAACGCGATCGACAAGACAATTTCGACAGACATCAGTCTCGCCCATCTCCTCGATGTCCTCGCCGTGGCTCCAGATGCGCCGCTGGTGTTCAGCTATGACGGCAATACCGTACGTGCGGGCTACCACGTCACCGAAGTCAAGGCCGGGATTTTTTCGGCGCTCGATTGCGGCGCCAACCCGGAAGCCTGGGCAGAGATCTTCGTGCAGCTCTGGGATATCGACGAAGATGACCGGACGCATATGCCGGCCGGCAAGTTCGCGGCGATCATCCGCAAAGTCTCCGACCATGTGCAGCTTGAGCCGACTGCAAAACTCACGTTCGAGATCAGCGACGGAGAGCGGCCGATGGCCCTCTACTGCGCGTCAGCACCGCGGCTCGTCGCCGGCACCTTCGAGGTGTCTCTTGTCGCTCGACCAGCAAGCTGCAAGCCGCGGGATCGCTGGCTGGCGGAGGAGCAGGCCAAATCGTCCTGCTGCGGGCCAGCTAGCACGACGTCGAAGTGCTGCGCCTAGCCTCCCGGCTGGGGTGCGCTCCCGGGCGTCACGCCGGGAGCAACGAGCTTAAAGCGCTTGGAGGAATGCCATCAACTTGTCGGGCGGCCGGTAGCGAACACCTGTCGGGCTGACCGGCTGAAGCCGGCTGAGCGCTTCTTCCTTCATCGCAAGGTCAGCCTCCATGTAGATATGCGTCGTGCTGATGTCCTCGTGTCCGAACCAAAGCGCGATCACGGTCAGGTCGACGCCGGACTGCAGCAGATGCATCGCCGTGGTGTGTCGGAAGGTATGCGGCGATATCGCCTTTGCCAGGATCGATGGAACACCTCCGCCGGCAGCGCCGACGGCGAGGTCGAGGCGCTGCCTCACACTGGAACGGGATAGGCGCGTCCCCGAACTGTTGGGAAAGATGTAGGCATCCGGTCCACAATCATGAAGATCCTGAATCCATCGCTTCAGCGTTCGTGCGGTCTCATTCCAGAGTGGCACGCTCCGGCGCTTGCGCCCCTTCCCATGCAGGTGCACGACCGGTGCAGTCTCCAGAATGACACTGCCAATCCGAAGGTCGATAGCCTCGGACACACGCGCGCCAGTATTATAGAGGAATGTAAACAGTGCCCGGTCGCGCCTGCCGGCCCATGTTTTGGGATCGGGCGCGTTGATGATCGCCTCGACCTCGGGGCGGGCCAGGTAGCCGAGAACTGCCTTGTCATGCCGCTTCTGCGGGACGGCGAGGCTGCGCTCGATCACCGCCAGCGCAGTCAGATCCTCATGCGCGGCATATTTGAGGAAGACCCGGATTGCGGACAGCCGTGCATTTCGGCTCCTGACGCTGTTGGCCCGATCACGCTCGAGGTGATCCAGAAAGGCCAGGATCAGATCGGCATTGAGGTCGGGCAAGGTCAAGTTCGTCGGGGATTTCCCGATCCGTTTCTCAGCGAAGGCCAGCAGGAGTTTGAACGTGTCGCGGTATGCCGCGACGGTGCATGGGCTCACCGCTCGTTGCTGGCGCAGATGATCAACGAAGAAGCGCTGCAGCAAGGTCGGAAAGGAAGGTGTGGTATCACTCATCGAAGTTGCCTCCAACGATAGCTGCACCTTCGAAACGATGGCCGGCAATTGCCATAAGCTCGGGCACGCCCTCGATATACCAGTAGGTATCGCGCAGATTGGCATGGCCGACATAGGTAGACAGCATCATCATCGCCGCATCGATCTCCGTTCCGCTTTGCTGCCAGAGGATAAGCCGGCGGCATATGAAGGTGTGCCGAAGGTCATGGATACGCACGAAGGAATGGCCACCGCGCGGCCGGATTCCCAATCTCTGGGTGATCCGGAACCAGGCGTGCCAAGCGTTCATGTAGCTCAGCTTATTGCTGGACAGCTCGCTCATGAAGACTGGATCGGCCGGTCTCGATGGGAATAACGCGTTTCGTCGATCAAGGAAGGTCTCGAGCGCGGCAACAGCGGTTGGATGGAGGCGGACCAGTCGCTGGCGGCCATATTTCGCTTCCCGCACCAGGATCTGCGAAGCTTCGAGATCCAGATCTCGGATCTGTAGGCCGAGCGCTTCGGATATACGCAGCCCAGTCGAGGCCAGCAGGCCGATCAGGGCAGGCATCATGAGCGTCCCGGCAGCCTGAACGCGGCGAATGTGATGCGCTTCGGCGATGATGGCCACGATTTCCTCGTTCGCGAAGATATGTGGAGCAAGCCGACGCTTCGTCCGCCCAAAAGGATTGGTCGCCGGGAAGGTGGTTTCACGATCCTCTGCCGCGAGAAAGGCCGCGAATGGGCCTCCGCCTTTGGGCATCCTCGCTGGGAACCAGAGCCAAGTCAGGATGCTTCGGAAGAGGAATACACGGCCTGGGAGGATCGAAACCCAATCTGGCCAATGAAGTCCGAGCTAGGCTGCTCCATCGACAACGATTTTGTTGAGATCATTTGGAAGAGCGGCAAAGAACCAGATTGGGATTATCTAGTTTCGAGGCTGGACCTCACGCAGGTGACCAAGATCAGACGCCAGACCCAGATGGCAAATACCCTTGTCTTGATTGATCATACGGCTATCGGAGGCGAACCGCCAGAGTTCTTGTCCACCGGTAAGCTGACTTATCACGGGCGTCACAAAGCATCTTCATAGTAATCGTCGCAAGCGTCTCCAGGGTTGTAGCTATCCCCTTATGGTGCAAAGCTGCCAAGGCAGCATTTGGCCCGAAGCGGAAGATGCAGTTCGGCCCTATGCGGCCCAAATGGCCTGCGCTCATTCCTCGGTACGAGACACCTCGCAGCCACAAATGAAGAGTATACTCTGTAGATGAATGCGCTGCAAAACGCATGAATCCGTTCATGGGTATTAGAGAGACTTTCGCGTCCAATCTTCGGGAAATTCGCTTGCGACGAGGTCTTTCGCAGGAAGAGCTCGCGCATCGGGCGGACATCCACCGCACCTACGTCAGTTCCCTGGAAAGATGCCAGTATTCTGCGACAATCGATATGGTCGAAACGCTGGCGCGGATCCTGGATGTCGAGGCCACTGATCTGCTGAAAGCGAGATCGGCCGCCAAGGAATGACAGCCGATCTTATCTCAGGCGGAGAAAAACGGCCCGGCCAGCCTCCGTTATCAATTGGCGTCGAAATAGCCGACATCTTCCGAAATCCTGATAGCTGTGCCGAACTGCGCGCACTGCTGCTGAAACCGCTGCAGGATGCGCTGCCCGTCTTCACCGGTCGCAATCTCCGGTGCGATGCGTTGGTCTAGAGCTTCGTTGTTTAATCCTTCAGTGCCGCCAATGAGAACCGGATGAAAGACGATCCCAGTCAATAAGCCGATGTCATTGAATGAGCACAGGCCGATCACGCTTTCCCAAACCTCACGGGCGGTCCATTTGGATTTGCCCGGGCGAATATGAAAGACGAAATTTCCAAGACTGTAGAAAATCGGTTTCCCTTGGTAGATTTCGAGCGGTTGAAGGACGGGAGCGCCGTGGCTGACGAACATGTGGGCACCGGCATCAATGCAGTGTCTGGCCACAGAACCGACCCATCCTGGAACCTGATACCAGTCAGATGCCCAATGATGATGGTGAAGGTAAGCCACGACAAGGCAGTCGCTGTTGGCAGCAGCCGTGATCGCGGCAAGATTTCTCCCCAGATCGTCCGGATCGATTTTGACGCTGCGGCCGAACGTCTCTGAGCGCCTGAACAGCCCCCGGGCGAGGGCGATCTCCGATAGGTAATCCACAATCGGTTTGTCGTCTGGCTGACTGTCGTTGCCGAGATCCATACTGGTGTAGCCGACTTTGTCCCGGATCGCCGCGAGTTGTTCGAATGCCTGCGTGTCCACGTCGATGACCTGGGTCAGTTTCAGTCGGTTGATGCCGGGTCGCTCCGGTCGGCCCGGAGCTGCATCTGCTGCATACATAAAATCAGGCCCCGGCCCACCATCCATGGCGACCAAGGCGATCTTTCGACCAGCGACGGACCCAAGCCCGGATCGTGCCGCAGCCGTCCGGTTGCGACCGATACCGGCATGGAGAAAGCCGCGCCTCTCGACCTCCTCGAGCGTTGACAGGATGCCGGGCGAGCCGAGATCGTACGCATGGTTGTTCGACAGGGATAGTCCATGGAACCCGAGCGACTGGAGAGTATCGAGGACGACGGGCTGACTGCTGCCAAAAAAAGAGCCCTTCATCGGCCATCCGCCATGGCTGCCGAAGATCGTGCTCTCGAAATTGGTGAATGCAAAGTCCGATTTGCGAAGTGTCTTGCGCACTGCCTCGAAGCCGGGGGTTTCGAGAGTGCGAATGTCGTGTTTGATCAGCGACTGGCCGGTTACTGCTACCGTGAAGGCATTCGTCATGTCATGTGTTCCTGCATGATGGAAAAGAGCGAAGTTTTGGTCGGCACAGAACTCGAATTCGAGGTCCGGCCGATCCAAGGTCAGTGCGTGAACCGCAAGGGGCGAGCGTCAATCAGCCGCCGCGTGTAGGGATTGTCCGACTGGGAGAATATGAAATCAGTGGGGCCGGAATCTTCCACAATGCCATCCTTGAAAATGTAGATCGCATGGCAAAGGTCCTGAACGAGGGCCAGGTCGTGGGAGATGAACAGCATCGACAACCCGCGCTCGCGGACGGTTTCCTTGAGAAGGGTGACTATCTCGGCTTGAACCGAGACGTCGAGCGCCGAGGTCGGCTCGTCAGCAACGATAATGCTGGGTCTTGCGAGAAGGGCGCGTGCGATGCAGACCCTCTGCTTCTGGCCACCGGACAATTGATGCGGAAAACTCTTCAATAGGATTCTCGGCAGGCCCAGCCGGTCCATGAGATCGCCGACCTCGTGAGCATATGACTTCGATCCCCGGTTGCCGGATCGAACGCCTTCTTCAAGCGCGGAGCCGACCGACATGCGAGGATTGAGTGACATTGCGGGGTCCTGGAATATCATCTGAACCTGTCCCAACAGACCGCTTTTGCGACCTGATCGGGAAATATCGAAACCTGCACCATCGATTTCGAGTGTTCCCTGATTGGCTGTCTCAAGACCCGCGACAATGCGTCCGATCGTGCTCTTGCCACTGCCGCTTTCACCGACGATCCCGGTGATGGCACCGCGCTCGATTTCGATGGTAACGTCCTGGAGCGCAAATGACTGCCGATCGCTTCGGAGCCATGGCAGGCTGCGGTGAGCGAATGTCTTGGTCACGCCTTTGATTGACATGACGGAGCGAAGACCGACCGGTCCGCCTGGATCAATGCCGTCTCCAGTCGGCTCCGCGCCATGCGAAAGCACAGGCGACTGGTGGATGCCCGAAAGGCGCAAGCGCGGAACCGCGGCGAGGAGATCGCGGGTGTAAGGTTCGGCTGGCGCGTCGAGAATCGAGGATGTCACGCCCTGTTCGACAACCTTGCCGTGGCGCATGACGACGACCCTGTCTGCGATTTCCGAGATCACGCCCATGTCATGCGTGACAAGAATGATCGAGACACCTGTCTCCTCAGTCAGCTTGCGTAACAAGGCGAGGATCTGTTTTTGAACGGTTGCATCGAGAGCGGAGGTTGGTTCGTCCGCAACGATGATGTCCGGCTTGCCTGCCAATGCGATCGCGATCACGATTCTTTGGCGCTGTCCGCCGGAAAACTGGTGTGGATACTGACTGTATCGGTCCGCCGGATTGTCGATCCCGACACGTTCCATGAGGTGAAGCGCGCGGGCTTTCGCTTGTCGAGCGGTGAGGCTGCGGTCCAGCGCCTGGATCGTTTCGACAATCTGCGAACCGACGCTCATCAACGGGTCCAGTGAGGCCGTGTGATCCTGAAATATCGCTGAGATCCGGCGCCCTCTGATCGCCAATTTATCCCTGACGCTCAATTCATCGAACGCTTGCCCCCGAAAAAGAATTTGACCACCGGTCTGGCTGAAGCCAGGCGCAAGCAAACCAAGCACCGCATTGCCGAGCGTCGATTTGCCTGCGCCGGATTCGCCGATCAGGCCGAGGATTTCACCTGCACGAAGCTCGAAAGAGACGTCCCGCAGGATTGTCGTCGAGGTTTCGGCCCGTTGATGCTTCAAGGTAAGATTGCTGACGACGAGGAGGGGAGATTGCTTCTGATCCTGTTCCATTCATCGGCTCCTTGGATCGAGCCGCCGACGCAAGTCTTCGCCGACGAAATTGATGCTTGCGATAAGACCGAACAGCGCCAGCCCCGGGAAAAGGCTGATCCAGTATTGGCCGGTGAGGAGATACTGAAAGCCATTCGCAACGGCCGAGCCCAGGGAGGGTTTGTCGATGGGAACACCAAGGCCCAGGAATGACAGCGTGGCTTCAAGGGCGACCGCATGGCCGAGCTCGATCGGGATCAGTGTGATTGCCGGCGCAATGCTGTTCGGGAGAAGATGACGCAGCACGATCCGGGGCGGAGACAGACGTAAAAGGCGCGCAGCGTCCAGATATGATTTGCTCGCTTCGGTCATCGCCACAGCGCGTGTGACGCGTGCATAGGTCGCCCATTGAACGATGACCAGTGCAAGAATGATGCGATCGATGCCGGGCCCGAGGGTCACGATGGCGATCAGCGCGACAAGGATTGTTGGAAGACTGAGTTGCAGATCGACAACCCGCATGATGAGCGCATCGATCCACCGGTTGGAATATGCCGCGGTGACGCCCGCGGTTACTCCAATTAAGGCCGCAAGAGCCGTGCTGGTAACGGCGACGAACAGGCTGATCTGCAGTCCGTAGAGAACGGTGCTGAAAATGTCGCGTCCGAGCCCGTCTGTCCCCAGAAGATAGGTGTAGCCAACGCTGCTGGCGGTTCCTGGAGGTGAAGACGACTCCCATGCGAAAATCTGCAAAGGGTCATAGGGGTTTTGAGGTGCGATGAGCGATGCTGCAAGCGCCAGTAGAATATAAGCGGCGAGGAGGGCCAGCGGGAAGCTGATACGGGATAGAACGGGACGCTTCCACAAAGCGCGCAACGTGTCGGTTTTCATGGGGTTCCCTTTCATGCGCTGCGGCGTGTGCGCGGATCGAGCGCGACGTAAAAGATGTCAACGAGCGCGTTGAGCCCGACGAAAGCGATCGAGATGAAAGTGAGGGTGGCCATGACGACTGGCCGGTCGAGAAGCTGGATCGAGTCGATCAATAGTTTTCCAACACCCGGCCAGTTGAATATGGACTCGACCACGACGGCAAAGGCCAGCATCCCGCCAAACTGCATGCCAATGATCGTCACGATCGGAACGCTGATATTTGGCAGGGTGTGTCTGAACATGATCCGTCGGGACGACAGGCCCTTCGCTTGGCAAAACCGCGTGAAATCCTGTGTCTCGACTTCGATCGTTCCGGACCGCGTTAGCCTTGCGATCAAAGCGATGTTGGGGAGCGCGAGCGCAAGTGCTGGTAATGTCAGCTTCCAAAGACCATCGAACGTCAAGAAACTCCACTCCGCGCCGAACAAAGCGGCTGTGGAGCCGCGGCCACCGGACGGGAACCAGCCCGTCAGAATGGCACCCACCAGAATGAGCATCATGCTCAGCCAGAAGGATGGAACGCTCAGAGCAACGACGCTTCCGTGGAGGATCGCACGGTCGATTGGCTTTCCTTTGCGCCGGCCTGCAAGCAATCCCAGAAGCACTCCGCCGGGCGCTGCAATCGACATCGCGACGATTGCCAGTTCAAGGGTTGCGGGCAACTTGCTCATCACCAGTTCGAACGCCGGGAGGTGATAGATATAGGATGTCCCGAAATTGCCGCTCAAAACGTTTCCGATGAAGAGGAAATACTGATGCCAAAGGGGCTGATCCAGTCCGAGTGCGATGGTCGCATTTCTGATGTCCTCGGGGGTCGCGGTCTCGATATTGACGAGATTGAAGACGGGATTGCCGACACTGTGGATGCCGATGAAGCCAATGAGCGACATGACGAGGAGGAGAAGAAAGGCTTGTGACAGCCTTCCAATGATTGTCGATACCATGTGCGCTGCCCTCACTGTGCCCGTGGGGCGGCCTGCATGGCCATTGTCCAGCCACGCGGATGCACAGTGTAGGACCCGACTTTCGGCCCGCGTCCGACGATCAGATGGTAGTGGTAAAGCGGAATGGTCGGATAGTCGGTCATGACGAATTCCGTCGCGCTTGCCAGAGCCTCGTGACGACCCGGCCCTTCTTCCATCGCCTTCGCTTTGACCAGCATTTCGTCGAAGGCCTTGTTCTCATAGTGGCCGTAATTAAGCGATCCTGTGCCGCGTGCTTCATCTGACGATGCAAGAACGCCGTCGAGGCAAAGTGTGACCGCCTCACCGGAGCAACCGCCATACCAGACCGGGTACTCGCCGTTGGACCGCTTCGTCATGAAAACGGAGAAGGGTGAGACGACAGGCTGGACCGTGACACCGACACGAGCCCAGTTCTGGGCAATCGACTGGAGCGACTCCGCATCGCCGGGATAGCGGCCACCTGGACCTGCCAGCACGACGTTGAAACCGTCAGGATATCCGGCCTCTGTCAAAAGAGCCTTGGCCCCGGTATAGTCAGGCGGTGTGACTTTCAGCCTATCCGAGGTTCCCGCCAGGCCCGGTGGAAAAAGCTGTGCAGCGGCAGTGCCGTAACCGGACAGGATCCGATCGGTGATGAATGATCGATCCGTCGCCATTGTCAGCGCCTGGCGAACGCGCTTGTCGCGGAAGGGATTGCCGATGGGCTTTCCGCTCTTGCTTGTTACCCCTGGAGGCTGATCGCTCGCGATATCGAACTGGAGGAAATTCGACCGGGACGCGGCTGTGCTGTCGATTTCGATCTTGCGTGCCTTGAGACCCTCGACATCTCGTGCCGGAATGAAGTCTGCGAGATCAACATCACCGGTCGTGAGTGCAGCCACGCGCGCGGCCGGACTCTCGATAACGCGGAACGTAACATCGGCCCATGCCGGAGCACCGCCCCAGTAATCTGGATTGCTCGATAGCGTCAGACGTTCACCGGACTGCCACGCCTTGAACTTATAAGGACCGGTTCCATTGGGCTGCGCACCTGAATTCAGTACCTCGGTGGTGGCAAAACCGTTCGCCTTATGCGGGAGGACGAACAACGTGGTCATCTGCAAGGGAAGGGTGGGGGACTCACCATTTGTTTCGATGACGACGGTCATGGGATCTGGTGCGGTTACGGACTTGATCGGCTTGGTGTAGCCCTGGAACCCACCACTTGGAGGCTTCAGGAAATCACGTACGCGCTCGATCGAGTAAATGACGTCCTGAGCGCTAAAGGCCGAGCCATCATGAAAACGAACACCGTCGCGCAGTTTGAACTCCCACTGGGTCGGGGACAGGCGCTTCCATGATACAGCAAGGGCCGGCTGGGGATTGAGATGCTCATCCTGTCGAACGAGGCGCTCATAAATATGAGCTAGCAACGCGTTGTTTTCATTGAGATCCGCATAGTGGGGATCGAGAGTCATCAGTTTAAGCTGCGTACCGACCCGCAATTCCTCCGCAAATGCGGCGGTGATCCCGACAAATCCAGCGTAGGTAGCGGTGGCGATTGCCAAAGCCAGGAGAGGTGGGCGGAATCCTTCTAGAAATTGCATTAGGTCGTTCCCTTCTTTTGATTTCTTCAACTTCGTTGCTGGCAGCGAGTTTTCACGGCGCAGGTCGTCCTTCCCATGGTGCGCCTTGCGCATCGCGGGTCAGAAACTTCATGAAGTGCATTGTATGCTCTGTCGTTGTATACTCTACATTACACAACGTATTGCTCATGAAAAGTGCAAATTCCGAAAAAATTGCACGAACGTTTTAAAATCGGCAGTTGATCGCGTGTAGGGAACTGCCACGTCTCGTTAGCCTCTCAACCAACAGAGATTATCGAGCGTTGAGACTTACCGGGCACAGGTCTCCTTTGAGAAAACACCATGCATTGCGAGAATATCCATCAGGACTGACCTGATCTGAGGCCAAGGAAACTCGTCACTGTCTGGTCGGGGGGAACCGCGCTCCAAAATACAGTGGAGCTTCGCGGCGACGGCGACGGTTGTCATCCCTTGTGCTTGCGAGAGATCGCGGGCCAAACGCTCCTCTACGAGAGATGCCTCGTCCTCCGCACGCTTTGCGCGGCTGTAGCCGAGAGTCTCGTCCACAGCCTCCCACTGCTTGTGCTTGGCAAGCAAATCTGCCTCTGCTTTTGCTCGGGCCACCGTAAAGTCATTTCCTCTCAATCGGTCCTGAATCTAGGAGATCGAGGAGGTCATGAAAGGCGCGGCGCTATTCGGCAAGATAACTTCCACCTGAAGCGCTGGTGCTGTGCACATCAATTGGCTCTCAAGCTTCTGCTGAGCTCGTCCAAAAGCAGCAAGTTCGTGAAAAGCACGGTTCCAGGCATGCCATTTCGTCAGGACGCCATCGCGTAAGCCCGGCGACCAATGCTCTTGGTCAGAAAAATTGTTGAACAGGAACCATTCCGCGGTCTGCAGAGAGTTTCTGCACGTGATTGCGGGCAAAGTTCTGCTATTCTCAGAATCAGCCATGATCCGAGCTCCATACAGCTAGGTGTGGTCAGGTCACATCCGGTGGCTCAAACACTGGATGTGACCGAGTGAACGAAAATATTGCATATGAACGAAAATGTTTCAATGAGAAAACATAGAAGATGAGCGAAATAACCGGAGCTCAAATTCGAGCAGCGAGAGCGTTGCTCCGATGGACGGCTGAATATCTTGCCGAGTCAGCCAGCGTGGGAGTTTCTACAATTCGGCGCGCCGAAATGGATAACGGAATTCCGGCGATCACGCCGGCAAATTTGAAGCTCATAAAGATGACGCTGGAAGCGGATGGAATTGAGTTTATCCCAACCAATGGCGGTGGTGTCGGCGTCAGGTTCAAGAACCCGTAACAGCAAGCAGCGAGGCGGGCTTCGTCGCCTTTGGATGGCGATCCTTGGTCGAAAGCCGCTATCGGTTTGGCATGAATGCCTGCGCGACCGGGCAAGTCTGTGAAGGTGACACCTAAAGGAGAGCCGCGGCAGCAGGCATCCAGTTCTGATCATTACTGACACCCTCATGCCATGCGTATTCGAACCTGCCTCGGTGATGAAGATAAGCGAGACGTTACCAATGTCCTCCTTATTCAAGACATGGAAACCGCGTCCCGCATCGATCTCCGTCTTCGCCGACCAGCCGATCACACCCCATCGCTGCCATCCGGCGCAGCCGTCCGAAGGTGATGTTAGCACCGTGCTTCCTTACCAGAGCGGCTCGATCAAGTGCTCCGTGGCGGCCACAGGTTCGACATTCTACTGTGATGATCGGGTCGCGCACCTGACGCAGCCTTGCCGTCAGGTCGAGTGCAGATGATTTCCGGCTCATCGATCAACCTCGTCATTTTCGACGGGGAAGCAAACGCCGTCGACTACGCCTTTCGCCAACACCGACACGGGCGACCTTGGCTGGCTGGAGCCCCCAACTCCTGAGAGCTTCAAACATGCTGCACCGGCCAGGACGGGGGGTATGGAGCGGATGTCCTCTCTTACTAGCGCAGAATGTCCTGACGGGAGATTGGTCCATGATTCTGATAACCTCACGTCGAAACAAAAATGAAATTTTCTTCAATTGAGCCGGTCACTTACAGAAAGTCTCTAGCGAACTGATTCAAAACGAGAATTTGCAGATTCACTAAAATGGTGAGATCATATTCCTATTTCCGAACCGCTTGACTCTGCCGTTATGAAGGAACAGAAGAAGAACATCAAGCATTGTCGGCGGCATGATGCCGTGTTTCTGAACTCCGCGAACCGAAGGGATTCCGCGACCGATGTCGGCTGTCCGCGACCTAGTCCTTGCTGATCTGCGCGAGCGCATCTCGTCCATTGAGGGTGAGGGCGCGAAGAAGACGGGCTGTCTTTCATTCGGTGTCGAGGAGATCGATGCCATTCTTCCGGCAGGCGGTCTGGCCCATGGAGCACTCCATGAATTCGCAGGGGGTGGTTCGGGAACCGTCGATGGCGCAGCCGCAGCCCTTTTCGCTGCCGGGATCGCAGCACGCACGAAGGGGCCGATCGTCTGGTGTCTGACGCGGCCCGATCTGTTCTTCCCGGCTCTTGCTCAGGCAGGCCTGCATCCGCGTAGGGTCATCTTCGTCGAGAGCGACAAGGAAGAAGATGTCGCTGCCAACATGGAAGAAGCGCTTTCCTACGGCGGCTGTGGCGCGGTTGTCGGCGAGATGGTGCGGTTGCCAATGGTCGTGAGCCGTCGGCTCCAGCTCGTCGCGGAGCGAACCGGGACAATTGCCTTGGCAGTGCGCCGTTGGCGAAGGCAGACAGAGGCAAACGACTTCGGCCAGCCGACCGCATCGACCACAAGGTGGCGGGTAAGCGTGCTGCCGTCCGAAGGACTTCCGGTACCGGGAGTAGGGCGACCTCGATGGTTTCTTGAGTTGATGAGATCGCGTGCCGGCGAATGCAAAGAGTTCTGCGTAGGAGCGTGTGATGGCGAGGGTCGTATCCATATATCTGCCGGAGCTGGCCACGGACAGGATCAGACGAGACGATCCCACCATTCCGGCTGACCAACCGATCGCGGTGATCGCGAAGAGCGGATCCAAACGGTGGGTCGCGTCTGCCGACGGGGCTGCGCAGAAGATCGGTGTCCGCGTCGGCATGGCCGCGGCGAAGGCTCAGGCGATCTTCCGCGGGCTGATGCTCATCGATGCAGATCCCGGCGCCGATGCCGCCGCGCTGGATCGCATCGCGCTGTGGGCGCTTGGTCACTATTCCCCGATCGTCGCGGTCGACGGCAAGGACGGTCTCGTGCTGGACACCGAGGGCGCGGACCATCTCCAAGGCGGCGAAGCAAAGATGATCAGCGGCATCGTGAATACATTCCATTCGAGGAAGTTGACTGCCAAGGTTGCCATCGCGGACACATGGGGCGCTGCCCACGCATGCGTCCGTGCCATCAACCGCGATACCGTGATCGTTCCTCGCGGCGAGATCGTGCGCGCCGTCGAAAAGCTACCGATCTCATTGCTGCGACTGCCGGAGAAAGTGGTCCAAGACCTCCGTGTCCTTGGCTTTCATTCCATAGCCGAACTTTCCAATACCCCAAGAGCACCGCTGGCCCTGCGTTTCGGGCCTGAAGTCGGCCGCCGCCTCGACCAGATGTTTGGTCGGACCGGGGAGCCTATCGATCCGATCCGCACTGCCGATCTCGTTGAGGTCTCCAGATCGTTTCAGGAACCGATAGGTGCGGCCGATACGATCAATAAATACGTCGGTCGGCTCGTCGTCCAGCTCGTCGCCGAACTGGAGAAACGCGGCCTCGGCGCGCGTCGGACTGACCTCATCGTGCATCGCGTCGACAACACCCTACAGGCGATCAGAGCTGGGACTGCCAAACCCGCACGCGACGTCGCGTGGCTTACGAAGCTGTTCAGGGATCGCACAGAGCAGATCGATCCTGGTTTCGGCATCGAGAAACTCGTTCTCGTTGCCGTGTCGGCGGAACCGCTGCACGAAGAGCAGAAGTCGTCGTCTCTCGTAGAAGAGGAGATAACCGACCTGACACCTTTGATCGACATCTTCAGCAACCGTGGCGGCCAGCGCGTCTACCGTTTGGCGCCGGTAGCGTCGGATGTTCCCGAGCGCAGCGTGCAGCAGGTCTCAGCAGTCGCCGAGGAGATGGCTGAAAGCTGGGTCGGGCATTGGCGCAGGCCCGTGCGACTGTTCGAACGACCGGAGCAGATCCAGGCGATCGCAATGATGCCAGACTATCCACCAGCGACAATTACATGGCGTGGCAAGCGCCACCGCGTGAAGCGAGCCGACGGCCCGGAACGCATATTCGGTGAGTGGTGGAAACGGCCGACCGAGCTCGAGGCGGTGCGAGATTACTTCGTCATCGAGAACGACGACGGCGAACGGTTCTGGATCTTTCGCTCCGGCGACGGCATCGATCCGGAAACGGGCTCCCATCGCTGGTTCATGCACGGGATCTTTGCCTGATGAAATATGCGGAGCTGCAGGTCACCACACATTTCAGCTTCCTGCGCGGAGCGTCATCTGCACAGGAATTGTTCGCGACCGCCAAGGAGCTGGGCATCGAAGCCGTGGGGGTCGTTGACCGTAACAGTCTTGCTGGGATCGTTCGCGCGTTGGAGGCATCCCGCGAAACCGGGCTACGTCTTGTGGTCGGCTGCCGGCTCGATCTGCAGGACGGCATGTCGGTTCTCGTCTACCCGACCGACAAGGCCGCTTATTCCCGGCTCACTCGCCTTATTACCGTCGGCAAGGGCAGGGGCGGCAAGAACAACTGCATCCTTCATATCGATGATCTCGCGCTCTATGCCGAAGGGCTGGTCGGCATCCTCGTGCCTGATCTCGCTGACGATGTCTGTGCGGTGCAGCTCCGCAAGATGAACGAGATTTTCGGCAGGCGCGCCTATCTCTCGCTTAGCCTCAGACGGCGGCCAAACGACCAGATGCGGCTGCACGAGCTTTCGAACCTCGCGACGAAGTTCAAGGTGAAGACGGTGGTCACGAACGATGTTCTCTTCCATGAGCCGTCTCGACGGCAGCTTCAGGATATTGTCACTTGCATTCGCACGACCACGACCATCGACGATGTTGGCTTTGACCGCGAGCGTCACGCCGACCGCTATCTCAAGCCCCCGGAGGAGATGGAGCGCTTGTTCCCACGATACACGCAGGCTCTCGAACGCACGATGGAGATCGTTGAGCAATGCAGGTTCTCGCTTGAGGAGCTGACGTACGAGTATCCCGAGGAAGCGCTGATAGACGGCTTGGATGCCCAGCAGTCGCTGGAGCAGTGCGTCCGCGAATGTATTCCTGATCGATACCCGGAGGGCCTGCCACAGAGCGTGCTGCGAGCCGTCAAACACGAACTCGATCTGATCAAGGAGATGGAATACGCGCCATACTTCCTGACCGTCTACAGCATCGTTCGTTTCGCGCGGGGGCAGGGCATACTCTGCCAGGGCCGGGGGTCGGCGGCCAATTCGGCGATCTGCTACATCCTCGGCATCACGTCGATCGATCCCGAAACCAACGATCTGCTATTCGAGCGGTTCGTTAGCAGGGAACGCAACGAGCCGCCGGACATCGATGTCGACTTCGAGCACCAACGCCGTGAAGAAGTCATCCAGTGGATCTACAAGACATACGGCCGTGACAGGGCTGCGCTCGTCTGCACCGTCACGCGTTACCGCGCCAAGGGCGCGATCAAGGATGTCGGCAAGGCAATGGGTCTGCCGGAGGACGTGACCAAAGCGCTATCGTCCGGCCTTTGGTCTTGGTCTGAGGAGATCACCGAGCGCAATGTGCGGGAATTGAATCTGAATCCAGACGACTACCGTCTGGTGATGACGCTGCGGCTTGCTCGGGATCTCATGGGCGCGCCACGCCACCTCGGCCAGCATGTCGGCGGCTTTATCCTGACGCGGTCGCGCCTAGACGATCTTGTTCCTATCGAGCCGGCGGCGATGGAAGATCGTCAGGTGATCGAATGGGACAAGGACGATGTCGAAGCGCTCAAAATGATGAAGGTCGACGTGCTGGCCCTAGGGATGCTGACGTGCATGCAGAAGGCCTTCAACCTTATCCGGGAGCACAAGCACGAGGATCTCGATCTCGCTAAGGTTCGGCAAGAGGACGGTCCGACCTACGCGATGATCCGCAAAGCCGATACTCTCGGCACCTTCCAGGTCGAGAGTCGGGCGCAGATGGCGATGCTCCCTCGGCTGAAACCCCGCACCTTCTACGATCTCGTTGTTCAGGTGGCGATCGTCCGGCCGGGGCCGATACAGGGCGACATGGTCCATCCCTATCTTCGTCGTCGGGAGGGCAAGGAACCTGTCGAATACCCTACACCTGCGCTGGAGGCGGTGCTGGGCAAGACGCTGGGTGTGCCGCTGTTTCAGGAGAGCGCGATGCGGGTGGCAATGGTCTGCGCGGGATTCACAGGCGGGGAGGCGGACCAGCTTCGCAAGAGTATGGCGACCTTCAAATTCACAGGAGGGGTCAGTCGGTTCAAGGACAAACTCGTCAGCGGCATGGTGCGGAATGGTTACACACCGGAATTTGCGGAGAAGACGTTCTCGCAGCTCGAGGGTTTCGGAAGTTATGGTTTTCCGGAAAGCCACGCGGCGTCCTTCGCCTTGATCGCCTACGCGTCATGCTTCATCAAATGCCATTATCCGGATGCCTTCGCCGCAGCGCTTATGAACTCCCTGCCAATGGGGTTCTACGCGCCCGCCCAGATCATAGGTGACGCGCAGAAGCACGGCGTTGAGGTGAGGCCCATCTCCGTGAAGCACTCACGGTGGGACTGCACGCTGGAAGAAATTCCCGGAACCGACCGGCATGCCGTGAGACTTGGCATGCGACAGGTCACTGGGCTCGCCGTGCGGGATGCCGCGAGGATTGTCGCCGCCCGGATCGAGCGACCATTTGAAAGCGTCGATGATGTCTGGCGACGATCGGAGGTGCCGTCCGAGGCTCTGGTTCAACTCGCCGAGGCAGATGCTTTCCGACCAGCATTCAATATCGAACGTCGGGATGCGTTATGGGCGATCAAGGCATTACGAGACGAACCGCTGCCACTGTTCGTGGCGGCCGCCGAGCGCGAGATGATGACGGTCGCCGAGCAGCAGGAACCGGAGGTCGAACTCAGGCAGATGACCGAGGGCCACAACGTCGTGGAGGACTATCAACACGTTGGCCTGACGCTTCGTGCGCATCCGCTTTCGTTTCTGCGCCAAGATCTGGCCGCGCGCCGTATCGTCACTTGCGCCGATGCAATGAATGGGCGCGACAAGAGCTGGCTCTGCGTTGCCGGACTGGTGCTGGTTCGACAGAAGCCCGGCTCGGCGAAAGGAGTGATGTTCATCACGATTGAGGACGAAACCGGGCCTGCGAACATCGTTGTGTGGCCGTCATTGTTCGAGAAGCGGCGGCGCGTCGTGCTCGGAGCTTCGATGATGGCGATACAGGGCAAGATCCAGAGAGAGGGCGATGTCGTCCATCTGATCGCGCGGCAGCTCTATGACTTATCGGCTGATCTTTCGTCTCTGTCGGACCGCGACGCTGTGTTTCGGAATCCGAGCGGCAGAGGAGACGAGTTCGCACACGGGTCACACGGCGGCGGGGATGCTCGGGATCGACCGAAGGCAATCCCGGAGGCGCGGGAGATCTACGTCCGGGATTTGCACATCGACACGCTGAAGGTGAAGAGCCGGAATTTCCACTAATGTCGTCTGCCCGCATTTGGACAGCGCTCAGCGCCCTCACGCTTTGACATCAATATCGCGGTTGAATGGCAAGTCGAGATAGGGGTTCTGCGCAACTTTGGCCCTGATTTTCACCTGGTTGGAGCCGACATCACCCCACACCACTTCGACGGTTCGGCCTATATGCGAGATAGCGATATCGATCAGGCAGAGTGATATTATCTTCTTGTAGTACTGACTGAACATGCGTCCGCTCGAAATGCCGACGAGATTGCCGTCCAGTAAGACATCGTCTGCAAAGACCGTGGAGATGTTTCCTGCCAGACGGAATTAGCGGGGAAATCCATGAACTGGTCAACAAGGCGGACCGGCAAGAACGACGGTGACACATCTCGACCGGAGAGAATTCTCCGCCAGACACGAATTGCGATGGATGAACGTCATGCCGACGTGCCACATCGCAGACACGCGCGCCTGGCTGAGACGCCTCCGCCAGGATGGTCAGCTTCACCTCTACCGGCCAGCGCCGCCTGCGTTCAATGCCTGAAATAATTCCCGTGCGAGCCATCCCAACCTCTAAGATCCCGATCTAATCCCAGCATTAATGCTTGTACTAACGCCAGATCATCGCCTGGATGACTCAATTCGCGAAATGTGTTGGCCGGACGCGCATCGCCGCTTCAACAGGTCATCGACCGTGGCGAAGGAAATCACGCTTTCGATCTCACAGATCAAGAGTGCTGGTATAACGCCGGGGAGCCTAAGACTCGTCGATGGCTAGTTCACAGAACCAATTAGCAAAGCTGGAGACCGACTTGTATCCAAGGTCCTACATCTGTCTTTCCCATCCCAGGCTGATCAGTATCTAGCCAAATCGGACGCGGGTCTTCGAACGTCTGCTTAGCTTTCCCATTGAGCGCAAAAGCGCCTTTCTCGCTGGCGAAATACACCGCGCCCATTTTCAGTGCAGTTCCGTTGCACCGGATTTGCATTTTCTGGACATCGAACGGCCATTTGCATTTCGCGTCGCTTCGGTTCACCACCAAAGTCTTTCCCTCGACGACGCCACCGCAAGCCAAGACCTCGTCGGAATTCGCGTTAGCATATGTCGATGGGGTTGCAGCCATGCCTGCAACGAGCGCAATAATGCTAGCTATTTTCAATGTGTCCTCACTTATGCGACGGTCAAATCTGTCAGGCCCTGACAGGTTACAAGTCGGTGGCTTTTATCTGCCAGCTGTCTACATCACGGCGAGTAGCTTCCCAATTTTCTTCAAGGTCAGGCATATCTTCCGGCGAAACTAATGGGTAATCCAAGCCTTCGAACTGGTTCCCGATGTAGGTTGCAAGGCCTGCCCCGCCTTCGTTGGCAAACCAGACACCAACGAGGTGAGCCACTTGGACGAGTTCCTTTAACGCTTCCCGAGAGTCTCGAATATCAAATTCATCCAGGAGCTTGTCCTGTCGGCTTTCTCTATTCCCCGCATGGGCCAAGTGCGAACTGACATGATCGCTGATGCTGTTGAGCGCGACCAATCGGTTTTCCAGCCGCTCGAAAATGTCCTCGCTGATCAGATCGTTAGGGCTACGCTTGTCACCCGAAATTCCGCTTAGAAAGTCAAAGTGCTGGTGGGCTGTCTGGCTTTGGGTTAACGCGGGATCGCCCCAAACGGCCTTTCCGTTTGCCGCCTTCAAAGCCTCCCGTTGCTCCTCTTCCAGCTTCGAGAGATCATATCGACAGTCGCGCAAAACCTCGACATAGACACGTCTCGACAGTTTCGCTCGGCAAGCTTTGATGTCGTTTAGGACTGCTCTGATCGAGTAGACCCCGTGATCGCCCTTCAAATGCCCTTTGTCGAGAAGCCTCCGCACACCCAGCAAAAGGCTGGACCAATATCCGCTAGCGATAAGATCGAACATCATTTGATTGATGGGCGGTTTTTCGCGCCTGTCTTTGTTCGCTAGGAGTACGATCCTGATGGCCGTCCGAAAAGCAGCGTAGTTCCACAGAAGATCATTGACCGTTTTTAGAATGCCAGTGGTTTCATCATTGAAAGCTTCTCGCCATGTGTCGATCCGAAGCTTCAACTGTTGCTCAGCCTGAGTGCCCATTTTCTAACTAGCGCTCCGCATGTTCCAAGGCAGCAGATATTTATTGATTAAGCCAAGCTCAAGTCCAGCGGCTCCGTGAACGGGGAGGCCATTCCATTCCATGTCACTTGGGGTCGCAACGTAAATATCAATCGATCTTGACTGGCTCAGCTCCTCCTTGAGGAAACTGTTCAGTCTAATATTTGTCCGCTGTGAAACACCTGGCTTGCCATATGTATAAAGCCGCTTGTGTAGGCCGACAGTCGCCACTCCAACGTAGATTGCAAACCCATCTCTCACGAAGGAATAGACGCCGACTGCCTTTGGCGCTGGCACGTCTAGGACAAGATCGCCATCAGGTGACAAAAGCCAGCGGCTTGCAAGGGTGAACCCCCCGGCGATCAGCGTATCCAAGGGCAATGGCGGCTTGATACGTTTCGTTGCTACGGGCAAATTAATAATAGCGACGTCAGTGATCGAAGCCGAGCGATTTCCAACTTTACGAACGTTGTAGGCATGCTGGTATCGAATGCCGAGATGGCGGGCAATTTCAGCGACTTCCAAGCCGTCTGCTGCGAGCGCTCGAATTTGATCTGCCTTGGTCAATTCCATGGCTGTGTCTCACTCAATTTCGGTAAGCCAAGCCTCACGACTCATCAGCTTCCTTCGTCCGCAGCTTCAAACTTCCCGTCCAATCGAAATGGACATCCGTCGGCTCATATTGCTCGTTGCTATAGTACCTTTATCATGTGTGAAGTCCGCGTTGAACCACATGCGGTTTTCCGCTCTGCGCCATTCACGAAGGAAGTAAATCGCGATCAGGTTTTCGCCTGTTCATAGGCGACGAACAAATCTGTAACGAGAACGCCGTTGATCCGCATGCCCGTTAGATCGGCGTCTTTGATGTCCGAATCTGCCAACGTCACGCCGCTTATCGTTAAGCGCGATAGGTTCGCATTCGTGATGACGGCTCCAGAGAGATTGACGTTGTTAAAGCTAGAATCTGCAAGATGGATATCGTCGAAAACGGCTTCGCTTAAATTTGTGTCGGTAAACCGTGCCTTGGACAAACAAGCGTAAAAGTGTGCGTCGGCGAGGTTTACGCCATCGAAATTAGACGCTGCCATATCGGCGCGCTTGTAATGCATTCCCTGCATCTGAGGGCCATCAAACTCAATGTTTTTTTGTGGTTCGGCCATCTTGGTATCCTCCATCCGATTATGATAGCTGCTCGAAGAATGCCAGAATGTCCGGTTATTTGCGACCGGCGAATCCAAAATAGAAGCAAGTCCAAGGTGATCCCGAAGAAACTCCCGTGATTTTCCTCATCGCCAAGCCTGTCGCGAACGTTAGGGCTTCACGGCTATTGCTCCAGCGGGCGAATGCCCGGTTTGGGCCGACTGCGGCCTTATCAGATTCGCGCCAACAGCAGACATGTGAGTTGGCAAGCAATGTACGCCTTTACCTACGGCGCTTTGGCTCGGCTCGGCTGGGGTCTTGTACTTTGGTCGTGCTCCTGACAGTTCGCTCTGCCACAAAACCATTCGCACCCCAGAAGTTCTCAATGCCGCCTGGAACATCCTTGTAGAAGTCTTTGACGTCGAACGGGATGCGATCAATAAGCTTGAACAACTCCGGTGCCTTCGTCAGTTCATCGTCGATCTCCTTGGCGCGGTCAACTTCCTTTTCCTTGACGTAGGGAATGGCAGCCTCAAGCAGGTTTTCGAGGATATCGGACATCATGCTGTCACTGTTGACCCGATGGTGTACCGCAGTGATGGCATCGCCGTGGTACTGCTGCAGATACAACACGCGTTCGTCATGCCAGCCACCACCCGACCCGAAATGAGCGAGCACCTTGTCCCGAAGCGTGACGATGATCTTGTGCGCCTCGCGTTGCTCCGGTGAATACGCGCCAATAACGCCGACATCGTATCGCTCGACGGCCTTGGTGTGGCTGGCGCGGCAATATACCACGACGGCATGGGTAAGGAGGGCTCTTGCGATGTGACCACTACCGCCCACGTCCTCCCGCATTTTCTGCAATTCCTCGACCGACTTCTTCACATCGGCAAGGTCAGTGCTGACAGATATGGCAGACTGGAACTTTCGGACGGCCTTTATGAACGACTGAGCCTTAGGATTAGCGGTAAGAACTGCGGCGGCGGCGGTGAGGTCGAAGACGCGTTGCATGGTGATGCCTCAGGCTATTGAAATCTGGCATCACTTCAGCAGCTCAAGTTCACTTCTTCAAGCCCTTGAGTGGCGTCTTGGCCAACGACCTGAAACCGTTCCGCCGCCTGCCATTCGGGGGAGTGCCGGTTTGTTTCAAAATCGTCCAGCGTTCCATCACCGTCCGGCCCCTCGTATCATAAATCTTCGCGGCAAACTCCGTCCTCCGCGCAGCCAGGTTTCCACGAGGAAGATATTCGTCAGAGGGGCTCGCCTCAGATTTGCGTACGCCGGGTGGCCCAACGATCACGACACCCTCCCAAGCCTTGTCGCCTTTACTAGCCTTGGGCGCCACCGTACCTGGTTCATGGATTGTCCGACTTCGTGTTATATTCGGAGGGAGTTTTTCTCGGTCTTCAACTCAAACGCGACGCAGCCGACGATGCCGCTCTCGCGATATCCCGCCAAAACCCGAGCACTAATAGCGAGTGGATAATTCGATCACAGGTCGTTGAAGTCGCGTCCGACATGCCCGTTAATCCGTGAGCGACTACATTCCTGAGATTTCTAGCGCGCGGATCGACATACAGAGCTCTGAAGTAGTGAACCGTATCATCACCCAATGCCGTCTGGAGTACGGGGTTCGATAGGACCTCGCCCATATTAAGAAGTGTCTGCCTTCCAGGCATCGTGGGGTGATTGCGCACGATGGGTTCGCCGAGCCCTCTGAGCGTCCGCCTCAGTCCCAGCTCGATCTGTGGAACAAGTACGTGAAGCGTCTTGATCCAATCGCCGGTGCGCCATGCCTCGACACCCTCGATCACCATAGTTAGATCATCGAATGCGCCAAGACGGTTTGCCCATCCCGCAATCTCGTAGGAGTCGAGGCCATGGACAGACATGCAGCGCTCTAAGGCCTGATCCAAAAAGATACCCACAAACATGGCTTCCTGCCCCGCTTGGTGCATAATCCGCCCTTCCATGTCCTCGTCCACACTTCCGACGACAGCCGCGATGTGTTCGTCCTCGTGGATGTTGATCGAAATGGTGGCCTGTATTGGTGCGACCCTGGCGTTCTCCAAGACCCTTTCTCTGAGAACGCTGATCCTTGGGACGAACTCGTTTGCGATGTTAGCAAGCGACAATCCAAGGTTTTCCGGAGTGACAATGCTGTCGAGAAAACGCTCCATATCGTCGACGCCAACTTCGAAACGGAACGAGTGAGCCACCATTTCGACATTGCTCCTGGCCACTGCCTCCGCTCGAGCTGTTCGGACACGGTTGAACGCTACTTCGTCGCCTGCGTTTCGGTACTCGGTCGCTGCCACATCAAGATGCGCAGCCGCCGCCATTGGTTCGCTCCGAGCGGCAAGCGTCTCAAATGCGCGGGCAACCGCCGTATGCACGCGAACCACGTCGGCTCGGGAGCGCAAGCCATTATAGTGCCTTTTAAGGCGGGTACCGATGTCACGGGCCGAATGAGCGTTGAATCTGTCGCCCTCCCCGGCACTCTGCTCGAGAGCGGCGTCCAACGCGCCGACTACTTCCTGCGTTATCTCAGGGGTGCCGACGTTGCGTTCCCAAAGAAGTCGTTCCACAATATCGAAGTTGAAACGGTGGGAACTTCCCATGAGCTCCCGGAATTCCTCCATCAGCAACTCCCTTGATCGCACCTTTGCATCCTCGTCCCTTATTGACAGAGCGAGTGTCAACATACGCAGCGCCGCATCGGTTTTGTCGAAGAATTCTTCGTAAGCGCTTTCGGCAATCATCAATTCGTATGCTGCTAACGCCGTACGTGCATGGACAGGGTCACGGCGTCTCCCCAATTGCGGTGCAATCTCCCAAAGCAGATCACTGTATCGAGCACGAAAAGCAGGGTGATCTACCACGTCTAAGCGTTGAGACCAGAGGTCGAGGGCTCGCTCATCCAGCTGGTGAACATCGGGAATGTACTCGACAGTCCCATCTTCGTAGGAACGCGCGCCTTTTGGGCCGAAGTATCGTTGCCATGGCTCTGCAAAATGATCCGTGTCCAACCCGAATGCTACGGCGTCGACCCAGGCCGACATGTTATCTTGCCCGGAGAGTCCGAGTTCCCTCCGCGTGTTGTGCATGCTGGCTTCGAGACGATAAAAGTTTACAGGCGCACCTGTGGCTGCCTCTTCTCGGATGGCGGTTTCCATAGCCTCGATAAGCGGAAGGGGTTCATCACACATCAAAGAGTTCCATCGTTGGTGGGAATCATAGGCGTATACACAATGGCGAAGTTTTGGATGGTGTCGAGACGAGCACCCAATTGCGAGTGCTCCAGGAATGATGACGCTGTAAGAGATTTTAAGCTTGGTGACGACGATCTTGCCATCCCCGAAGGAAAGCTCGAACTGCACCGGGGCGTTCGGCCGCAGCAAACAAGAGAGGAGAAAAAGCCAATCCCTTGACCAAAACCCAATCATAAAACCAGTTAGAGGTGGCTCACTACTCGGTGGAAAAGCCGGCTCAGCTCCGCATGGAAACCGATAGCTCTACGAGTTTGAACCCTCGGTAATTGAGCGAAAGCGTTCGACTATCTTACCAACGGAGCCGCTATTACGTCTCCAACGAGCATGCCATGGGCTTTGCCTTCCACGCTAGCACTGAACAGCATAGCTTGGCCTCTAAGAGCCAAAAACGGAATTTCTAAGATCGGAGTAACTCACCCGCATGTCGCCACGCGAAATACAGCGCGCCGCAGACTATGGTGATGCGGGAATTCATCTGATCCGGACGAGATCGCTCCGACGCGGCCGCCTCACGAGCCGCTCCGCTCACCGGGCGGTCCCGGAAGGGAACATTACCGGAAGCGGTTGGTTACTAGGCTTCCAGATTAACGAGGAGAAGAATTTATGGTCACCATGGTTGGGAACGAAGGAAGCATCGAGACGCTGATCAAAGATCTGCTCTATCTCGAACATGACGCTATCGCAGCATATGACTCCTGCATCGAGCGGCTTGACGACAAGACGCTGGCCGCAAAGATTGATGAATTCAAGCAGGACCATCTCCAGCACGTGGCTGTTCTCAACGAGATCGCTTTGGAGCTTGGTGTCGAGCCTCCTGCGGAAGGCGACATGAAGCAGATGCTGACGACGGGCAAGATCGCGCTTGCCGATCTCTTCGGTGATTCCGCTATCCTCAAAGCCATGAAGACGAACGAGGATGACACGGTGACCGCATACGAACGTGCGGCAAAACACGAGGATGCCATTCCGAGCACGAAGGCATTCTTCCTCACCGCTCATCAGGACGAGTTGAAACATCGCTCCTGGATGGAAACAACCGCAAAGTCGATGTGACCTTGAAAAACGCCTGGGCGGTGCTCATCTAAGGATCACCACCCACAATATAGACGGCCTGCAGCAACCATGACGATTGCGCGTTTGCTGTCGCGGGTGACGAGGGCGCTCCCCATGATGGGTTGAGCGCCCTCCGTTTGTTTCCCAACACCGAGATCAAATGTCAGCATCGCACCTCATCATCTTCCTCCATGGCATCGGCGCGTCCGGCCAGCAGCTCGCGCCTCTGGCATCGTCGTGGAACGATCGGCTGCCCACAGCGGTATTCGCGACTCCGGATGCGCCATATCGTAATGGGTACGGCGGCCATCAGTGGTTTAAAGTTGATGGCATGCAGCTAGATCCTGGTCGAATACGCGATGCGCGAGAGGGTTTCGACCGTAAGATCCGCGACGTGATCACACAGAAAGGCTTCGAAGACCGTGTTCATGACGTTGCATTCGTGGGCGTGTCACAAGGCGCAATCATGGCTCTGGATAGCGTCGCGTCCGGCCGTTGGAGCGTAGGCGCTGTGGTCGCGTTCTCGGGCCTTCTGCCTCCCACATCCATTTCGCAGCAGAACAACCGGACCCCTGTGCTTCTTGTACATGGTGCCGATGACCGCACTATACCGTCTGTTGCTTCCACCATAGCGGCCGGACAGTTACGAGCGGCGGGGTTCTCGGTGGAGCTGGAGATCGAGCCTGGCGTGGCGCACACGATCTCAATGAGCGGTGCGGACACTGCGGCGCGATTTCTTCAGAATGCCTTGTCTTGATAACGGCAGTGGCTGGCACCTCTAATTTGGATGTACGCGAAACCAACGATCACGTCAGCCTGATTTCCGCTTGAGCTCGTCTGCGACCGACTTGCGCAATGCGTCCATGATATTGATCACGTTGGACTTAGGCTCGGCGGCTTCAGATTTCTTGCCCTTGGCCGCTTTCCTAGGCTTGAGTGCCTTCTTCTTTTCGGCGATTAGTTTGAGCAAGCTTTCCTGGATGGGGTCGCTTACCATGTCCGGCGACCACCTGGCCGTCTTCTGCTTGATGAGCTTCTGGACAAGCGGGATCAGATCGGGGTCACCGTCGTCGTCGATGATGTCTTCAAAATATGCTTCTTCTGGCCGAACCTCGTCGCCGAAGCGGAGCGACCACAGGACGATGCCATCGTCGCGCGGCTCCAAGACAACTGCCTTTTCGCGACGCCCGATGACGAGCTTCGAAATGCCGACAACCTTGTCGGCTTTCATCGCGTCCCGGATGACGGCGAAGGCCTCGTGACCAACTGCGTCGTCCGGCATAAGGTAATGGGGCTTCTCCAGGTACACCCACTCTATGGATTCGGCGGGAGCGAAGGTCTGGATGTCGATCGTCTTGACCGTGTCGAGCGCAACGTTGTCTAGGTCGTCGTCCGTGAGTATGACGTAGTCGTTCTCACCACGCGCATACCCCTTCGCCTCGTTCTCGTCCTTGACAGGCTTGCCTGTCACAGAGTCCATGTACTGCGACACGACGCGATTGCCCGTCTCCTTGTTGAGCGTGTGGAAACGGACCTTCTCCGATTCTGACGTCGCGGGCATCATGTGCACCGGACAGGTGACCAGCGATAGTTTCAGATAACCTTTCCAGTATGGTCGAAGTGCCATGATCGGTTTCCTTAGCTGGCCTTGCGCTGTTGCGCGGTCTTGGAAGAGGTGGACTTCGCCGCACCACGCGTTGCGCGCTGCCTGCTTGCTCCGGCATTCGCGTTGGCCGCCGTGCGTTTCGGCTTGTCAGTGGCTTTCATCATGCCAGCGCTCTCGCGCAGCGCAGCAAGCAGATCGTTCGGCTTGGAAGCCTCGACCTTCTTGCGCTTCGGCATCGCCTTGCCTTCGATCTTGGCCTTCACCATCTCCTCTAGCGCGGCCTCGTATCGGTCGTCGAAAGTGGCTGGGTCGAAGTCGCCCTTCTTGGTGCTGATGATATGCTTCGCCAACTCCAGCATTTCGGCATCGACCTTGATCTTTGGCATTTCCTCGAAGGCCTTCTTCGAGGAGCGAACCTCATAATCGTAGTTCAGGGTCGTAGCTATCAGGCCCTTACCGTGAGGGCGGATCAGCACAGTTCGCATCCGACGGAACAGAACGGCTCTGGCAATGGCCGCAACCTTCGATTTGCGCATGCCGTCCCGCAAAGCGACGAACGCGTCGGAACCCATCTTGTCGGGGGTGAGGTAGTAAGGCTTGTCGAAGTAAACATCGTCTACGTCCGAGCACGGGATGAACGCTTCAATCTCGAGCGTCTTGTTGCTCTCAGGGATTGCCGCGGCCACTTCGTCGGGGTCGATGATGATGTAATGGCCGTTGTCGATCTCGAAGCCTTTGGTTTTGGTGTTCCTTCTCGACAAGCTCTTCGGTCTCGCTGTCTACGAAGACGCGATTGACCCGGTTTCCCGTCGCCTTGTTGATCGTGTTGAAGGTAATGCGATCGGATGTCGATGCGGCTGTATAGAGTGCCACTCCTGCCGCCACTTCCCCGAATTTAATAAAGCCTTTCCACTGTGCACGCTGGCCTGCCATCGAACTCTCCCACGCAACTGACGCAACTTAAGCGATTCAACCGAATCACTTGCAGATTCGTTCCGGAGCAAAAAGCGACTCTTTTTCAATGACTTGATTCAGTTTTCCACCACAACCGGAGGAGTCCAACCAAGCCGCTGGAATCGATGCATCTTTTCGCCAGGTCGCGAGTTATCGTCGTATCGCAACCGCAGGAAATTCCCATGAGCAAGCGAGAGCTGATCGATACCGGAACTGACAAGCGATACGTCCGCCGTGACGAAAAAGGGCAGTTCAAGGAATCTGTCGATGTCGGTAGATCGCTGTCCGCCGACAAGCGTCACGAGGCCAAGCACGATGCGAAGCCGGGCGAGGGTGACAAAGGCGACCACAAGCGCAAGTGAAAGTCGCCACATATAACGTGAACGGCGTGAACGGTCGGCTCGATGTGTTGCTCCGCTGGCTGAGCGAGGCAACCCCGGACATTGTCGTGCTTCAGGAACTTAAAGCGCCTCATGCCAGATTTCCGGTGAAGGAGATCGGGAAAGCCGGATACGGCGCTGTGTGGCACGGCCAGAAGTCCTGGAATGGTGTCGCAATACTTGCCCGCGGTCAGGATCCGATGCTTACAAGGAAGGGACTCCCGGGTGATCCGAAAGACGAGCAAAGCCGCTACATCGAAGCAGTCGTCGACGGAATGGTGATAGGCGGCCTGTATCTCCCGAACGGAAATCCCTATCCCGGCCCGAAATTCGACTACAAACTACGATGGCTCAACCGCTTACACGATTATGCAGCCGAGTTGCTGGAGCTCGAGGTACCTGTCATTTTGGCGGGGAACTACAACGTCATGCCAACTGAGCTTGATGTCCACAAGCCGGAGAGGTGGAAGGACGATGCGCTCTTCCGCATCGAAGTGCGTGAAGCCTTCCGAGAACTGGTCGGGCAGGGCTGGACGGATGCTCTTCGGCAACTTAATCCGGGAGAACGCATCTACACGTTCTGGGACTATTTCAGGAATGCCTATGGGCGAGATGCAGGACTTCGGCTGGATCATTTCTTACTTAGCCCAGACCTTGCTGAACGGCTCTCGACGGCTGAAGTCGACAAGCATGTCCGTGGATGGGAACGCACAAGCGACCATGCCCCGGTTTGGATTGAACTCGCCGACAACCCTGTAAAAAAGCTGAGGAAGTGATGAGCAAAGAATGGCACGCAGATCTGCGACTCAAACTAGATGATCTGGTCGATAAATTCGTCGTCGACGGTGCGGAACATAAGGATGTCATCGAGGCGCTCCGAAAGGAGATCGAACATCTCAGCAAGGCCCACGAACATGACCCCGATCCCGCTGAAGATGACACGGTGATCGACGAACCTGTGGCTACCTGAAGATTAAGATTATGCAAGCTGCTCAGGCCGCGGTGAGCGGAATCAGGTGTCTATAGAAAGAGGTGGAGCGGCGACCTTCTCCAGCAGCGTATAAACTTGTGGTCGCGCAATGGACCCCCGAAGACGGCAATGCGATACTTATGGCACGAGCGTGCCGATCGCGAACCTTTGAAATTGCTCATGACCCACTCTCGTCACTTGCAGCTAAACCTCAAATCCTGGAAGTTAACCATTGCTCTCATGGCTTGCCTCGTTCAGTGCAGGCATCCACAATCATTTCTAAAACCTTCCGAATATTTTCGAATGGGTAGTCGTCAGTGGCCAACGTTCTGAGAAACTCATCCCGCTGCCTATTTTTCTCGGAGCCGCGCTGATCGATGGCACCCTGGTATTCCCCGGCTTTCTCGTCAAAATTTGTCCATCGCACGCGACAGTTTTCTGGGAGCCTCAGATAGCACTCGATCGCAGCGGCTCTACCGTTGATGTCAGCAGGATGCTCTCCGTTGGGCCCGATAGTTGGAAAAGATTTGAATTTTTCGAGATCGGGCAGCTTGACTGCGTTCACATCAGGCACCCTCGCCAGCGCGTTCAAGGAGCCAACGCCTGCGGCATCATTATCAAATATTGCCACGACTCCACCCGTTTTCTGAATACTACTCAAGCCCTTCATGAAATTCAGAAGATTGCCATGACCGCCGAATGGGTAGTTACGCTCCATGTCGACATACCGAAAAAAATCCTTGATCTCGGGGCGAAGGATATCAAATGCATGACGAATGATGTCTGTGTCACTGGTCCCCTCGGTAACCAGCAGGAAGCTCTGCCCTGCCGAGCCTACCGTGAAGTCTTCACGCTCGAAATATCCGTTTTCGACGACATCCATAAAATCCCAAACGACCATCAAATCCAGGTTTTCGGGACGTTCGACTAGCACACGGAGCATATCCTCTGCGTTGAGCCGTTCAAGAAGGCTAGTCAAGTCCCAGCCTGGTCCAAGACTGAAGCCGCCTAAATAATTCGGGCCTCTGAGGCGATCGTGATATTCCGGAGGCAAGATGCCGGGGCTGTCGCTACTCATGTCGAACTCAGGTATTGTGTCCAAGTCAGCGTTACGAACCAGTTCGAGCGCGTCCGAGAAGCTAACATCGTGCGGCTGGTCATAAGTAACGTAGGGATCGGAGAAGCGACGTTCGATCGCGGGCAATGTTGAACCAATTAACTCAAGTCGGGTGACCAGATCCCGTAGCGGAGCCTGGAAAACCTCCACTGGCTTTTGATCGTCTCTTCCTTCACGGATTATGGTTTTGCTATGGCTTGGAAGAAAAATAGACTGGTGTCTTGTCGTCGAGAAATTCCCGCTTTCCTCGACTGTGAATTTGCCAATTTTTAAGTCAGAATAAGTGCCCATAAGATTGATATAATCACATACCTAGGCGCGTTCCAGATTTTAAACTCGGCTCAAACGAGTTAAATTTACCGTTTGATTGTGCGCTTCCGCCTGGCTTGCGGCATGCGTTGTAGCATTCGAGGCGCGCTCCACGGCAAATTCTTCATCGATATCCCTAGCTGACGCTTCTCAAGGAAGCAGTAGTCGCTTCGCGATCGGCCCGAGTTGCGAAACGGTAGATAGGGCGCTCCGACGACGAGCATAGGCAGAACGACGGGCAGCAACCAGAGAAGGATTTTGCCCTTTTTAATCTTCAGCGCAGAGATTTTCATCGCGGCCCGATAAATCGACCTCGCATTGTGGAGCTCCGCCATTTCCGGACCACCTTCATCGACAAAAACATTTTCAACCAAAGTGGCGCGCTCGCTCCACGAATTCACCGATGCAAATCAGGAAAGCAGTTGTGCGGCCTGCCCTTGCTGCATCACCAATTCGACCGCCTGTTTATCGAACGACACGAAGGTTTCACCGCCGAGCCAATTGCCTTCATAGGCCATAATGCCGTCCGCAAAATCGCCGCCCGCTTCGAGGATCGCAAGCCCCGCTTCAACAGCGGGCCTGTTCATCACGACATTTCCTGCATCCAGCAAATCGCGGATGGTCACCGCCACGTCTTCCTTCGACAGTTTCACCCCCCGACGCAATATCCAAACCAACTCGCACAGACAGGGCAAAGAAACTGCGATCAGCGAAGCCTCTTTTAAGAGTTTGCTTGCGGCGTGTCCTTGTTTTTCATCGTCCTGTAAGACAGCGCGAGCCAGCACGTTCGTATCGACCGAAATTTTCATTCCTCGCCCGCCCACCCAGAGGCGGCAATCTCGTTCATTTCCTCAATCGTCATCGGCGTCTTGACTTTGGATGCGTGCCTGCCAATGAAGCTGTCAATGGTGCCAACAGGTTTTGCGGCCTTCACCCTAAGCTCGCCACCCGGTAGCTTGTCGAAGTCGATCCGCTCACCCGGCTTGATACCGAGATGTTGCAGGAGATCTCGCTTCAGGGTGACCTGCCCTTTCATTGTTACCGCCAATGACGTCATAGGAGTTTCCTTTCGCTGACCAGATCAATATAGTAATTGAATTTTTCATTACAAACAAGTTTCATGATCTGCGGTGCTTGGCTTGTTTCCCAGTTTTGCTCCTGAATGTCAGAGATGCGGCAGCGCTTCCAAGCCGGACTGGGGCGAAAGGCGTCAAGTCGCGCCGTCTTCGGATGTGCGACTTGCCGCAGAGATCCAGCACTGGACCGTGCAGGAAATCATTTGTCAAAAGTGCCTTGGCACGATCCGCCGGACTGGTGCGGCGATTATAGTGGCGCTCTAAAGCCTCCTGTGCGCCCGCAACCGGGGGGACGCATCGCCGCCTCCGACTACACGCCCGACCATTTCCACTCAGCCGCCGAGACTTTGATCTCCCCGGAAGCAAGATGCTTGCTCATCTCTGACCAGAGGGTGTCTCCCGTAAAGCTCGTTAGATCACCGCTTGCTTCGAATAATGGCAGCGAACCGTAATCCTCTATGAGTGCTGAAATACCTCCAGAACCATTGATGTCACGGAATGGATCACCGTCGCTGGGGCGCAACACCCGATGTCCCCACATCCCTGGATAATCATCCTGCCGTAGATCGTTGAGCAGATCACCATCACCAGATCGTTCGACACAGAGAGCGGCAAGGTATCTCAGAAGGGGTAGGTAGACTGGCTGCCTGCAGCCACCAAGCGCTCTGATGCCGGGTAGGATTGATAGCACAAGGAATGCCAGGAAGAGGGTAGGGAGGAGTTTACGGTCGCGGATTGCGCTTGCGATATTATGCGGCGAGAACTTCACCGCGACCTCTGGCGATGTCGTGCTCCTAAGATATTCGTCATCAAGCAACAACGGCAGAACCCTCTCTCGCCCAACGTACCAGAAGTAGTCAGTTGTTCTGCGCACCCAGCCACGCCAGAACCCTTCGTTGAGCCGATCAATCGCGTTCGGCAAAAGCGCCGTGTGAGCTTCAGCAATGAAGAACTCTGACAACCACGAGGTCGGATCGTCCAAATGATCGGCGATCAGGCTCGCAACGTCGAAATCATCGATTTGAAGCAAGTTCGCGGAACTGCCGAAATGCGATCTCCAGAGCTTGTCATTGGCGGCCTTGATCGCTTCGGCTGCAGAAGGAAACAGTGAAGGGGGCAATTCGGTCAAAAGGCGCGTGGCAGAGCCATTCGGCACATTGGTGCCCGCGGAGTTCGAAAGTACAAATTGGTAAGGGCCATCAGGGCAACAGATGCTGTGCCCGTCCATTCTGCTTCTCGGCAATCCGAACAGGTTCAACGCCTCCCCTTCCAGCCTGAGCCATCCTGGCCCCTTTTTGGCCGACTCCTTGAAAGACATGGTCGATCCGGCGTAGGTGACATGCCAGCGTCGACCACCCGACTGCAATCCCATTAGGCTGAAGAGGTGGGTGTAAAAAGCGTCTGGCTCGAAAAGCAAAAGACAATGTGGGCCGGTCTGCAAGACAGGGGAGGCGGTCAACTCAAGGCTGGCGCTTCTGGCATCATCCGGACCATAACCCGCCGTTTGCGCAGCCCGCTCCACCATCGTTTGCACAAGTCGCATCGCTTGGTAGCGAGCAGCATTTGATGTCGTTTGCCGCCGAAAATCGTAAGCCGCAGCGGCATAGTTCTTCAGCGGCATTTTCCAATATGGCTCGATCGACGGCATTAGGATCGTCAACGCGCGCCGAATGTCGTTGGGACTGCAATGGGGCGAAGGCGTCAAAGACATCACGCCCTCAATTCAAGAGGTGAGAAGCCGGGGCAGGGCCTCCGTCATCGGATGGGATGATCGCCATTTTAGTGCTGTTGCAAGGGGTTGTGCCTCCGTATCATTCAAAACGGCAGGAAGGGAATGATGACAATAGGCGGGGGGAATAGCAGGCTCGATTAAGAGAGAAACAAAATCAAGGATCGCCTGGCGCGCATTGGACGAAACGATTGTATAAAAATTTCCGCTGTTCCAGATCGCAACCGAGTAACGAAAGTAGGTGCCGAGCGCCGCAGTTGTCGTCTCCAGATCTACCTGCAGATTGTCCATCGTATTGAGGACCTCATCTCTTTTGTCCGAGATTTTGGTCGGCGAGAAATACCTGGATTTGAATAGGTCGTCCTTCTGCCGTTCACTCTCTTGGTAGAGCTCGACATCGCGGTTGGCGAGCTTCTGTACCTGAACGAGGAGACCACCGGGCCGCAGGCGCGGCGTTATAAAATCGAGTTGGCTTAGACGGTCACGATCGTACATCTGAAAGGTCGTATCCTCCATAAGGATGTCAAACCCGTCCTGGAACTGCTGCAGTTGAGGATCGGCCGCGTATCTTTCATCATCAAGATCGAAGAACGGTCCGTGAAAGAAATGCGCATTCGGGCTGCTACGTTTTGCATAGAATGCTGTTCGATTGGCTTCGGTCGGGCTACAGCACAATGTTTCGATACGTCCACCCCCGAGCGTCGCGAGCGTGCGGGCAAGGCAGCCCGTGCCGGTGCCAAGAGTGTAGATTTTGGTTGGCGCTCGCGTCCTGGCCCAGTTTCGTAGGCCGAACGCTAGAAGTGACGATCCGATCCGACATTCCTCTTCCAACCGATAGGGGATGCTTGCGAAGTAGTGCTTGTCAAACGGCCCCCATAACCGACGGTGCGTGTCGGAAAAGACAGCGCATTCGAGATCGAAATCCAGGAGGCCCAGGTCGACGGTTGGAACAGCACGATCAGGTGCCCCTCCCAGTCCACTCGCAGTCCGCTCGAAAAATTCCGCAAGTGAGGTCAACCGCGGTGCATTTCTCCAATGCTCGATGACATGCATGGAAACCATGACTCGTTCCTTTTCGTTCGCTTGGCAAGAATCGTTCTGGATTGCTCTGAACACGTGGTGCCGCACCGCGACGGCCTACTTGCTCCCACGCTATGATTGGACCCCGCGGAACCTGTAGCAATCTATCGAATTCGTCAGGTTGACGAGAAATTTGCAGGGATTCGCACCATCGATTCCTAGATTTTGATCATCTCGCAAAAACTCGCCCTCGCCACGGCCTGATGACTTGTCTTTGCATCGAGCTTTCGCCGCGCAGAGCGGAGATAGAGCCGCACCGAACTTTCCGAGATCGAGAGTTTTGCAGCGATCTGTTTTGGGATGAGCCCGCTGGCGATATGCTCGAGACATTGTCTTTCTCGCGGCGATAGCGCCCGCCAAGACCGACGAGTTGGGAGATCGAGTTCCGAAAGCACCTTTTCATGGAGCAGATGCGAAATGATGGAGAGCTCACGAGTGCTATTTGATTTTAGTATGGACCAGTCGGCACAAGAATGATCCGATGACACCGAGAACAGACAGCGTTCCCCCTGTGGACCCCGTAGTGGTATAGTCATCCCATGAGAGCCAACGTCGCTTAGACGAGCGTCTTCAAAAAACTGGCGGGCTCGTCCTGAGTCCAGTGACGACCAGTCAACGGGAAGCCTGCTCCATCCTAAAATTTCGATAACCGGGTCCGTGTCGAAGAAATTCCCTGCGACATAAGCTTCTGTCCAGGGTTTCGGATAGGTGGTGCAATAGTAGGGATATTGCGTGGGTGCGGCTCCTGCGCGAACGACCAGGAATGTCATGTGCTTGAGGCTGAAGAGCCTACAGATCTGCAGCAATACGTTTTCCAACTGATCGGAATTGTCGATCGACTGGAGCAGGGTCAGCGACGCTGAAAGACGGCCGGTATCGTTCATGGCACAGTTCTCAAGGTTATTCATCGGCTGCCTCACCTACGCCTGCGGGGAAAGGGCGACTCTATTTCGTTTCAGAGGCTTCCTCCGGAAAAGACGAGGCGATTGCTTTGACCAAAACGACAACACGCTTGCGGACATTTGGGGACTTCAACTTGGAAAATGCGGCATTCAGCTCTCTGCCTTCCGCCGATTGAAGAAATGCGGTGAGGTCGTTGGCCGCGGGCAGGTCAGTTTGCATTTCTGACTCCATCGCTTGCCTTGAATTGCCATCAAAAAAGAACCCCACTGGAACCCCAAGTACATTCGCAAGATTTTGAAGGCGACTCGCTCCGACCCGGTTCGTGCCGTTTTCATATTTTTGGACTTGCTGAAATGTTATGCCAAGCGCACGCGCGACGGTGGTTTGGCTCAGCCCGTTTGCTCGGCGCTGCGAACGAATCCGGGCTCCGACTTCGACGTCGACCGCCTTGGGCGACTTCGTCCCGCCCTGACCTCTACTTTTCGGAACTTCGTGCGACAACTTTGCCCTCTCAACGGCGTCAGTTAATGATAATGCGCCGAGTGAAGCACAGGCGTCCGAAATATGTAATTCGATTTCCGTCACCCGTCGACCGGCAAGCCGCGCGATATCGCGCACACTTTTGCCTTGCGAGATCCAGAGCAGGCACGCCTTTTCAATAGGTGATAGCATCGGTACAACTCATTGTTTGGAAAATCTTGCCCAACTGCATCATGCCTGTTTTTGAGGGTAGGGGATCAGAGCTCTCCTTGCAAATGTGCCATGAACGCTTCGGTTGGTGTCCTGTAACCCAGGCACTTTCTGGGCTGGTTGTTGAGGATGCGAGCGACCTGGTTCAAAGTTGCCTGTGACATCTGGCTGAGGTCGGTGTTAGACGGCAAGAAGCGGCGAATGCGTTTGTTGGCGTTTTCCACCGCACCTTTTTGCCAAGGGGCGCTTGGATCACAGAACCAGCTTCGTGCGCCGATCCCATCTTCCAGAGCCCGGAATGCTGCAAACTCTGTGCCACGATCGAACGTAAAGCTCTGACGTGCGAATGCGGGCAGGGACGAGAAGGCGCGCACGATCTTGTCCATGATCGGTCGCGAATGTCGGCTGGGGTTTTTGATAAGCACCGTATAGCGGCTCTTGCGCTCAATAAGTGACGTCACATTGGCATGCCCAAACGGACGCTCGAAGATAATGAGGTCACCCTCCCAGTGCCCAAACCGGGATCTGTTTCCAATAAAATCAGGCCTTTGCGAGATGCGATGGCTCGCGGGGAATGCACCGTCGCGAGGCTTTCTTGACCCTAGTGGGCGACGTTTGCGGCGCGCTTCCGGCAGGTATCTATAGAGACCGAGTTCGTAATCTTCCTTGCTATAGATGAACCGATAGATCGTCTCGGCAGACACGCGAACGGGGCTTATTCCTTCTGACAGCAGGCGTCCGGCGATCTGTTCGGGCGACCACCGAGCCTCCAATTGACTGATGACTTCAGCACGAAGATCTGGATGGCGTCGCAGCTTGCGCAAACGTCGCCGCCGCTCGCGAGCCAACTCGTCAGCGATCGTACCAAAATAGCCGGTGTACTCAGGCAGTTCGTTGTCATGAAAGGTATTACGCCGAATTTCGCGATAGATCGTCGAACGATGGCGTCCTAGCCGACGGGCCATTTCGTTGACAGCTAGTTTCTGCTCTACGAAGCGATGAAGAAGACGACGATCGACGAGGGTCAGTTGCTGATAACATCCAGACATCACAAAATCTCCAAAGTGAAGCCATTGAAATCATTGGCATGTCGCACTTGGAAATAGAATGTACCCGGCTACAATAACTGTGGCAGAGGAGTTGAAATGTCCGCCGCTGTGCAAAGTAGAAATGTCCAATTGAGGCGTCTCGGCTATTCAGACATGCCGCACTGACACCGCGGATCAGCCCCCGACCGAACCAGCTCTCCGATTGCAAGGAGAGGGCGGGGGCGGGTGATGAAACACCCTTTCGGCTGAGCTCTAGAACTCTTCACTCCGCCGCTTGCTGCTGCGACAACGCTTTCCGTCGCCGTGCAATGACGGCCGGATCGTTCGTGAAGTCTTTCCGACGACCGGGTCCACGAGCGCGTTTGATGTAGCCATTTTTATCGCTGCTGCTCTTGACCTCAGGCGCGGGGCGCTCGTCCTGGCGCTCTTTGATATAGGCCAGAATATCTCCAAGCCGCTTGTTCTCGGTGATCGCCGCATGCGTCACGCGTTGATCCTTGTCGAACACCGTGTAGGGCAGGGAATACCCCTTCCAGCGCACGTCCAGTCGACCATCCGTATAGGCATAGGTCTCAACATATTTGCCAACAAGGCCGCGCGTGACGTCAGTCTCCTCCAGCATGATGCGTTTGCGTTCATAGGAGAATGTCAGCTGTGATCCAACATAACGCTGTTCACGCTTGCAAAGGATATCGGATAAGCGATCCGGTGCGAGATTCACCGGTCGGTGCAGGTCATCAGATCGGGCAGGGACGACCGCAAATCGTGCGTTATAATCGTCCATGAAGTCAGGCAAAAATGCATTACCGGCGTCCATCGTGTCGATGCCAGCCAATCGCAACTCCTTGACCAGCCGATCCTGCAATGTTCGGTTCATCCGTTCCACACGGCCTTTCGCCTGGCTGGAATTTGCACAGAGAATCTCGATATTTAACTCACACAGCGCCCGCCCGAACTGGGTCATTCCCTGGCCACCTTTGGCGTCCTTCTTTGCCACCCGGAACACCGAATGCTTGTCGGAATAGAAGGCAATCGGCGCGCCGTGACGCTTGAGATAAAACGCCAGTGCCTCGAAGTAGGTGAAGGCGCTCTCGGAACGCACAAAACGCAGCTGCATCAACCTGCCGGTCGCGTCGTCGACGAACACCAGCAACGAACACGCTGGCCCGCGATCCTCAAACCAACGGTGCTCAGAACCATCAATCTGCACCAGCTCGCCATAGGCCTCACGTCGAAGTCGCGGCTGGTGAAACGTCCGCCGCTGCTTGCGCGACAACCAAAGTCCAGCATCGACCATCCAGTTGCGAACCGTCTCACGCGAAACCTGCAGGCCATCACGCTCGGCAAGCTTCTCGGTCGCCAGGGTCGGTCCGAAATCCGCATAACTCTCCCGAAAGAGCGCCACAGCGTAGTCGCGAATACCATCATTGATCCGGTTGTTCGACGGTCGACCAATGGCCTTGTGCCGGATCGACGCCGCACCACCAGTTCGGATCCGATCCAGCAGCCGGCGAACCTGACGCTCACTCAGGGCAAGTACATGTGCCGCTGATACCATCGTCATTCGACCGGCGATGACTTTCGACAAAACCTCGATCCGCAGCAAATCGCGCTCGCTCATCGTAATCAGTCCCATCTGCAATCTCCCAGGTGTCAATCAAACCCGGGGAGTGTGACATTCCAACTTTGCAGAAACAGGACACTTTAACTTTGCGGCTACAATAACGGATCGCATAATGTATGTTATGGAACATTTTGCTCAAGTCGTCATATCAACTTGCTGCTGCAATGCTGAGATATGATCGGAACAAACAATTTTCACCAGAGCCAGCAACACTGCCGTTCGCTCGCCAAGCCAGTGAAGCGCTTCATCCGTGATCTTGTAATGGTTTGAGTAGCGAGCTTTCACATAAGCTTCGTTGATAGTGTTGAACGCGGCACGTTCCCGGTGGTGCTCACGAGGGAATGCGTTCGCCAGGCGGCGGTCCTGTTCCTCTGCAAAAGATCGCAAGATTTTAAGATTGTGGGAGGCTGGCGCGTAGTTTGTTAGCGTAAGAAGAACACTGGCATAGGCTTGTTCAAGCGATTGATGCATGAGAAACGCTGCTTCGTTCATCATACCAGTCTGCAACGCTTGCTTGGACAGTGTCGCAAAATTGTTGGCGGCTTTAAAACGCTGCTCGAAATGCTCTCTCGCCAACCTCAGCCGTTCGCTTGGGTCGAGTTGCGTTGGTTCGGCAAGCGGTTCGTCATTTAGTTCGTAAAGAACAATACCTTCCTTGCGAATGTCCGAGAAGAAATGATGACCTTCCTTCAAAGACGTGTTTACCTCCCGCAGCGAATGCACGATGAACTGAACCGGTAATTCAATTTCCTTGCTGCGTATCAGCCTGTCTGCAGCCTTATACCAATATTCAGCAAAATCGGTAAGCTTGCGATTGTTGACGATGACGAGAATGTCAAAGTCGGACCTGTACCCCTTCGATGTGAAGGGTTCATCGACGAAAGTCCCTCTGGCATAGGAGCCGAACAGGATGATTTTCAGTATCCGTCCGCGCTTCTTGAAGTCCGCTGTCGCGTCCTTCAACGCGTCTTCGAACTCCTCGTGAAGGATCTCCAGAGCTTTGGAAAGCTGCTGCTGTTTTTGCGGTGGGATATGGTCAATCGTGGTTTTCATGGTCGATAATAAGTCTTTTTCTGCTATCGCAAGGAGAGGTTTCAAGCGTCAGATCAGTAGTTTACATCACACGTCGAAAACGACAAATGCATACCGATCTGTCCCTCATCTGTCCCGGTTCCGTTGGTTACGGCTGTCAATCGGCTTGGTAACGGGACCCCCTATCGGCTCCCAAGAGGGACCCCTGCCTCTGGTTGCATAGGGTCAGCGCGCGTAGGCCTGGAGCTTTCAATCTAGCGCAGGGCCTGCGGGCGCGGATTGTTTGTCTTTTCGGCTTTAGCTTTGAGAGCGGTTCTTAAAGCGCCATGATTCATTTCCGGTTTCGACGATCTCGCAGTGGTGTGTGAGCCTGTCGAGCAGAGCGGCGGTCATCTTTGCGTCGCCAAACACGGCAGGCCACTCGCCGAAGGCCAGGTTGGTGGTGACTATGAT